>NZ_JBHSFK010000041.1:0-110354 GCF_042653945.1 Streptomyces vulcanius | reverse complement strand
TTGGAGGCCCTCGTCCGCAACCGGCTCAAACGACTCCAGTACCGGCCCGAAACCCTCGACGGCTTCATAGCCGGCACCGGCCTCGCCCTCGGCAACCCGACCTCACCCTGACGAGCCGAAGTCAGTAGCGCGCTTGCGGCAGAGGGCGGTGGCGGCCTGGTAGAAGCAGTCGTTCAGCACCCCGGGGTGCAGCGTCTTGGTCAGATGCTGCAGCATCGTCCTCAGCGGGCGGCCGACGAGACCACGCCGGGCAGGTCCCCCAGTTCTCGGCGGATCCGCTCGAACTCCGCCGAGATCCGCTCAACGGCCCAGCCGGAGGAGGCGCCGCCGTCGTTCCAGTCCCGGTAGAGGTCTTCGAGGTAGTCCAGCCGGGCGGCCGCTTCGTTGCTGGCCACCTCGGCGGCAAATCCCGACTCCGATGACCCTAATGGTGCAGTCGGACGTGATGCCCAAGGGTTCTGTGCTGCCTGGGTGGTGCGGCAATCAGCTGTGCTGGTCGCAGTCCTTGGCCATCAAGGTCTTCGCCTGGTCACTGTCGGCGGGGATGAGCTGTACCTGGTCGATCGAATAGGCGAAGGTGTACCCAAGCGTGATCATGCTGTTCGACATCGAGATCGAGCCGGATCCCGGGTCAGTGCCTGTCTGGTCGGAGCCGTTGACGTCGTCCCAGAGCACGCTGGTCCGGCTGTCGTTGATCGTGCCGATCGAGAGAACTTGGTACTGACCCTTGTCGGTCGTGCCGTCCTTGACGATCGAGCCGTGCTTGAAGTCGTCGAGGGCCTTCGTGGTCAGCTGGCACTGCTGGTCGCCGGCGGTGACGTTGATGTATGTGATCTTGTGGCCTTCGACGGCTGCGATGCCGCCGCGCGCCCCGTCGGTGATGGAGATGTAGGCACCGTCGAAGCTGGAGGCCTGGCTGCTGCTGGGGCTCTGCGAGGAAGCAGCATCGCTGCTCCCCCCGCAGGCGGTGACCATGAGCGCGCCCCCGGCCAGAGCCGCGGCGGACACGGCGATCCTGGTCCGCGTCGCACGTGCGGTCCTGGTGGTCTTCATGGTGTTCTTCCTTTGTTTGTTCTGGATGGTCGGTTTGGGTCAGCTCTGTGGAGGCCGGGCTGGTGGCATCGGCGGAATCGCAGGCGTCTGACGCGGCGACAGCAGGATGAGGACTGCTGTCGCCGGCTTCACGACCGACAGCAGTGCCAGGAGCACCACGCCCGCCCCGACGGAGGTGTAGCGGGTGCCGCTGACGGGGCCCATGAAGTAGTTGACCGAGAAGTCCACGGCTGAAGCGGCCGGCATGAACAGCGAGATGATCGCCAGGAACGCCGCGGCGGGAAGGATGAAGGTGGCCAGCCCTCTCAGCTTGAGTCCCGAACGCGAGGTGCTCTGCCGCATCGAGCGCGCGGCGCCCAGTGCGGCCGGGGCAACGCGGCTGCCGAGGAACTCCTTGGCTCCAGAGTTCTCGACGGCCGGCACGACCTTGGTGTTGAAGAAGTCCTGAGCACCGTTGACGACCTGCTTGGCTCCGTCGGCCATCAGTTGCATCGACGGATCGCGAGGCCGGCGCTCGGGAGCGATCAGTCCGGCATGAACGGCGGCCTGGTACTCGGACATCGTCGGCTCGCGGTGATGCGTCTGCTGGAACCCGGCGGCCCACTGCTCGGCCGTGACAACGGGCGGAACCTGTGGTCGCGGCGGCACGGCCTGTGATGCTGTTGCATGGCCCTGTGCCGGCTGCTCGGGTAACCGAGGCTGATCCTCAGTCATAATCGCCCCCGCTTCCTCTCGTTCAGCCCTGCGTGTCCAGGTAGGGCTCTCTTCCAGAAACCAGCGTCTCGGCTCCGCACTTCCACACTGCATCCCCGGGACCCGGATCCCGACCACGCCCGGGAGCCGAAGCTGGCCCCCTTGAGGACCACCTGACCGACGTCCGAGCTTTCTTCTCGTACATCAGCACTTGCGAAGGCATTCACAAGTCCACTATCAGTATTCCAGATTGATGTACCGGATGTACCACCCAACGACAGAAAGCCAGTCAAAGTCGTCTGTGGATAGGTGACTTTGACTGGCTAGGACTCAGCTGTCAGGCGTCTTCTTGAAGGTTGCCGAGTCGATGCTCAGTCAGCGCCAGTGCAACCTCGGACTGATTGAGCGCATGCTCGCCGTCCTGAATGCGCCACTGAAGACGCTGCACCGGCGGGGCGTCCGCTTCCTGGAGCGCAAGGTCACCGAGCTCGCGCAGCTCCGCGTACGCACCCTGCAGCTGCTCCTCGTGGTGCGCCGACCGGACCCTGAGGCGGGCGAGTCGCTCTTTCCACCAGCTCACCCGCGACTCGCGGTCGAGCGTGGTCTTTCCTTCGAGCCAGGCACGGAGCTCGGTCTGGTCGACGTCACAGGGGAGCCCGGTAGCCAGGGGCCCCTCGGGTTCCGGCATGTCGATGGGAATGTGCGACAGCAGCACCGCGGGGGTCGTGTCGAGCGCATAGGAGATCGCGACGAGGTCGTCGACAGTCACAGGACGAGCACATCGCTCCATCTCCGCGAGGGCGTCGGCCGAGATCGGGTGATCGAGCATCCCGAGCACATAGGCCAGCTCGTCGACGGTCAGCTCGCGCAGCTGGCGGTAGTGGGTGATGGCGTCGGACACAGCAAGGGACGTGGGAAGGGATGACGGCATGCACCGATCATAGGCGCGCTCGGCGCGGCCTCCAGGTGGGTTGCCACATAGCTCTCGGCCGTCGTCACATGCGCCAGAAGAGCTACATCTCGGGGAAGAAGTTCAGGCCAGCCTTGTCGTCGCAGCTAGTACTGCGCATGCTCCGCACCATGGCACCCATCGAATCCGAGTCGACTACCTATTGAGTGGTACTCCGACTCGTGTTTCAATAGGGCACCGATAGGCATTCAGTTCACTCTACATAAGGCGGGCAACATGTTCGGGCACGACCAGAAGATAGCCTGATGGCGTTGACCGCTGCGGAGATCGCAGACATTCGGCGCTACGCCCAGGAACTGGCCGACCAGGCACCCGCACTCACCCCCGAGCAGCGGGACCGCCTGAAAGCCCTGCTCCGGCCCAAGCCGACCGAGTCGAAGCCGATCGCCGCCTAGAAGCGGCCCCCACCAGGCCGGTGTTCCAGCACGAAACCGACAGGGGCCAGTCCATCCAGCACATCGAGCGGCTGGACCAACTCCGGAGGTGGCTACAACCCATTGTGGCTGCTCGCGAGGCGCACATCATCGGCGACGACGAAGACCGCACCCAGGTCAAGGAGCTCGCTCATGGCACAGGAGAAACAGGACCGGGAGAAAAGCGGTTCGGCCTGACCACGCCCGCGCCCCGTCGAGCACGGCCCACCATGTGGCAGCCCCGGCGGGTGACGGCCTCCTCGACGTCCTCGCCGCCAACCTCCAGTTCGCCGACATCCTCGAACCGTACCGAATCGCGGATCGAACTGCGCCCTGCTCGGACGGCCGGGCACGAGCGTCACCGTGGCCAGCGTTGCGACCACCGCGCGCTGCCGGTCCAGCATCAGATCCTTCCATGCCTTGGCGGGATCTTCGGCGGTCACGATGTCCAGCAGGACACGCGCCCGCTGCAGGTGCGCCATCTGCGCCTCGACGTCAGCCAGCCCGGCCTTGATGCTGCGGGTAGCGGCCCTGAATTCGGCGGCGTCCGCATCGTCGTCATCCGCGAACTCGCCGGTCAGGGACCTGATTCGGGACCGCAAGGCAACGGCCTTAGCCCGCAGCTCCTCCGTCCTCGGTGAGGTCTCGTCGACGAGGAGGCCGACGGCGTCGGAGCGCGACAGGCGCCGGATCACGTACTCCTCGACGGTGAGGTCGATCGGTTCCGTACCGCGCGCCAGGTGCTTCGTCTTCCGGCACCGGTATAGCGGCGCCGTGAGCCCCCGCGTGCCTTTCGGCCGCCCCACGACCCGGACGTCACTGAGGCACCGCCGACGAGGCGGCCCGGCGGCTGGGCGACGGTTGGGCCCACCCGTGGCTGATCTTCGGACGGGGAATGGTGGACGCGTACGCGACCACCATGAACGCGGACTTGGTCCGCTCGCCCAGCGCACCCGAGGCTTTTGTGACGGACAGTCACAGGAGCGTCGGGAGCAGTGCCATAGCAATGACCATCGAGGTGTACAAGATCGACCAGGAGGGGCGGCGCACGGCGGTTGTCTCGCGCTACGAGGTGGGAACCGGAGACCCGGAACGCCTCCAGCCAAAGGAACTGGGCTATCCGGCGTGCATGTGTCCCCGGTGTCGGGCGCGGAAGGCGACGGTCCGGTGGCCGCCACGGACGAAGTGACGCTGTCGGCCGAGCGCGCTCGCCCAGCGGGCGGAGTACCGGGGACTGCACAAGGACTGCCGCCGGACCCGGGACATCCCACTGCCGCACTCGAACGGGATCATTCTCCTGCCGCGCTGCAAGTGCGACTGCCACTGGAACAGGTAGGCGCCCGAACAGCCCAGCGCCCTGCCGGAGTTGAGTCCCGGCAGGGCGCCGTCGTGTGCGTGGCAGGTCAGGCCCAGTCGACCTGGACGCTGTCGGGGTCGAAGTACGGCGTCCCCGGCTTCCAGCCCGGGGGGCGTCCCTGCTTGCCGGGGACCAGGGTGACCACGGCCAGCACCTTAAGGATCTTCCGCCGTCGCTCCAGGCTGTACGTCTCGCGGTACCAGGTCAGCGCGTCCTCGGGGTCGGCGGCATGGCGGCGGGCCAGCTCCGGAATGTCGATGTCATCCAGTGGGCCGGGCTCGCGGGCGGCGGCGGCCTGGCTCTGGGCGTCGGCTAGCCGCTGCTCGACGGCGGCGATGCGCTCCTTGAGCTTCCTGGACGCGGACCGGTACTCCACGGGGTCCGCCTCGTCGTCGTCCGCGAAGGCGTCCGCCAGCGCCTCCAGGCGGGCCGTCAGCGCCGCGTGACGGGCGTTCAGCTCGTCGGCGGACGGCTGTGCCAGGGCAGGCGCGGCAGGCGCTGAGAACGCGGCCCGGGCGTCCGGCCGGGCGAGGCGGGCGACAACCGTCAGCTCCACCAGGTCGTCAACCAGGTCCGCCCTGCGGCTCACATGACGCGCGTCACCTGTGGCGCAGCGGTACCGGGGGTGCTGGCCGACGCGCGAACCGCCGGGGCTGACGGTGCCTCCGCAGGGGCACAGGTAGATCCCGCTGCCCAGGTACTTGGGCGTCCGGTTGCCGTGGCCGTCGCTCAGGTGCGCGCTGCGGGCCGGGTCGCGCAAAACCGTGCGCAGTGCCTGCCACGTGGTGCGGTCGAGAATCGGCTCCCACGAGGCGGGGCCGACGGTCTCGCCTTCGAACTCGATGAGACCGACGACGCGGGCCGAGGTCATCACCTTCTTGAGGGCCGAGACCGTCCACGGGTTGCCGCGCGGGGTGGTGACCTTGCGTGCGTTCCACGCGCGGCAGACGCCTGTGAGGCTGAGGCCGGTCTCGGGGTCGGCGGTGTGCGCGAGGAGAGCATCAGCGGCCTCACGGATGAGCCTCGCCTCGCGCGGGTCGACCTGCGGCACCTGGGGAGCCTCGCCGGGGGCGTGCCGCTTGACGGCCTTGAGCCCGAACGGCCGGGGGCCGCCGGGGTGGACCCCGGCCCGGCGGTTGGTGTCCTTGCGGGCCTTCATGTTCTCGATGGCGTGACTGACGTACTGCGCGTTCACGGCCGCCAGGATACGGGCCAGCATGACGCCGGTCGGCGTGGACAGATCCAGCTGGCCGTGCGTGACGGCGTGAATCCGCTGCCCGGTCTTCTCGACGATGTCGACCAGGGGTTCAAGGTCACGCGGCTGACGGTACAGGCGGTCGGCGTGCCAGACGATCGCTGCGTCCGCCTCGCGGTCGGCGAGCATGGCCATCAGGCGCTGGAAGCCGGGGCGCGGCTTGCCGGAGTAGGCGGAGCGGTCGTTGTCGGTGAGGACCGGTGCGAGCACCGTCATGCCGAGGCTGGCGGCCAGCTTGCGGCATGCCTCCTCCTGGGCGGCGACGTTGACTCCGTCGCCGCGCGGGTCGTTGCTCAGGCGGGTGTAAATCACGGCGCGGAGCGGGGCGTTTGTGGTGGCGATCATGACTCGTCCTCGGCGTCGTAGCCACGGCACGGGGTGGTGACGAGGACTGCAACCTCGACGGTGACGCTGCAGTCGGCGCACTGGCCCAGGGAGCAGCCCGACTCCTCATGCCGGCATCCGGGAATGGGCACCACACGGTGCGGCTGGTGCTGCGCTGGCTGGTTCTTCATGATCCCCTCCTGGGCCGGTGCGGGCCGCGTTCGGCCGTACTTCTAAAATACGCCTGATTCCAGCCTCCGAGTGCGCGATGAACACCGTGGTGATCGTGGAGCTGTTGAAGGGGCTGGCCACTCCCTGGCCGCGCATCGAGTCGGACACGCACATCGTCTCGACGGGTTCGGCCCGTCCCCTGGAGGACGCGTTCCGTATCTCACAGCTCGACCTGGTGCGGTGGCTGGTACGGGACTACGGCTTCAGCGAGTTGGACGCCTACCAGTTCGCGACCCAGGCCGTGGAGTCGCCGTTGGCCAACGTGTGCGACACCAACTACACCTGTGTGGCCAAGCTCCGCAAGGAGTGGCTCCCGGCCCGCGAGACGCATCGCGGAGTGCACGCGCGGCTGCGCGAGACGGCGGCGGCGCTGAGCCGATGAACCAGCCGAACGCTCCGTCGAGCCCCCGCCCCGACCGCCGTTGGATCCTCAGAGGCGCGTTCCTCGCCGCCGTGCCGTACGCGCTGCTCCCGGCCGCGCGGGCGGGCGCCGAACCCCGGGCCGTCGACTACCCGTTCGCCGACTGGCAGCCGGCGAACCCGTCGAACCGCACGGCGGCCGACCGTCCCGCGAGCCATCGCGTCGACCGGGTGGTCATCCATGTCACGCAGACCGAGTACACCAAGACGCTCGCCGTCTTCCAGAACCCGAAGAAGAAGGTGTCGGCGCACTACGTGGTGCGTTCCGTGGACGGTCATGTGGCGCAGTGCGTGCGCGAGTCCGACATCGCCTGGCACGCGGGGAACTGGGAGTACAACACGCGCAGCGTCGGCATCGAGCACGAGGGATGGGTGGACCGTCCGGCGTACTTCACCGACGCGCTGTACGAGCGGTCCGCCCGGCTGACGGCCTCGGTGTGCGAGCGGTACGGCATTTCCAGGGACCGTGCGCACATCATCGGGCACTACGAGGTGCCGGGCACCGACCACACCGATCCGGGTCCGAACTGGGACTGGGCCCGTTACATGAGACTCGTCAATTCCGTCTGAAATCTGCCGGAACGGTTGTCGGCCTCCGCACCCGGAGTGACGATGTCCCCCAACCGAAGAGTCTCCGACCCAAGAGTCTCCAACCGCAGAGTCCCCGGCCGAAGAGTCCCCAGCCGAGGGATCCCCAGCCACAGCGTCTTCCGGGAGGGCGAGTTGCCGAACGATCCCTGGATCGCCCTGGAGCCGGGGGCCGATCCCGCCGAGCGTGTGCGGGTCCTGCGCCGGGCGCACCAGACGTTCACCGAGGCGGGGACGGTGCCGAGGCCGGTGCGGGCCGTAGTGGCCGACTCGTGGCGGCGTTCGGCGCGCGCGGGAGTCGGCCCGGACGGCACGGCGAGCGTGGAGCTGACGGACGGCGATCTCGGTGCCTACCGGTCGGAGCATCCGCTGGCCCGGGTGATGCCGTTGTTCCGGGAGCTGATGGGCACCTTCGCCGCCGACGGCGAGCATCTGCTCGCGGTGTGCGACGCGCACGGCAGGCTGCTGTGGGTCGAGGGGCACGCGGCGACACGGCGACAGGCGGGGCGGATGAACTTCGTGCCGGGTGCCCGGTGGTCGGAGACCGCGGTCGGGACGAACGCCCCGGGCACGGCGGTGGCACTGGACCGGCCGGTGCAGGTGTTCGCGGCGGAGCACTTCATCCGGCGGGTCCAGCCGTGGACGTGCGCCGCCGCCCCGGTGCACGACCCGCGCACCGGGCGGGTGCTGGGCGCGGTGGACATCACCGGCGGCAACGGCCTGGCCCACCCGCACAGCCTGGGCTTCGTCCAGGCTGTCGCCAGGGCGGCGGAGTCCCAGCTGGCGCTGCTCGCTCCCGAACGGCCGGAGGCCGGGGCGTTCGAGCTGACCGCGCTCGGCCGGGACGAGGCCCTCCTGGTCACCGGCGGCCGGACGCTCAGGCTGAGCCGTCGGCACAGCGAGATCCTGGTACTGCTGGCCCGTCACCCGGAGGGCCTGACCGGCGACGAGCTGCTGTGCGCGCTGTACGAGGCCGAGTCGGTGACCCCGGTGACGCTGCGGGCCGAACTGGCCCGGCTGCGTGGGGTGCTCGGCCCCGGGCTGCTGGCGTCCCGCCCCTACCGGCTCACCGTGCCGCTGGAGTCGGACGTGTCGGTGGTCGAGCGGCGGCTGGCGGCCGGTGCGGTCACGGGGGCCCTGACGGCGTACACCGGACCCCTGCTGCCGGCCTCGCAGGCCCCCGCGGTGGTGTGGCTCAGACAGCGCCTCGCCGACGAGCTGCGCGCCGCGCTGATCGCGGGCCGGGACCCCGACCTCCTCACGGACTGGGCGCACGCGCCGTGGGGTGAGGACGACCCCGACATATGGCGGGCGCTCGCGGCGGCGCGCCCGTCGGCCGCGGTGCGGGCGCGTCTGACGGCACTGGAGGCGGAGCTCGCGGCACCGGCCGGCTGGACTCACTTCTGAGGCATACGGGGTCCAGCGCAACGTAGTTGCAACGTCCGCGTCCATAGCCTCCCGGGCAGAGCCGTCCAACGGCGGGCGGCCCTGCTGAGGGAGGCACACCGGCATGACCCGTTACGCGGCGCCCGGCACCGAGGGCGCGATCGTCTCCTACCAGGCGCGTTACGACCACTTCATCGGCGGCGAGTACGTGCCGCCGGCCCGTGGGCAGTACTTCGAGAACCCGTCCCCCGTGAACGGGCAGCCCTTCACCGAGGTGGCACGCGGTACGGCGGAGGACGTGGAGCGGGCGCTCGACGCGGCGCACGCCGCCGCACCGGCCTGGGGGCGGCGGTCGGCGACCGAGCGCTCGGACATCCTGCTGAAGATCGCCGACCGTATGGAGGCGTATGTGGAGCCCCTCGCGGTCGCGGAGAGCTGGGAGAACGGCAAGCCGGTGCGCGAGACGCTGGCGGCGGACATCCCGCTGGCCATCGACCACTTCCGGTACTTCGCGGGAGCGGTGCGGGCGCAGGAGGGCGCGCTCAGCGAGATCGACGACGACACGGTGGCGTACCACTTCCACGAGCCGCTCGGGGTCGTCGCGCAGATCATTCCGTGGAACTTCCCGATCCTGATGGCCGCGTGGAAACTCGCCCCGGCGCTCGCGGCGGGCAACGCGGTGGTCATCAAGCCCGCCGAGCAGACCCCGGTCTCGCTGCACTACTGGATGAGCCTGGTCGCGGACCTGCTGCCGCCGGGCGTGCTGAACATCGTCAACGGCTTCGGCGAGGAGGCGGGCAAGCCGCTCGCGTCCAGCCCGCGGGTGGCGAAGGTGGCGTTCACCGGCGAGACGTCGACCGGGCGGCTGATCATGCAGTACGCCGCCGAGAACCTGAAGCCGGTGACGCTGGAGCTGGGCGGCAAGTCCCCGAACCTCTTCTTCGACGACGTGTGGGACAAGGACGACGACCTGCGCGACAAGGCCCTCGAGGGCTTCACGATGTTCGCGCTCAACCAGGGCGAGGTGTGCACCTGCCCCTCCCGCGGTCTGATCCAGCGCGGCAACTACGGCGACTTCCTTCAGGCGGCCGTCGCCCGCACCGAACTGATCAAGCCCGGGCACCCTCTCGACACCGACACGATGATCGGCGCCCAGGCGTCCGACGCGCAGCTGTCGAAGATCCTCTCCTATATCGACATCGGCCGGCAGGAGGGCGCCAAGGTCCTCACCGGCGGCGAACGTGCCGACTACGACGGTGAGTTGAAGGGCGGCTACTACGTCCAGCCGACCATCTTCGAGGGCGACAACCGGATGCGTGTCTTCCAGGAGGAGATCTTCGGCCCGGTGGTCTCGGTGGCCTCCTTCGACGACTTCGACGACGCCATCAAGATCGCCAACGACACCCTGTACGGTCTCGGGGCCGGCGTATGGACCCGTGACATCAACACGGCCTACCGCGCGGGCCGCGCCATCCAGGCGGGCCGCGTCTGGACGAACTGCTACCACGCCTACCCGGCCCACGCGGCTTTCGGCGGCTACAAGCAGTCGGGAATCGGCCGCGAGACCCACAAGATGATGCTCGAGCACTACCAGCAGACGAAGAACGTTCTTGTTTCATACAGTCCGAAGAAACTTGGGTTCTTCTAGAGCCTGAAGTCGATTGCCTGAAGGCATCGTTACACTCCAGGCAACCCGACACGATAGCTACCCAATGCAACCAGTCGGGTTCTTCTCGTTACTCTCCGGCGCCCAATGAAGTTCTACTCGGACCAGTCGCGGACCAAATTGCGCCGGAGGACGTTACCCCCACGAGCCGCCCTCTCATAGGCGCAGCGACCCGCCCGAGGCCCGGAGGCAGCGCCCGAACCGTCGAGAGAAGACAGCAGAAATGGCTGAGCAGGAAGGCCGCCGCGAAGTCAGCCCGCCCCCAAGCTCCCGGCATGGGCAAGGCCGTTGTCAGTGCCGCGTGCGATCCTCTCCCCCCGAAGCGGGCAATGCAGAGGGAGGCTGAGTGGCGACGGGACGTCCTCGGAAGGATCCGCGCGATCCGGTGTTGATCATGCGGGAAGCCGGGCTCGACCGCTGGAGCCCTATCCAGGCAGTGATAGGCTCTGGCGTTGCCGCCATGAAGCGTGCGGGAGAGAAGTGATACCGCGGCTGGGCAACATCGTTGCGGGCAGACAGGGCGGCTGCCGCTACTGTTCAGGCAGCGCGCGAACAGCCCCCTGCGTCTGCGGCGACATGGCCGGTGGAATGCTGTCGGGCCGCCGCAGCGCGACACCAGCGCCGTGCCTCCGACCACCAGTAATGCCACAACGAGCAGCATCGGAACCCCCCGTTTCCCACCCCAGCCTTCATGAATATCGGGAAAGCATCCGTCCCGGGCAGTGCATCTTCAGCCGAAGTGGTGGCGCGTTGCAGCACCGTGCATGCCTCGCGTGCTCGCCTGCGCCCCGGCAGGTGCTCCGGCTGGGAGTCGCCGGATCGGTGAGGGTACGAGTTGGCAGGTGATCCGGTAGTCGAGCAGCCGAGCTTGCGGAGAAGTCGCCAGGACTTGAGGTTGGCGATACCTTTTTCGACCAGCGCGCGGACCTTCGCAGAGCAACGAGGCGACCTGTTGATCGAGCCGGTGATCACCGCGTGGAAGGACCGGCACCGCTCGGTCAGCGGCCACCAGGGTGCCTACGACATGCGGAAGATCGTGAACGCGATCCTCTACCGGGGGTCACCATCATCCCCGACGGCCACAGCAATGTATCGGCGCCGCCTTGGACGACATCTTCTGCTGCGGCAAGAGCTGCGCCCTCAACTCCGCTGTAGGACAGGACCGCAGGTGGATCGGCCGGCAGCGGCCCGTCAATGTGTGTGCGAGCAGTTGCGTGAGAACACAGAACCCGGGCCTCTGAGGAGGTCCGGGTCCCTGCGAGGCAGTGTCATGCGGTGTCACTGCGAGCCAGCACGCGGGCCTTGGCCGACCACTCCCCCATCCTCGTGATGGCGACGGTCAGTTGGGTCACCGCGGAGGAGATCTCCCTCACCGGCTTACGGAGGTGCCGGCTCACCCGGACCATGGTGCCCGCTGAGGTGCCGAAGGAGCCGATCTGTGCCAGACCGTCCTGCGCAGCCTCATCCAGCGAGATCAGTTGCTCCAGGAACGCCTCCGTTCCCTCGCCTCGCTCGTTGGGTGGCGTCATCTCGATGAGCCCCAGCGCGGCCCGCACCCCACTGTCCAGGTTCACCATCCGCTCCCCGAACGCGGCGGCGACTATGTTCAGTTCGCCCGCGGGTGCGCTGATCATCTCCGCGTACCGGGCGACGGCGGCGAGCCGCGCGCTCGCGGGAGCGTTCGCCTGGGCCAGTTCGAGCATCTCGGTGCCAGAGCGCTCAGTCAGCACTCCGATCGTCTCGATCGTCCTCGTGATCGTCTCCATGTCAGCGGTCGTCTCGTCCAGCCCGTCCTCGATCACCGCGAAGTCGTCGAGCAGACCGGGCGAGTCCTCATCCTCCGCGTTCTCCCCATCGCCGACCTCCGAGGCGGAGGCCGGTCCGTCACCGGTCTGGAGTCCGCGCAGCACCCGTGCCGGTGTGAGGAGTTCGAAGCCGTCGCGGAGCCCCGCCTCCAGGGCGCTCTCGATCTCCTTGCACGCTCCGGCCAGATGACTGCGCGTCCGTTGGTAGCGGATGGTCCTGATCGAAGCGATGTCGAAGGGCAGTTGCCCGGCCTCCCCGATGTGGATCGTCGGCTTGCCGGTGATGTGCCGCAGCCCCAGCTCGTACATCACGTTGGGGTTGCCGCCGCTGACGTCCGCGACGACCAGGTAGGACTCGACCACGTGCCGACAGATCTGCTCATTGATGTCACCGGCGTGCGCGATGCCGTCAGCACGCACGGCGGTGATGCCGTACTTCTCGCAGGCGGGGGCGATCACCTGCTCGAAAATGCCAAGGTGGTGCTCGTACGCCTCACGCTCGGGGCTGCCGTGCGCGGCGTGCGGGTCGCCGATGGGCCCGACGACGAAACACCTCCGGGGCTGGTCGGACTCCTGCCGGAGCGTCTGTGACGTGATCATGCGGGAACCTCCGATGTGTGGGGGCGGGTGTCGTCGAGCCGAGCGACGGGCGGGGCGTCGTCCTCCAGGGGGACGGCGTACACCGGCCGCTCCTCGATGCCGAGGGTGCGCAGCAGGTACGCGGTGGGGATGCGGTAGCGTCCGCCGACCCGCAGCACGGGGCACGGGAATGCGCCGAGCCGGATCAGCTTGTACGCCGTCGCGGGGCAGATGCCGAAGGCGCGGGCGGCTGTGCGCAGATCGACGCTCAGGGGCAGGTCGAAGGCTTCCGCGAAGCCCAGCGGTGGTCCGGACCGCCCGCTCATCGCCGGGCTCCCGCGGGGCGCAGGACCAGCGTGCCGATGAGGTCTGCCTCCTCGTGGCGGCGGGCCCGGAACACCAGGTCAGGCAGGCGGGTACCGGTGCGCCGGCCGCCTTGCCGGGGGCATGGTTCAGCGAAGCGGAGCGTGGCGTACAGACCCTCGCGGCGAGGCGGGGGCGTGATGTGCAGTTCCCATCCCTCGGGCGGAAGGGCCCGTTCCTCCAAGGAGGCAGTGGCGTTACGGGACTCGGCGAAGGCGCCGACGTCGACGACGGGGACCTCGCGGGTGACGCTCTTCGCATAGGCCCACATCTGATTGACCGCCTCCTTGATCATGCGGCCGCCCGTGTCCGGACCGTCCGGGTCCGCCACGTCGAGGGCGGCGAGCACGGCCAGCACGGCCTCCGCCTCCAGGTCCGCCCGGTCGATCCGCCACAGGCGCAGGATCCGGTGCAAGTTCCGGTACAGCCCGGGGAGGGCCAGCCAGACCACGAGCAGCCGTCCGGTGCCGTCGCCATTGGGCGGCTCCCGCCGGGCCTGGGTGACTGCCTGTCGCCAGACGGCCGCGCCCAGCACCGCGTCCCGTCGCGGTCCGTAGAGCGCCCTCCTGCTTTCCTCCGGGGAGAGCAGGACCGCACAGGAGCCGACGTGCACTGTGAGGGACGGCCACGCGCCGCCGGGCAGTCCGAGGACGCCTTGGTCGATCCGGGTGAAAACGCCCCCGGGTCCGGTCGCCGTCATCTCTTCTCCTTTCCGGCCTCTTCGGGCCGGAGGTGTGCCAGTGCAGCGGCGACTCCCTCACAGGCACGTGCGAGGTCGGTCAGGGCCGACCGAACGGCCGCGTGCCACGCCATGCGGGCCGGCTGCGCTGTCCCGTTCCGACGCCGGGACCGTGCGGCGGGCGAGACGGGCGGGTGGAAGTGAATGCCGCCGTACACCGCGTGGCCGACATTCACCCCGTAGTCCGCCCACTGGCTGTCGCCCCGCTCGCGCCAGGACTGGGCCTGGTGGGGGGCCGTCACAGGGCGAGCCCGGGGCCGGTCGGCGGAGGTGGCACAGGCAGGCCGACGGTGAGACCGCCTACGACGTCCCGGCCGACGGCGGCACCCTGGTGGACGTACTGGGACAGGGGCATCCGGCTCGGGGCGTCGTCGTCCGACTGGGGCTCCGGTGTCGGCTCCTGCTCCTGCGCCGCGGCCGACCGCACGTCGTCCGGCGCGTGGCCCGGCACGCGGATCCAGCCGTAGCCGCCGAACTCCTTCACCCGTACATGGGCCCGCACGTACTGCGCGGGGTCGAGGCCCGGCCGCCCGGACCGCACGACATCCTGGTACAGCTGGTCCGACACGATGACCGCGAGGTCCGCCGCGGTGAGGGTGGCGAGTACGGCCCGGAGCTGGGGTGCGTTGACGTAGCGTGCCACGGCGACCGGGGCCGGGCCGGCGTGGCCGAGGGCGGCGTCCGCGACCACGCCCATGTCCATGGCCATCCGCAGCCTGATCCGCTGGGCGGCCGAGCGGGCATTCCGGTCCCTGAGGCGGACCGCGAGGTGATGGACGAAGGGGCCCAGCACGGCGTCCTCCGGCGTGGCCTCGGGGAGAACGGCGAACTCCAGGTCGCCCTGCGGCTGACGCTTCCAGGCGGCCCGGTCCAGCCGGGTCAGCGCCGCCGCCTCGTCCAGCATCCGGACCAGCTCTGACTGGACGGCCGCCTGCATCCGGGTGTCGAGACGGCTGTACTGCTCCACATCCGCGGCCAGGCACAGCCGGCGGTGTGCCAGGCCGTCGGGCGGCCGGGAAGGAGAGATCTCATTCATGACAACTCGCCACCTTCCAAAAGGGGTTGGGTGCAGTGCACGCCAACTGTGGGAGGAAGGTGCGGGAGCAGCCAAGTAAGCCGCACTAATGCGGCTTACTTGCCATGACCTAGATGCCCGGCACAGCCAGCCGGGCTGCCTTACGCAGGCGGGCCATGTCCTCGATGGATGTCTGCCGACACCCGGTGGTGATGATCTTGTCCTTCCGTAGCTGGGCGAGAGCCTTGTGCACGGTGTGCGTGGTGGATGCGGTGAGCGCGGCGAACTCCGACTGCGACAAATTCACATCTATGCGCAGCCTGTTCCAGTCGAGCCCCTTGAGCATCTGCCTGGGCTGCCCGTACGACTCGGCAAGTTCGACGATGACGCGCGCCAGTCGGACCGGGACCGGGTATCCACGAAGTTCGAGCCGCAAGCGATCGGATCGGCGCAGTCGGCCGCAGACCATCTCAATGAGCGACAGCGACATCTCGGGATGGGCACGGAGGAAGGCCTCCAGCTCAGGTCTCGGGACAACAGCGGCGACCACATCGCCACAGGCCGTGACCGTGGCCGATCGCGGTCCGACGCCCATCGCCGCCACCTCGCCCACGACGTCCCCGGCGATCCTGATGTCCATGAGGGACACCCGGCCATCGTCCAGCCGGGCGGTCACCTTCACCAGGCCCTTGTGGAGGACCACCAGCTCCTGTGTGTGGTCGCCCTCATGGATGAGTACGTCTGCCACGGCGTAGCGGCGTCGAGCACCGAGCCGGGCGAAGGCCGCGCGTGCTTCGGGTGACAACGTGTCGAGAAAGGCCGCGCGACCGTTGGGGTTCGAGCCGTGCATCATCTGCACAGCACAGCACTCGGCCACCTCAGCGGCGACGTTTCCGCCCGGTCCACCGGTGCGCCCGGACGCACGCCGGGGCGCGCGGCGGCGCACGACCGGAGCGTCTCCCATTACTTCCTGCGGGACGGGACCGGGAAGAGCAGATGAAGTTCAGCTCCGGTCGGAGTCGTTGATCGCCTCAGCCACACCGTAGGACCCGAGGAGCAGCAGCCGGTCCAGGAGGTCGAGGATCTCGGACCGGCGCGCCGGTGAGGTGGCCTGGACATAAGCGCGGACCAGCAGGCGACCGATGTGGCGGGCGTCGGCCGCGGCGCTGCGGGCCAAGTCGGCCGAGGCGGCTCCGAACACCGTGACAAACCGCCGTACGCACGTCAGCACCAGTTCATCGACCCGATCAGGGGCATGTTCGAGTGTGATCAGCAGCTGCGACAGGGCGGGCTCGAAGGCGCGGGAGTCGATCAGTGCAGTCAGCGTCCGGCGGTAGGGCCCCAGACGTCGGCCACGCAAGGCGTCGGCCACCGCAGCAGCGGCTTCCCGCACGTCCTCCTCCGAGTCGTGGAAGAACAGGACGAGCGCGTGGTGGGCGAGCGCCGCGTCACCGGTGTTCAGGAGGCGCCGGGCACACACGTCTGCCGCTCCCTGCCGCTGCGCCGTGTCATTCCCGGCGAGCACCTTCGCCAGTAGGTCCGGCATCTCCCACTCCATCGCGGCCAGCGCGGCTATCTGCCCACCGATCTGGCGCACCGGCGTCACCGGGGAGTGCAGCATCCGTTTTGTCAGCGGTCCGGCCGCCGCCGGATCTCCGTGCATCAGGGCAACGGCCAGGCGAGACACGTAGGGTGACGCCAGCAACTCGTCGGGTGCCTGGACCAGCACGACGAAGGCATCGGCCACGGCCGGGCGGTCGTGGCCGATCGCTGCATGCAGCACGTGGGCCACGCAAGCCCGGACGTCGAGGGAGGGGTCAGCCGCCAGCCGACCCAGGTGGGGAACGACCAGGGCCGCGCGGGACCCGTCCGCGGCGTGGACGAGCAGATCACCCAGACTCTCGGCCGCACTGCCCCGTACGGTGTTGATCCCGGCGGTGAGCAGGTCACGCGTCACGTCGCTCCCGCCCGCACCGGAAGTGTGCCTGCCGGACGGATCGCTGGCGTCTCTCGGCTCACCGGAATCGAGAGCGCGACTCAGGAGCGCCTCCACCAGGTCGAGCGGCACGTGGTCGAGGTACTTCCGCAGGGCGTGCCCCAGCCACCGGTCCTGCGCCGGCCTGCCCCTGTCGGCAAAGTGGCGCACCGCCGCGAAGACAGTCTCCGGGTCGTCGTACGGCTCTGCCTCCCCAAGGCCGAGGAGCAGCGAAGCACCGTAGGCCGGGTGTGTCCCGGCGTCGATCCGCAGGGCGAGCCGCGCGAACCGGCCGGGGTCCGCCACCGTCATGCTCCGCAGCACATGGGACAGCTCGCGGGCCCCGCCGATATTGGTTGCCCAGTCGGTTCGGTCCCGGCTGTGCTTCCTCATGGCCCTCAGCCACTGGTCGTCAGTCATGTGCTGGGCCGATTCCAACGGGATGGGCGGTCCGACCCACCCGCCCGTGCCCCCCTCCGGTTGGTCCGGCGCCTGTCGATCGCCGTGGAGCCGACGGAGTTCGCCGAGCCGACGCGTCGCCCGCTCGGAGAGCCGGACTTCGGGAAGGGCCGTCAGCAGAGTGAACTCGTGCCAGGGCGAGAGTTCACTATCCGGGGGAAGCCGCAGATGGAGCAGGGACTCCTCAAGCTGCCCGAGGGTGTCGTCGGGCAGGACACCACCGACGGCGCGGAGGACCTCACGCGCACCCCACACCACATTTTCTGAGTAGCCGGACAGCAGACGGTGTCCGCCCTGAAGAAGGATCTCGGCGGACCACGGAGCAAGGGCGGGTCCCGCCGCAGCCAGCGCCTGGTAGAGCAGCCACTGCGCCGCCTCGTACGGCTCGCTCGCCAGATGTTCCACAAGCTGACGCGTTCGCGAGGCGTCCCGGCCCGCCGTGTTTCGCAGGGCGCCGGCCGCGCCCTGCAACAAGGCGTCGCCCAAGTCGCTGGGCTCGTCGTCGGGATAGCGGTGCCAGAAGTGGCGATCGTGGACGGGCCGTTCGGGACGGGCCGAATAGGCGGTCAGGCTCATGACGGCCAGCAGGACCGGCAGCAGCCGGACGCAGAACTCCTCCGGAGCGCCGACGGCGGCGGCGGTCACCATCCGGAGTGCCGCGTGGTCCCGGATCAGCAGCACCGCCACACTGCCTCGATCGTCCAGCCGGAGGGCGTCTGGGCGTTCCGCCAGCAGTGCGCCCAGCAACTCGACCACCCAGATGGGTTCGTCAGCCGCCAGGTCGCCCGCCGGATCCCAGAGGGCATGTTCGACACCGCTTAAGAGGCCCGCTCGCACGCCGTCGAGTAGTAGGTCGAAGAGCTGTCGGCTGTCGGCGAGGCGGGCGTGGGGAACGATCTGGGCCAGCCAGGCACTGTACCGAGAGTCCGCGGTGTGCGGCTCCAGGAGACAGGCCACCCGGTCGGGTAAGGCGTCAGCGACCGCCACCAATAACCTTACCGCCCGGTCCTGTTCTCGTGTGTCGGCGCTGCCTAGCCAGTTCTCAACGACTCCCTCGTCGTCCGCGCGACGGAACCAGGCAGGTAGGCCGACCAAGTCGAACAGGCGGTCACGGAAGGGAGGGCGCATGTCCAGCACACGTGCGATGGCACCCCACTCAACAGCGGTGGGAGCGTCCAACCCACGCAGCACGGCCAGGGTCAAGTCCTTCAGGTGGTAGCGAATATCCGAACTGGTCAGCAGTGCCTCGATCTCCTCGATGAACCGTTCCGGATCGAGATCCCGAAGATGATCGAGCACCTGTCGAAGCTGTCCGCGGCGGAACAGTTCCTGCTCCCCGCCGGTGAGGAAGGCGACCAGGCTCTCGTCGCGCCGGAGCCAGTCGCGGGCGAAGGCATAGTCGAAGAAGCTCTCGTGGAAGAACGCCAGTTGACGGCCGTCGCGCAGACAGACGTGTTCCGACTCCAGTACCTTCCGGCTGGGGGCGAGGTCGTCCGTGTCGAGCAGGCTGTACGGCACGGACAGCCGCTGGCGCGCACTCATGGCGGCTACAACGGCCGAGACTGCGTCGTGGAAGCGCACAGGGGGCTGACGCCGGGCGCACTCCACCTGTTTGGTGTCCCAGAAGGCGTCGAAAAGCTGCCGGGTGGTGTGGAAGCAGAGGGCCTCCTCCTTGTCCGCCACCTGGGCAAGGAGGACGAGATGCAACGGTGAGCGCAGCAACGCTCGCTGCGGCTGGGCCAGTCGGGAGGCGTCCAGGCCGATGCTGGTGACGGCCGCGTCGACCTGGGCGTCGGAGAGCGGCCCGACCTCGACGCGTGCGCAGCGGTCCGGGGCGGTGAGCCTGCGGATGCGGGCGTCGGCCTCTGCGTCGAAAGCGCGGCAGGCCAGGATCACCCGCATGCCGGGATGTGCCGCAGCCTCGTCCACCAGGTCGGCCACCGCGTCGAAGGTGTCCGGGATGCGTCCTGACGCCATGCTAACGGCATCGAGCTGGTCCACTACGAGGATGCAGGGACGCCCGTCCGCCACGGAGCCGAGGGCACCGACCGGGGACATGGGCAGGCCGACGCGTTGCCCCAGTTCGCGGGTCGAGCCGAAAGGTTCCAGGCGGTCGAGACGGAAGGCGAGAACCGGAGTGGCCGCCTCGTCGAGAGCGGTGAAGGCCTGGTGCAGCACCGCGCTCTTCCCGCCGCCCGCGGTACCGGTCAGCAGAATGAGCCGCCGGGTACCGTCGCCGACCTCCGCCACGAGGCTGGCGGCCTCCTCGCGGGGGATCGTGGGCCTGAGCAGCGTACGTTCAATACTCCCCGCCCACCGGCACGTCACTGTGCTCACCGCGTCGGACACTGCGGCGACGTCGGCCCGCACAACACCCCGCAGTCCGTACGGAGCCAGCCGGGCGGTGAGGGCCGCAGCGTCGAGTGTAGAGCCCAGGTTGTCGAAGAGGAGTTGACCGAGGGCGAGTGCCGACAGACGGCCCGGAGCTCCGGCCAGGACCCGTTCGGCCAGGACGGCGTTGGTGTGCACGAGGTCCCGTTCGTCGTGCCACTCCACGCGGAGCCCTCTCAGCATCAGCCAGGCGGTCGCGGCCGAACCGTAGATGTCGGCTGAGGCGAGGGCGTCGAACGGACCCCTCAGTTCGTCCGTCAGCCACTCGGACTGGAAGGCGGCAAGATCGTCGGAGCGGCGGGCGCGGTCGGCAAGTTCGTCGAGCGCACGGGCAGGAAGCACGGAGACAAAATGAAACGCCCGCCCCGCCTCGACGTGCGAACGCAGGCTCTCCCACACTCCCTTGTCGCGGAGGGAGGCCACGTTCCAGCTGTTCGCGTTGCGGTTCTGCCGCTTGACCTGGTGCACCTCCGTCCCGTGGTCGTGCCGGTAGACGAACTCGACCCCCTCGCCCAACGGTCCGCCCGGCTCGACGCAGAGCGACGTGCCCGAGCCCAGCAGTACGTACAGGGCATGTCTGACTGTCCAGGCTCCCTCGTAGCGGTTGCCGAACTTGTCCGTCTCGCCACCCGGTCGCGGTGCCACCGTTCCCCCTCTGCCCCCTCCGGGCCGTCGGGACCGGCCCTGCGCGCGTAGGCGGACGCTACCGCGTGCACGCCAGGTGCGCCGAGACCGCTGAGCGAGCTTCATTGAGGCTGTCCGCCTTGGGCAACAGCCTGCGCTACGTACCTTGCATGAAGCCGCCCACGAGTCGCCCTCCATCGACGAGCCGCGTGCCCCCGGGCTCGCTACAACCTTGAGCGCCGTCGCGCATCCCCTTTGCCCGTGGACTCCAGAACCTCACTCGAGGTCGCACCCACGACGTCAATCGAGACCAAGATCCGGACCATAGGCGGGCCAGCACCCAACCTACAGCTGACCAAACCTTCATTTTCC
The DNA here is from genome assembly GCF_042653945.1 of Streptomyces vulcanius. NCBI lineage: Bacteria > Bacillati > Actinomycetota > Actinomycetes > Kitasatosporales > Streptomycetaceae > Streptomyces > Streptomyces vulcanius. The sequence goes on along the minus strand of NZ_JBHSFK010000041.1, from coordinate 89,676 downwards.
CTGGTCACGACGCCAGGCGTCATGTACCACCAGCAGACGAAAAACCTGCTCGTGTCGTACTCGCCGAAGAAGCTGGGCTTCTTCTAGAGGCACGAAAAAAGGCGCCTGACCTGGGTTTTCACCCGTCAGGCGCCTTTCGCTCAGCCCGCTCTCGACCGAGCCCGGCTTGCGAGCTAACTCCCAGTTCCTCCCACTGCTGTACCCCTCCTGACCAGTTCTTCCGGACCAGTCACGGACCAAGCCCTCGATTCAGCCCTCGGGCGCGTCACCTTGGCTGACACGCTGCCACTCGTTCATGGACTGCTCGATGAGGCGGTTCGCCTGCCCTCGAAGGCCGTCGAGGAACTTGGCGTAATGGCGGAAGAGAACCTCGATGCTCTGACCGGCGCGGCGGGCACACTCGGCCGGGTCCACTCCGGAGTAGAGCCAGAACGAGATCCCGGCATGCCGGACGTCGTAGGGTCGCTTGGCCAGGCGAGAAGTCTGGTCGGTACGCGTCAGGGCATATTCCCGGGCCCGGGCCCGCGCCCACGTGATGCCATAGGCAGCAGCGTCCACGTAATTGCCAGCCTGGTTCCGAAAGAGTCGGCCGTCTGGTGCCACGTCGAAACCTTTCACATGGGCACGCAACATGCGTACGAATTGTGGCGGGATGGGAACAGGCCGCGTCGCGCTTACCGCGCGGCGCTTGAGCGAGTGCACCTCGTGCACCTCACCGTCGTCGGTCCACTCCTTGCCAGACGTGACAACCCCACCCGAGAGGTTGAGCATCCCCCACCCAGTCTTCGGCAAGTGACATTGATCGATCCGAAGATGGATGACCTCCGCTGGCCGCATAGCCGCGAAGTACATGCAGCCGAAGAACGCTTCAAGATGAGGACCCCGCCCCCGCTGGTGAGCAACGGCCGGCCTCCGAGCAGACCGCGAGCACCACGGCGAGGCCGGCCAGCAGCAGCACCGACAGCCAGGGCGAGCCGGAGACGGCGTCCAGCGCGGACTGCGGTACGACGATGTTGAAGGTGGCCGCCGCCATGGCCCCGACGATGAGGAAGCCGCCCGCGTGCAGGAAGTCGTGCTGCAGCTCCTGGCGGAAATCCTCCCAGCGTGCCGCGCCCTTCAGCGAGGCCGTCCGCGTGGGCTGCTTGGGCAGCCGCAGCCACTCGGGCCTGCCCAGGCCGATCCACAGCCACCCCATGGCCACCGACACGGCCAGCGAGGCGACGAGCCGCGCCACCACCATCTCCGGGCTGCCCGGGAAGGCCACGGCCGTCGCGACCAGCACCACCGGGTTGACGGCAGGAGCGGACAACAGGAACGACAGCGCCGCCGCCGGAGCCACCCCACGCCCCATCAGACTGCCCGCCACCGGCACCGACGCGCACTCGCCGCCAGGCAGCACCACACCGGCCACACCCGCGACCGGCACCGCCAGCGCCGGATTGCGGGGCAGCACGCGGGAGAACACCGACGCCGGGACGAAGGCGCTGATCGCCGCCGAGACGAGCGTGCCGAAGAGCATGAACGGCAGCCCCTGCACCGCGATCGCCGCGAACACCGTGCGCCACGCCTGGAACGCGGGCGTGTCCATACGCGCCAGCAGCGCCGGCCCGATCGCCAGCGGTCGAAGCCACCGAGCAGCCCCTCTGCTCTCGATCAGCCGGTCTTACACACGTCCCTCTCGTCGCCTCCGCCGACCAACGCGGAGCGGAGCAGGGCGACGAAGCTAACGCGGAGAGCTGTCAGAACACCGTTGATCCTCTGTGAACCAGCGGTGGGGTGCCGTGGCACGGGCCACCGCCGCCTCCGGCGAACGACGCTGTCGCGCCTGGCCGGTCGATGATGTTGGGATGCAGTGCCGCCCCCGCGCGTGCGAGCCGTCCACGGCTGGCGCCAGGGCCCCCTTCCAGCACATATCAATGAGCGTTAGGATATTGATGTGACCGGGGAACGTATCGACTCCTGCGACCTGCTCTGCCTGGATCTCCCGCACGCCGAGGAGATCCGCGGACGGCTGCCGTCGCTGGGCTCGCTGGAGCCCGCGGCGTCGGCGGCCAAGGGACTGGCCGACCCGACGCGACTGAACGTGGCGGCGGCGCTGGCAGCCGGCGACGAGCTGTGCGTGTGCGATCTGGCATGGATCGTCGGGCAGGCGCAGAACCTCGTCTCCCACCACGTGCGGCAGCTGCGCAATGCGGGCCTGGCAACCTCCCGCCGCGACGGGCGGCTGGTGATGTACACGCTCACCGAGCAGGGCCGGGCCCTGCTGGGAGTGCTCCTCGGCGACAGCGTCGATGCCGCCATAGAGATCTAGTAGGACGAGCAGGCAAAGGGGATCTCGATGGGTGCGGAGTGCTGCGCGCCGGCCGAGGCGAACGCCACCGCCGGCACCGAGGAACACGACCAGGGGCCGCAGCGGCTGTGGCACGTACGGGAGCTGCGGTTCGCGGCCGTGGCCGCCGTACTGTTGCTCGCCGGGTGGCTGACCGGCCGCACTGGAGCCGAAATCCCGCAGACCGTGATGGAGCTGGCCGCAGTCGCTGTCGGCGCTTCCACCTTCGTCCCCGCAGCCGTACTGAATCTGTTCAGGCACCGGCACGTCGGCGTCGGCACCCTGATGACCATCGCCGCGATCGGCGCGGTGACGCTCGGGCAGTTCTTCGAGGCCGCCATGCTCGGCGTGCTCTTCTCCGTCACCGAGGGGCTCGAGCACTACGCGGTCGTCCGCACCCGGCAGGGCCTGCGCGCGCTGCTCAACCTCGTCCCCGACACCGCCTCCGTACTGCGCGGCGGCCGCGAAATCCAACTCGCCCCGGACGCACTGGCGTTGGGTGACGTGATGCTGCTGCGGCCAGGACAGCGGGCCGCCACCGACGGCGTCATCCGCACCGGGCGCACCAGCCTGGACCTGTCCGCCATCACCGGCGAGTCGATGCCCGTCGAGGCGGGAGCCGGCGAGCCGGTGTACGCGGGCGCGATAAACGGCGGCGGGGCGATAGAGGTCGAGGTCACCGCGCTGGCCAAGGACAGCTCCCTGGCCCGCATAGTGCACATCGTCGAGGAGGCTCAGGAACGCAAGGGCAGCGGCCAGCGCCTGGCCGACCGTCTCGCCAAGCCGCTCGTGCCCGGCATAGTGATCCTTTCCGTGCTGATCGCCGGGCTCGGCGCGATCCTCGGCGATCCGCTGCTGTGGCTGGAACGGGCCCTGGTCGTCCTGGTGGCGGCCTCGCCCTGCGCCCTGGCCATCGCCGTACCCCTCACCGTGGTGGCAGCCGTGGGCGCGGCCAGCCGTACCGGCGCCCTGGTCAAGGGGGGCCTCGCCCTCGAACAGCTCGGCACCGTACGCACCGTGGCCCTGGACAAGACCGGCACCCTGACCCGTAACGAGCCCCGCGTCATCGGCACCCTCACCGCCGGCGGCGCGAGCGAGGCCCAGGTGCTGCGCCTTGCCGCAGCACTGGAGGCGCGCAGCGAACACCCCCTCGCCGCCGCGATCACCGCCGCCGCCGAAGAGATCCCGGAAGCCGTCGACGTCACCGCGATCGTGGGCCACGGACTGCGCGGTGACGTCGACGGGGAGCGGGTGCGGCTCGGGCGCCCCGGCTTCATCGAACCCGGGGGCCTGGCCGCCGAGGTGGAGCGGCTGCAAGGCGAGGGCGCGACCGTCGTGCTCGTCGAGCGCGACGACGTACTGCTCGGCGCGATCGCCGTACGCGACGAACTGCGCCCGGAAGCGGCCGAGACCGTACGCGAACTGCGCCGTCTCGGCGTCAGGGTGGCCATGCTCACCGGCGACAACGCCCGCACCGCCCAGGCCCTCGCCACGGCGGCGGGCATCGAGGACATACGTGCAGACCTGCGCCCGGAAGACAAGGCCGAAATCGTCACCGAGCTGCGCGCCCAGGGCGGCCGGGGCACGGTGGCCATGGTCGGCGACGGCATCAACGACGCCCCGGCGCTGGCCACCGCCGACGTCGGCATAGCGATGGGCGCCATGGGCACCGACGTCGCGATCGAGACCGCGGACGCCGCGCTCATGGGCGAGGACCTGCGCCACCTGCCGCAACTGCTGCGGCACTCCCGCCGGGCCCGCACCATCATGCTGCAGAACATCGCCCAGTCGCTGGCCATCGTCACCGTCCTCATCCCGCTGGCCGCCTTCGGCGTCCTGGGCCTGGCCACCGTGGTCTTCGTCCACGAACTCGCCGAGGTCCTCGTCATCGCCAACGCCATCCGCGCCGCCAAGGCCACCCCACTGCCGGGCGTCAGCCTGACCCGCCCGGTCCGCGCCACCCCCGCGCCGGCACCCGTGGAAACCACCGCGAACGACGCCACCGGTCAGAGCGACGACGGGTGCTGCGACGACTGCACGACGGACACCACCGCCGAGACAGTGGCCGCCGCTGACCGCCCGCTCGTGCTCATCGCCCCCCGGGTTCAGACCGAGACCGGCGCTCCCGCAGACGCGGCCAAGAACACCGGCACAGGTACGGGGTGCTGCGACTCCTGCTCAACCACCCAACCCACCCGCCTCAAGCAGGGCGCGTCGCTCAACACGGTCACGGTCTCGGTCCAGATCCGCCCGCAGAAGACGCTGCCGCTTGTCGACAGCTCCCGCCGTGACGACGGCGACGGGTGCTGCGACGGCCACTGACACCCGGTGAGCGAGGAGACGAGTGCAGCTCAGTTGTGGACGCGCCGGGCAAGGGCACGGACTACCTTCGTCTGTACGGCCCGGAATCTTGTGGGGCAAACTGCGCACATGGGGGATGTACTCAGCAGCGGCCCGGACCGACCGCCCTGGAGACCACCCAGTCGACTGATCACAGCGTCCGCAGCCGTGACCCTGGCCGCGGCGCTCGTGACGGGCATCGTGGCCGTGAGCAGGCACGACGACCAGGCCACAGCAGCCCCCGTGAGGTCGTTGCCGGCGTCGCCTCCCGGCAGCGCCTTTCCCGATGGTCCGAACACCACTGTCGGGGCGGGGCAAACCCCCGGCCTGGTGTTCACAGGGATGCCACTGCCTCAGGGCGCCACGCTGATCAAGCGTGACCGCACAGCGACCGCAGGCCCTTCGACAGTGGTCGTACGACGCTCAGACGGGTCTCTGGGACGGCACAGCGCGGTGGTCACGTTCCCCACACCGGCGCCTCGGGCGGGACGCCCGGTCCAGGTCGGCGGCGTCTCAGGAAGGGCCCTCGACCGTGAGATCACCTGGCCGGTCGGAGGCTCGTACGCACGAGTCCGAGGGGATCTCCCACAGTCCGAGCTGATCGCTGTCGCCGCCGCGACCAGCGTCGTCTCGGGCCGCCCCAACGTCGAACCACAGCCCGGACTTTCCGTGACGGCCACGGGCCCCTCACGCCCGCCCTACATACACGAGACCCGATACAGCTCGGCCGAGACCGGGGAGGCCGACGAGCTCTCAGGCGGCCTGACCTTCACCGGCGTCGCCCGGTGCGGCGGCCTTGAAGACCAGCTGTACGCCACCCGTGTTCAGAGGGCAGGGACCGTGAACGGAAAGCCCGCGGTCGTCACGTCTGCGTTCGGCGGCAACGGCGCGCTGGCCTGGGAGCCCGTGCCTGGAGTCGTGGCGTACATCGGCTACAGCGGGGCACTCCTCGACGAAGGCGCCGTCGCCGCCCTGCGTCGTCTAGCCGCGCGGACCCGTCTGCTGAGCCCCGAGCAGTGGCAGGCGACCAGCCCCACAACGAACGACCAGACCAACGACCTCGGCCGATTCGACTGAGTCGGAATCCCACCGGCTCTCTCATTTTGATCGCTCATGCTGACGACTTCCCCCTTGAGGGCCGGGTTCGGGCTGCTGTTCGGTTTCCTGGCCGAACGCGTCCTCGAGCCGAAGCCGGTCCGCGGCAAACTCTCCCTATTGGCCGTCTGACAGGGAGACATACGGCGGGGCTACCGGGGGCGCGCCCGGTAGCCCCGCCGTTCCTGCGCGTGTGGCCGGTCAGGTCTGTGTCGGCCGCATGGTCACGTCCTTGGCGACGGTGACCTGGTCGACGTCGGTGAGGCTCACGGTGACCTTCATGGTCCAGGCGCCGTACAGCGGAATCCGCAGCCGGTCGGCGGCGAAATAGCCCTTCCGGCCAACGAGTTGCGCGTCCGGCGGACCGAGCCACGCTCGTCGAGGACGCTCCGACGCCGACGGCCTGTGCCACCGGCCTCCTAGGGGGACGTCTCGGCCCGACCGACGGACGCGGCCGGCCCCTGTGCGCACGGGTTGTGCCTCCGCGCATCACCTGGACTGCGGAAGCCGCGGATGGAAACTCCGGTATCTGCGCGCTGGTCCTCGTCTTCGACCAGCCGGTCGGCGCCGGCGGTTCGACCGTACGGCTGAAGCCCGCGGCCGGGCTCGGCAAGCCCACCCTCGGCCGGGGCGGCCGGACCGTCACCCTCCCCGTGCGCGGCAGACTCGCCGAGGGTGTGCACACCGTCGACTGGCAGGTCACCGCCGAAGACGGCGACGTAATGACCGGCAGCTACCGCTTCGGCGTCGGCCCTCGCACCGTCGCCCTCTCATCCGGCCAGACCACGACCGCCAAGGACCGCGTCCCCACCACCATCCTGCGCTGGCTGCTGTTCACCGCCCTCGCCCTGCTTCTCGGCGAGGCCACGCTCAGCCGCCTCGCCGCCCGCCTCCCTGGCGTTCCACCACGCCGGCCGCGTTCGTGGGCCCTGCCCACCGCGCTGGTCGGCTGCGCGGCCGCCCTCGGGCTGACGGCGCTGGTGATCGGGGGCGGCTCCCTGCGCTCGGCGATCGACACCCGCCCGGGCATCCTGTCGCTGATCGAGGTCACGGGTTTCGCCCTCGCGGCGGTGGCCGTCGCCGTAGGCCGCCGTACATGGACGGTCGTCCCGCCGGCCGCCGTCGTGGCGGCGGAGGCGTTGCGCGCCCACCCTCAGGCCGAGCAGGCCGCCGCCGGACCGGTGTTGACCTTCGTACACCTCACCGCCGCGGCCCTGTGGACCGGCGCCCTGGTGCACGTACTGCGAACCATGGCCATGTGGCGGAGCGAGCGGTCCGCCGCCCGCGCCCTGCTGCTGGCGTACGCCCGCCTCGCCGCCTGGCTGTTCGCGGCCGTCGTCGTCACCGGCGTCATCGCCGCACTGCTTCTCGTGCCGCTCGACGACCTCGCCACCACCACGTACGGCCAGGTCCTCCTCGCCAAGATCGGCGTGGTCGCCCTCGTCGCCGCCCTGGCTTACGCCGCGCGTCACCGCCGGCACCGTACGAGCGGCCTTCCCCACCGCCCGGCCCGCGTCGAAGCCTCCGCCCTGGCCGTCGTCCTGGCCATGTCCGCCGCCCTCACCGTCCTGCGCGCCCCCGCCGACACCAACCGCCCGCTGTCCTTCGCGCCCCCGACCACCGGCCCGGTCGTCCCTGCCGGCACCCGGCCGGGGAGATCGGTGTCAGCGCCCGCGCCAGTACCGGCCAGCTCATCGTCGAGCTGACCGCACCCCAGGTCGGCGACCCCGACGGCCAGTCGTACGGCCTCACAGCCACCCTCGCCGACCCGCGCGGCAGCAAGCGGCGGCTCGCCCTGCGTGGCTGCGGCACCGGTTGCTTCTCCACGCCGCTGCCCTGGCGTACCGGCACCAGCCACCTCACCCTCACCGCCTCGGCGGGCGAGGAATGGGCGGGCGGACGCGCGGGCCTGGCCGTGACCTGGCCGCCTCGCCCTGATGGCGCCCTGTTGCGCGAAGCCGTGGCCGCAATGAACCAGGCGCCCCGCTTCACCCTGCACGAGTTGGTCACCAGCAACACCGCGCGCGGCCTCGGCGACCTCAAGCAGCTCCCCCTCACGGGCAAGGAGTTCCTCGCCTCCGAGCCGTACGGCAGCGGCACCGCCCCGGTCACCACGCGGCTGCCCGACGAGAGCGGCCACCGTCGTCTGGCCCTCGCCCACCCCGCCGAACACACCCAGCTCGACCTCACCCTCGACGAGACCGGCCGCATCCTCCACGAGACCCTGACCGCCCCCAACCGCCTCGTCACCCGCACCTTCGTCTACCCGGACGCGGACGAGGAGGAGGGCCATGAGCACTGAACTCCCAGCCCCGACCGCCACCACATGCACAGGCACCGCTTAGCATCACCTTGGTGAACAGCCGGACGCAGCGCAGGCACCGTGACGCGTGGTGGACCACGCAGGTCGCGGCGCTCTGCCCTGCCCTGGCCGTCCTGCTCACCGTGCTGGTCATGTGCCTGGGCTCCACGGCCCACGCGACCGTCGGCGAGCCGGTGGCCGCGATGTCCGCCGCACGGACACCGGCCGACAACTGGACCGAGCACCACGCAGTGGTGATGGCGCACCCGGGCAACTGTCCACCAGGCGACGTGTGCTGCGCCCAGTCCGCACATGCCGGACGGGCCGTACTCCCGGCAGCACCTCAGCCCCTGCCGGTCGTCCTGCCCCGCGTGCCGGGTCTCGCCGCTCCTGCCGCCTCCGCCTGCGCAGCCGGCCTGCCACCCACTCGCGGTGCCCCCGACCTCCACGTCCTCCAGGTGCAGCGGATCTAGGCGGACGCCCGCGCCCACACGCGCACCGGCATCCCCATCCCCTTGCGCCCACCGCCGTACGGCGGAGACGAGGACACCACAGCCATGCGCAAAACCAGCAAGAAGACGGCTTCCGCATCCCGCAAGGCCCGCATCGAGGAGCTGCGCCGCGCCGAGAGAGCCCGCGAGCGCCGCAACCGCATCCTCACCATCACCCTCAGCACGGTCATCGTCGCGGGACTGGTGGGCTGGGGCACGTACGCCATCAACAACGCCAACGAGAAGGAGGAGCAGCAGGCCGCCGCCGCGAAGAAGCCGGTCAGCGGCGAGAAGACCTGGGACGCCAAGAAGCTCGGCCGCAACCACGTCGCCGAGCCCGTGAAGTACCCGATGCAGCCGCCCGTCGGCGGCGACCACAACCAGGCGTGGATGACCTGCGACGGCACCGTCTACACCCAGGCCATAGCGAACGAGAACGCCGTCCACTCCCTCGAACACGGCGCGGTCTGGGTGACGTACAACGACAAGGCCGCGGACGCCGACGTCAAGGCTCTCGCCGACAAGGTCTCCAAGACGCCCTACACGCTGATGAGCCCGGACAAGACCCAGGCCGGGACGATCACGCTGTCCGCCTGGGGCCGTCAGCTGACCGTCGACAAGGCGTCCGACGCCCGGGTGGGGCAGTTCCTGACCAAGTACGTCCAGGGCGCGCAGACCCCCGAGCCGGGCGCTGCCTGCACGGGCGGACTGACCGCCTCATGACCGACACGGCACTGAAGGCGACAGACGCCGGCGAGGCGCACGCTCCCAGGCCCTCCCTCTCCCGATGGCTGATCGTCGGCGCGGCGGCCCTGGCCGTCCTCGTCCTCGCTCTGACGATCCTGACCACGACCGGCGGAGACAACGACAAGGGGGTCGTCGTCCCGGCTGCCGACTCCGCCGACGCGGGCTTCGCGCGCGACATGGCCGTCCACCACCAGCAGGCGGTGGAGATGGCGTACATCGTCCGCGACCGCACCGCCGACGAGGACATCCGCCGTCTTGCGTACGACATCGCCCAGACCCAGGCCAACCAGCGCGGCATGTTGCTCGGCTGGCTCGACCTCTGGGGCCTGCCGAAGACGTCACTGGACGGCTACATGGCCTGGATGCAGGGCGGCGGCCACATGGGGCACGAGGTGAAGGACGGCTCGCTGATGCCGGGCATGGCCACCGACACGGAGCTCGCTGAACTCGGCAAGCTCCAGGGCAGGCAGGCGGAGGTTCTCTACCTCCAGCTCATGTACGACCATCACATGGGCGGCGTCGACATGGCCCGCGCCTGCGCCCAGCAGTGCGAGGTGGAGCCGGAGAAGAGGCTCGCCCAGGGCATGGTCGAGGCACAGCAGTCGGAGATGCAGTTGATGACCGACCTGCTGACGGAACGCGGCGCCGCGCCCCGGAAGTGATCACCTCGCGGTCGGGCGTCGTCGGCTGCGGCGCCCGACCGGTTCACCCCGGGTCCGAGCATGTGGTACCCCCTGGGGGGATACTCGCCGACGGCAGCAACGCCTCGGGAAAGGTGCAGATCCGTGGACGCGATCGGCCATGCCCTGTCCATCGCCGGGTCGATGACCTGGGAGGTCACCTGGGCACTGATCCTCGGCTTCACGCTCTCCGCCGTCGTGCAGGCAGTGGTGCGCCGCTCCACGGTCGTACGGCTCCTCGGCGACGACCGGCCCGGCACCCTGGCCATGTCCGCCGGGCTCGGCGCGGCCTCGTCGTCCTGCTCGTACGCAGCCGTCGCCCTCGCGCGCTCCCTCTTCCGCAAGGGCGCGGACTTCACGGCGGCGATGGCCTTCGAGATCGCCTCCACCAACATGGTGATCGAACTCGGCGTGATCCTGGCCTTGTTGATGGGCTGGCAGTTCACGGCCGCGGAGTTCGCCGGTGGACCGATCATGATCGTCGTACTCGCCGTGCTGTTCCGGATCTTCCTGCGCGAGCATCTCCTGCGCCAGGCCCGGGAACAGGCCGAGCGCGGCGTGGCCGGGTCCATGGAGGGCCACGCGGCGATGGACATGTCCGTTCAGGGCGAGGGCGGCTTCGCACGCCGTCTGCTCTCGCGGGACGGCTTTACGTCCGTGTCGCACATCTTCGTCATGGAGTGGGCGGCGATCCTGCGTGACCTGGTGGCCGGACTGCTGATCGCCGGAGCGATCGCCGCCTGGGTGCCGGACGACTTCTGGCAGACGTTCTTCATGGCGGACCACCCGCTCGCCGCCAAGCTGATCGGACCGCTCGTCGGACCGCTGGTGGCGATCGCGACGTTCGTCTGCTCCATCGGCAACGTGCCACTGGCCGTAGTGCTGTGGAAGGGCGGCATCAGCTTCGGCGGGGTGATCGCCTTCATCTACGCCGACCTGCTCATCCTCCCGATCCTCAACATCTACCGGAAGTACTACGGCCCCCGGATGGCCGCCCTCCTCCTGTTCACCTTCTTCGCGGCGATGGCGGTCGCCGGGTACGTCGTCGAGTTCGTCTTCGGTGGGCTGGGGCTGGTCCCGGACCAGGCGGACGCGAAGATCCCCGAAGAAGGCGTCACCTGGAACTACACCACCTGGCTCAACATCTCCTTCCTGTTGCTGGCCGCGGCCCTGCTTGTACGGTTCTGGCGCACCGGCGGTCCGGCAATGCTGCGCATCATGGGCGGCTCACCGGATCACGCTGACCACGAGCATCACGACACCCATAGGCACGACGGTCACCGGCACTGACCCGACGTCTCACGCCTGCCTGAGATCAGGTCGAGAGTTCCCCGCCTCGGAGCCGGCCGGCAGCGGCACCGTCCTCGCGATCATCGGACTTCCCGACGAACGCGGCCAAGCCTGCCTTCCACAGCGGCCGGTGGCCGCCGGTCGCCGGGGACAGCCGCGGTCAGCTCGTCTCGGTCTCGTGGCTGCGGCAGCAGGCGCTACCGCGCTGGTCACCAGGTGCCCTTTGACGCTCTCGGCGGAACACGTCAAGCACATGACCGGTCTGCCTCGGCGAGCACCCCAGAGAGGCGATCTTGACGCACCCCCGACCGCGGTTCGAAAACTAATCTGCTTAGCAGATACTGAGTCCCCGCCCGCCCCCATGCGTACTAAGTCCCAGCCGCCCAGCACTTGCGCGGCTCAGTGGGACGCACTTGGAAGGGTGGATATGGGAACTCTGGCTCTGAGCTGGTCCATAGCGGGGGTCGCCGCGCTGGTCGCCGCCGTCAGCGCGGTCCGGGTCGTGACCACGAGCGGCGAGGGCCGGTACGCGGCAGGCGGCGACCTGCTGATGGGCGTATGCATGGCCACCATGGCCCTGCCCGCGACGGCCGCCTTGTACGGGGGGTACGGCATGTGGTGGGCGGCGGCGTTCGCCCTCCTCGGGCTCGGCGCGGTGGCGTTGGTCATCAAGCACGCGCGTGAACGCGGCTGGAAGGAAGGCCGCCACTGGGTGCACCTCATCGTCGGCAGCGCCGGCATGGTGATCATGACGTTGGCCATGACGACGACCTCGTCCGGGCCCGTCCTCGCGCTGGGGCACGGCCACGGTTCCTCGATGCCGGGCATGCCGGGCATGGAGGATGCCGCGAGCGTGCAGCACACCGGCGGGACGGAGAGCATGGCCGGAATGGAGTCCATGCCCGGGATGGACATGGCCGACATGAGTGCACACACGTCTGCCGCCGGAGCAGGCGCATCGTCGTCGCCTTCCGTCTGGCGTCTGGTGATCGCCGCGCTCGCTGTCTACTTCCTGCTGTCGATCGCCGCTTCGGTCTGGGCGCGCATCCGCGGCACAAAGCGGATCGGCCTCACCGCCGGCCGCGAGAACACTCGGCGCCGCAGCTGGAGCCACTGGCTGCTCTCCATGCCCGACACCATCGTGGTGTTTCTGGCATCGCTGACACTTTCCGTCTGGGACAAGGCCCGCACGGCGGAACGGGGCCGCCACGGCCGTCGCCGCAGGGCCGGCGCCACCCCCGAGGCTGCCCTCGCAGCGCACATCGGCATGGGCGGAACCATGTCCGCCATGCTGCTGATGATGGTCGCGTAACGGCAGAGGCTCCCCCGAGCTCCACAGCAACCACTGGCGTCGGGGAATTGCGAGGCACCCCCACAGCTCTGAAATACCCCTGGGGGGTATATTGTCGACCTGCTTGAGAGGAGCGGGGATGAGCCCCTCCCGAAGCGTCGTCCACGCATCGACATCCGAGGATGAAAAGCCATGACCGACCAGAAGAACTCCGGCTCCTGCTGCTCCACCGACGGCTCGTGCCACTCCAGCGCCGCGACCGACACCCAAGTCGGCGGGGTCACCACCGTCTACACGGTGTCCGGCATGACCTGCGGGCACTGCGAGGGCGCGGTCTCGCAGGAGATGTCCGAGCTGGACGGCGTCACCGCGGTCACGGCCGTCGCCAAGACCGGTGAGGTGACGGTCACCTCCGCCGCCCCGCTCGACGAGGAGGCCGTCCGCGCCGCCGTCGACGAGGCGGGCTACGAGCTCGTCGGCACGGCGTGAGCCCGTCCGGGGTCGGGCAGCCCCGGACCAAGCGTTTCCCTCCACGCCGGGACGTGCCGCTCCGCTGATACGGACGCCGTACGCCCCCGGCCTTCCCCAGGAGAATCTCCATGACCAGCACGGTTCCCGAGATGACACGTCCCGGTGAGGCGCCCCCGTCGGCGCCGGCCTCCGAGGTCGAGCTCTCCATCGGCGGCATGACCTGTGCCTCGTGCGCGGCACGCATCGAGAAGAAACTCAACCGCATGGACGGCGTGATGGCGACCGTCAACTTCGCCACGGAAAAGGCGAAGGTCTCGTACCCGGACGGGATCGAGGTCGCCGACCTGATCGCCACCGTCGAGAAGACCGGATACACGGCCGAGGAGCCGCCGCCCCCAACTCCCCCAGCCGGGCAGGAAGGCGAGGTCCCGGCACGTCCTGCCGTGGACGGGGAGTTGCTCTCCCTGCGGCAGCGTCTGTTCGTGTCGCTCGCGCTCTCGGTGCCCGTCGTCCTGATGGCAATGGTCCCGGCCCTGCAGTTCGACAACTGGCAGTGGCTGTCGCTGACTCTCGCCGCTCCGGTCGTCGTCTGGGGCGCCTACCCCTTCCACCGGGCCGCCTGGACGAACGCCCGCCACGGAGCCGCGACCATGGACACGCTCGTGTCCATCGGCACGCTCGCCGCCCTGGGCTGGTCACTGTGGGCGCTGTTCTTCGGGCACGCCGGAATGCCGGGCATGCGACACGGCTTCGAGTTCACCATCTCCCGATCCGACGGCTCCTCCTCCATCTACCTGGAGGCCGCGGCCGGGGTGACCACCCTCATCCTCGCCGGGCGCTACCTGGAGGCGAAGTCCAAGCGCAAGGCGGGAGCGGCGCTGCGGGCGCTGCTGGAACTGGGCGCGAAGGACGTGGCGGTGCTGCGGGGCAGCACGGAAGTGCGCATCCCCGTCGCACAGTTGGCAATCGGCGACCGCTTCGTCGTACGCCCGGGCGAGAAGATCGCGACCGACGGGACCGTCGTCGAGGGCGCGTCGGCGGTGGACGCCTCCATGCTGACCGGCGAGTCCGTGCCGGTCGACGTGGGCGTCGGGGACGCCGTGACCGGTGCGACGGTCAACGCCGGCGGGCGGCTCGTCGTCGAGGCGACCCGTGTCGGCGCCGACACCCAGCTCGCCCGCATGGCGAGGCTCGTCGAGGACGCGCAGAACGGCAAGGCCGAGGTGCAGCGCCTCGCCGACCGGATCTCCGGCGTCTTCGTCCCCGCGGTCCTGCTGATCGCCGCCGCTACTCTCGGGGGCTGGCTAGGCGTCACAGGTGACGCGGCCGCCGCCTTCACGGCCGCCGTGGCCGTCCTGATCATCGCCTGCCCGTGCGCACTCGGGCTCGCCACGCCCACCGCCCTCATGGTCGGCACCGGGCGCGGTGCCCAGCTCGGCATCCTCATCAAGGGCCCCGAAGTGCTGGAGTCCACCCGCCGCGTCGACACCGTCGTCCTCGACAAGACCGGCACGGTCACCACCGGCCGGATGCAGCTCCAGGACGTGTTCACCGCACCGGGCGTGGACAAGGACGAACTGCTGCGGCTGGCGGGCGCGTTGGAACACGCCTCCGAGCACCCGATCGCCCAGGCCATCGCGGTCGGCGCGGTGAAGCGGGTCGGCAGCCTGCCCGTACCGGAGAACTTCGAGAACGTCGCCGGACTCGGCGTACAGGGCGTCGTGGACGGACACGCCGTACTCGTAGGCCGCGAGAAGCTTCTGGACGACTGGGCCATCGAGCTGCCCCGCGAACTGGCCGATGCCAAGGCCGCGGCAGAGGCGGAGGGTCGTACGGCGGTCGCCGTCGCCTGGGACGGCGAGGCGCGCGGAGTCCTCACCGTCGCCGACGCGGTGAAGGAGACCAGCGCCGAGGCGGTGGCCGAGCTGCGCCGACTGGGTCTGAAGCCGGTTCTCCTGACCGGTGACAACCAACTCGTGGCCGAGTCGGTCGCCCGCGCTGTCGGCATCGACGAAGTCATCGCCGAAGTACTGCCGCAGGACAAGGTCGACGTGGTCAAGCGGCTGCAGGCCGAGGGCCGTACGGTCGCCATGGTCGGCGACGGCGTCAACGACGCGGCCGCCCTCGCCACCGCCGACCTCGGCCTTGCCATGGGCACCGGCACGGACGCGGCCATCGAGGCGGGAGACCTGACCCTCGTACGAGGTGACCTGCGGGTGGCTGCGGACGCGATCCGTCTGTCCCGCAGGACCCTGGCCATCATCAAGGGCAACCTCTTCTGGGCCTTCGGCTACAACGTCGCGGCCCTGCCGCTCGCCGCCGCCGGCATGCTCAACCCGATGATCGCCGGTGCCGCGATGGCCTTCTCGTCGGTCTTCGTCGTCACCAACAGCCTGCGCCTGCGGTCCTTCAATTGAAGTGCTCTCCCGGCTGAAGCCGGGAGATTCCTGCTTACCTTGCGGCAGCGGGTTTGACGCGCTGTGCGCGCCTGACGACTGCCCTCCCGGCAGCCGGGATGAGCGCGAGGCCCATCCGGTACAGGTGTAGGACGTTGCGGGCTGCGTTGTGGTCGGCGTTGCCCGACCAGCCGCAGTCCGGGTTCCTGCACACGAACACGGCCTGGCTCTCCCGGCTGCCGGGCGTGGTGAAGCCGCACGCCGAGCAGCGCCTGGAGGTACCGGGGGCGGGGACCTTGACCACGGTGCCGCCGAGCCGGGCGGTCTTGTACGTCAGCATGGTGACCGTGCGGCCCCATGCCTCCTGGCTGATGGAGCGGTTCAGCCCAGCCTTCTGGGCAACGTTCTTGCCTGGCTCCTCGACGGTTCCCCTGGCAGACTTGACCATGTTCGTGATGCTGAGTGCTTCGACCACGACGGTGCCGTAGGTGCGGGCGATGACGGTGGCCGTCCGGTGCTGCCAGTCCAGGGACCGGCGCTTGGCTTTCGCGCGCAGTCCCGCGATCTGGTCATAGGTGCGGTGCAGCCGGCGGCTGGTGCGCTCGCCGGGCTTGCGGTGCTGCTTACGCTGCGCGGCACGCTGCTCCAAGTACAGGAGCCTTGCCTTCTCCTTGGCGGTCAGCCATTCGCCGTGCTCGTACGTCTCACCGTCCGAGAGGGCTATGGGGACGGTGACGCCCACGTCGATGCCGACGTCCGGCCCCTGGTGGGGATCGGGCTTGGCCTCCACGGTCTGAACACGGAAGGCGATGTGCCAGCCGAGCGCGTCCTTGATCAGTCGTGCCCCGGTGATCCGGTTCTCCGCCCCTGCACGCTTGCCGACCGGAAGGTCTTTGGTCCAGCGGAAGCGGACACGGCCCACCTTGGGAATGTTGGCCATGCCCCAGCGTCGGTGCACGCGGGTGATGTTCAGGTCCCGGCCCTGCGGGATGTCCACGGACATCACCGTGCGGAACCGGCCCTTGAAGTTCGGGGCGTCGGCCCGCCCGTCCCAGCAGTTCTTCCACGCCCGGAAGTACGTCTTGAGTACCGCTTGCGCGGCCTGCGCGGGGAGAACGGCGAGAAAGTCGATGTCCTCGCGGGCCTGGCGGATCGCGGCGTCCGCGTGTCCGAGGGTCCGCTTCTCCTTCGGCATCATCTGCCACCACGCGTGCAGCAGGTTCCACATCGTGCGGGCGGCGTGCGCCTGGTCGTCTGTCTTCAACACCTCGGCAGGCGACAGCGCGAGCCGGGCGCGGTGCCCGAACTGCCGCTTGACCAGGGTGTGGTGACTCACAATCGAGAACCTACCATTGGTTTATGTCACCCCGCTGGAACACTAATCCCGATGTCAGAACCGGTCGTCATGTTGTCTACAACCTGCACGTTCACTTGGTTTTTGTCACGAAGTACCGGCGGAACGCGTTCACCGACGCCATGCTCACCCGTACAGAAGAGATCATGCGGGAGGTCTGCGCCGACTTCGAGGCCGAGCTGAAGCAGTTCAACGGTGAACAGGACCACGTCCACCTGCTCGTGCACTACCCGCCCAAGGTCCAGCTCTCCAAGCTGGTCAACTCCCTCAAGGGCGTCAGCTCCCGCAGACTCCGCCAGGAATACGACAGCCACGTCCGCCGGTACCTGTGGGGCGGACACTTCTGGTCCGGTTCCTACTTCGCCGGATCGTGCGGCGGGGCACCCCTGACCGCCGTCAGGCAGTACATCGAAAACCAGCAGCGCCCCGTCTGACCGCCACCACGGAGGCGCAGAGCCCTCCGGCGCTCCGCGCCTCCGGCCCAAGGATGACCTTCACCCCCGCCCTGAAGGGCCGAGCACTGGCCAAGATCAGAGGTAGACCCGTCGAAACCGCCCACCCGCCGCCCGGTCTCTGTCCGCGAAGGGCATTGGCCAGGCGGCCAAGGCATGATGAGGTCGCGAGCAGTTGGGACAACGCTGGATCAGAGCCCGCACGCCACCAGGAGCGGCAGCAGCGGCGCCACGACAGTGGCCGCGACCACGCCCAGCCAGGTCGCGCGGTGCGGCCGGGGCTGCGGCGTGAGCACGCGCCGGAGCCTGATCAGGGCACCTGCCCCGCCGGCCCCCAGGGCCACCGACGGCACCCGCCCTGCTGCCACCTCGCACATCGCTGTCGCCAGTGCCTCCCGCGGATGGAGCCGCAGGGCGTGGTCGTCCGCGATCATCTCCACCAGCAGCGCCGTCTGCTCCTTGGCGTGGCGGGCCAGCGGCAGTCCGGGGAAGGCCCGGGAGAACGCGTCCGCCAGCAGGTGCAGCAGGTGGTGCCTGCCGTCGATGTGCGCACGCTCGTGCTCCAGGACGGCCCGCATCTGTTCCTCGGAAAGGGCGTCCAACGCACCTCGGGTGATGACGACCCGACGGCGACGGCCGGGCAGGCAGTAGACGGCCGGGGCCTTGTGGTCGACGACGGTGGCGTCGTACTCAGGTGCCGGGTCGCCCACGAGGGTGAGCAGGTCGAGGTGGCGCTGTCGTGCCCTGCGTGCCTGCCAGGAGCAGGCTACGAGCCAGCCGAGCGGCAGCAGCATGATCGCAGCGGGCGCGGCGAGCGCCAGGGCCTGCGGCAGAGATGGTGCGGACCCGGCCAGCGGGGCGCCGACGGCGAGACCGCAGGCGCTGAGCAGCCCGACGAGCCCGCCGTGCGCGTGATGATTGGCAAGAAGCAGGTGATACACCGCGAGCGTGACGGTGAAGACGAACGTGACCATGAGGCCCTGCCACGCGAGGACCGCGAGGACCGGAGCGCGATGCGCCCACGCCGCCCGGGACAGCAGGGACGGCACGAGGGCGCCCACCACAACGGCATATCCGGTCAGGACCGCTGCTGTGCTCATGCTTCGCTCCGCCTCTTGACCGCCCGGAGCGCCGAGCGTAGGGCGTCAGCCTCGTCGGGCGTCATCTGTTCCACGAAACTGACCAGAGTGCCCGCCGGGTCCGGGTTGCTGCCGAGGGCCTGCTGCATCAGCGCCGCCGTGTACTGCTGCCGGGTGCAGGTGGGCTCGTACACCCATGCTCTGGCCTCCTTGTGCCGCGTGAGCATGCCTTTGTGGTGAAGGATGTCGGCCACGGTCTTGACGGTGCTGTAGGCGAGCGGCCGCTGCTTGTTGATGTCGGTCAGTACGTCGCGTGCGGTCGCGGGACGCCCCCAGGCCCACAGGCGGTGCATGATCTCCGCCTCGAGCTCACCCAGCTGACGCACGGCCACTCCCTTCTCCGGTACTCTGAACGCCAATCAGCTTAGTAGATCAGTGGAGTCGGCCGTCGCTCAGCAGGGCCCGCAGCCCTTGAGTAGTACCGCCGGAAGGGCTGATCCAGAACGACCAGTGACGGAGTCCCTTGGTGAAGGTGAGCCGGTGCGTGCGCGCGGGAGGTGCCCTCGGGCACCTGCTGCTCGTCGTCGTGCTCGCCGTGGGCATCTTCGCGATGCACAGCATGGGGCATCCCAGTGAGTCGTCGAGCTCGGTAATGAGCTCCGCGTCCCACTCGGCAGCGATGGATCCGGCTGCTTCCCGCCAGGATCCGATGGGTACTCCCGCCGACCGGGGCGGAGACGGTCACGCCACGGGTACGGCAGGCTCGGCGGCCTCACACGAACCCGCCATGGCCATGGACATGGTCTCGCTGTGCATGGCGGTCCTGTTCGGCGCGTGCGTGCTCGCCACGCTTCTCAGGTCGGCGTTCACCCGTCACCAGGAGTGGCCGGCCAGACTTCTCGCCCAGGTCTCCGGCGTTCTGCGGCCCGATCCCCCTCCACGCGGCCCCGATCTCACTCTCTTGTCGGTTCTGCGGCTGTAGGCCGAGTCGCTCTCGCGGGCGCGCACCACGCGCGGACCCGCGACTTCGCCTGCACCGAAACAGCCAAGAACCGACAGCACAAGGTGAATCGACCATGACTGCCCTCACGCATGCCCTGCGCCGCAAGCACGCCCGCCACGCTGCCGCCATAGGCGTCGTCGCCGCCGGGGCCCTGTTCCTCTCCGCCTGCGGCGACAACGGCGACGACATGAGCGGGATGGACCACGGCAGCGACAAAAGCTCCGCGTCCGCCTCGGCGACCACCCAGGCCGGATCCTCGAGCTTCAACGACGCGGACGTCACCTTCGCGCAGATGATGATCCCGCACCACGAGCAGGCCCTGGAGATGGCCGGACTCGCCGACGACCGAGCCTCCGACTCGGAGGTCAAGGACATCGCCGCGAAGATCGAAAAGGCCCAGGACCCCGAGATCAAGACCATGACGGGCTGGCTGAAGTCCTGGAACAAGCCGACCGCCGCGGAGTCCATGCCCGGCATGGATCACGGCAGCGGCGACGGCATGATGTCCGACGCGGACATGGAGCACCTCACGTCCATGAAGGGCGCCGAGTTCGACAAGATGTTCGCCGAGATGATGATCGAGCACCACAACGGCGCGATCAGCACGGCCCAGGACGAGCAGAAGAACGGCAAGAACGCCGACGCCGTGAAGATGGCCGGCGCCATCGTCGAAGGCCAGTCCGCCGAGGTCAAGCAGCTGCAGAGCATCGTCGACAGGCTCTGAGCCCTCCTGACGCGAGCCACCCCTTTCGGCTCGCGTCGCCAGCCGAACGTACGGGTTCCGCAGCGCAAGGTCCGCGCCGCGGAACCCGTACGGCCGCTCGCCCCCTCAACCCGCCCGGTCGCCCTCCCCTGGTGCGCCCCGCCCTCCCCCGAGGACCCATGAACCAGCGCCTTGCCGCCGCGGCAGCCACCGCGGTCGCTCTCAGCCTCGCCCTGACCGCCTGCTCCAGCAACGACGACGAGACGGACGCCTCCGGATCCGGCGTCACCGTGAGCCACATCCACGGACTCGGTCTGGACCCGTCCGACCAACGCCTGTACGTCGCCACGCACGAGGGCGTCTACACCCCGGACGCCCAGGGCCGTCCCACTCTGGTGGGCGGCGACGTGGACGACTTCATGGGCTTCACCGTGGCCGGGAAGAAGACGTTCCTCGCCAGTGGGCATCCCAGCGCGGACGGTGACGGCCCCGGCAACAAAGGGCTGATCAAGAGCACGGACGCCGGCCGGACCTGGAAGTCGCTGTCCCTCTCGGGAGAGTCCGACTTCCATGCCCTGGAGTACGTCCACGGCACCGTCTACGGATACGACTCCACCAACGGCCGCCTGCGCACGAGCGCGGACGGCACCGCCTGGACGGACAAGGCGCCGCTCGAAGCACTCGACATCGCGGTCAGCCCTCAGGACCCCGACCTCGTTCTGGCCACCACGGCCGACGGAGTGGCCCGCAGCACCGACGGCGGCAAGACCTTCGCCGCAGGCAAGCAGCCGGTGATGGCCTACCTCTCCTGGTCGGCGAGCGATGCGCTGTTCGGCATCGACACCACGGGCGGCCTCCACCGCAGCTCCGACGGCGGGACAACGTGGAAGAAGCCGGCCACCGTGCCGGGCGGTCAGCCCCAAGCGCTCACGGCCGTCGGCGCCGAGCACGTCCTGGCCGCCACACGGGACGGGGTGTACGAGTCGAAGGACGGCGGCCAGTCCTTCACCAAGCGCCTCGATGTCGAGGCGCTTGGTGAAGGGCACTGAGCCGAGCGCGTCCACCGATCCCGTGTGCCACGGCGTGCTCAGCGGCTCCTCGATGCTCGGCCGCTACGGATGGCGAACCCGCCCAGCAGCGCGATCTTCAGGAGGACGACCGCGAGAAGGCCGCCGACAGCCCACCCGGTCCACCGCCAGTTCGACAGGAGGACACCGCCCAGCCCCAGGTGCACGGCCAGGACGAGTACGACGACGGCCACGAGGCCCATCGCCTTGAGGTGACCGCGGCGTGGCACGGCATCGCCTGTCGGCGCCTGGACAGCGCCGTCGACGGCTGCGGGAGAATCCGCGGGCGAGTCGGTTGGTTGCCAGCTGCCCTCCGAGGCCGCGGTGCACCGGCTCGTCAGGGTCACACTGACCGGGGTGCGGCCCAGCGCCGCCGACGCGGCGGAGCCTCCCCAACAGGCGGACGGCACCGCACATCCACCGCACCACCATGGGCACCACTCCGCCCATGGTCCGCACTCGGCCGGTTCGCAGGCGACAACGTCATCCCAGGCTGCCGCACATACCCGTGCGGGGTATATTCGGGTTGCCCGCGATCGCAGGAAGTACGGACGCTCCTGATGACGGTACGAGAGTTGCCCTGGCCCCAGACCGGCGTAGCCGCCCGCTGGGTACGCGGCCTGCTGGTCGCGCTGTGCACCGTGGTCGCCGTACTGTTCCACCACGGGCTCACCGACGCGCCGGTCACGTCGATGTCGACCGCTTCACCGCACGCCATGCCGGGACCTGTCTCAGCTCCTGCCGAGCACCCCCACACGGGCTCGCCGGCGGCGGGCGTTGCGGCACACGGTTCCGACGGCGCCTCCTGCCCTTCCATGGAAATGCAGCTCTGCACGGCCGCCGGCATCAGCGCCATTCAGCTCGTGGCACCACCCCAGTCGTCGACCGCAACCTTCCCGACCCGGATCACGGTGCTCAGTGGCGTGGACATCGCACGCTCCGTGAATCGTGCGCCACCCGACCTGTCTCTCCTCTCTCAACTGCGCATATAGGCCGCCGTCCCACGGCTTCCCCGCGTCACCACGACGCCGGCGAGCCGTGTCCGGACCGCCCCGAACGCCTATCGCGCATCGAGAAGAGGACTCTTTCGTGAACAGCATCAACCGTCGCTCCGTCCTGCTCGCCGGACTGGGCGCGGCAGGTACCGGTCTGCTCGCCGCCTGCAGCAATGACGCCTCCAGCCGCCCCTCCCTCCTCAGCCCCTCCGGTTCCCAGGTCGCTCGCACGGAGCAGAAGCGGGCCGGCACCGGTAAGGTGCACCGCCTCAACCTGACCGCCGCTCCCGGGATGCTCGACCTCGGCGGCGGCACCATGGCGAAGTCCTGGGCTTTCAGCGGCCGGGCTCCGGGCAAGGAGATCCGTGTCTCCGCCGGCGACACCCTCGCCGCCGAGCTGTCCAACCAGCTTCCCGGCAGGACCACGACCTCCATCCACTGGCACGGCATCGCGCTGCGCAGCGACATGGACGGCGTACCGCCGGTCACCCAGACCGCGGTGCGAGCCGGGTCCGACTTCACGTACCGCTTCGTCGCCGACGCACCCGGCACGTACTTCTTCCACCCGCACGTCGGTGTCCAGCTCGACCGCGCCCTGTACGCCCCACTGATCGTCGAGGACCCCAACGAGCCGCTGTCGTACGACGACGAGTGGGTCGTCGTCCTCGATGACTGGCTCGACGGCGTGACCGGCACCCCCGACGAAGCCTTCGCCGAGCTCAGGCAGGGCATGGGCGGCATGGACATGGGCGGTTCCGGCGACGCGTCGACTCCCTCCGCTTCGGCCGGCTCATCCGGTCACGACATGGGACACATGGACGGGATGGACATGAGTGGCTCCGGCATGGACGGGACGACGGCCTCGCCGTCCGCGTCCTCCGGCCATGGCATGTCGATGAGGTTCATGCTCATGGGCGCCACCAGCCGGCTGCTCGGCGGCGACGCGGGGGACGTGAAATACCCGTACCACCTGGTCAACGGGCGGGTGCCGACCGACCCGGCCGTCTACACCGGCAAGCCGGGCAGGCGCGTCCGCCTGCGGATCGTCAACGCGGGCGGTGACACCGCCTACCGGGTGGCCCTCGGCGGCCACAAGCTGACGATCACCCACACCGACGGCTTTCCCGTCGAGCACCAGCAGGTCGACGCGCTGCTGATCGGCATGGGCGAGCGGTACGACGTCCTCGTCACGCTCGAAGACGGCGTCTTCCCGCTCGTCGCGCTCGCCGAGGGCAAGGACGCCGCCGGTATGGCTCTGATGCGCACCGGGTCGGGAAGCGCTCCGAAGCCGACCGTACGACCGGCCGAACTGGACGGCCGGATCGTGACCGCCTCGCAGCTGCGCGCGGCCGACGACGTACGGCTGGAGGCGAAGAAGACCGACCGGGTCCACCGCATCGAGCTGACCGGCAGCATGGCCACGTACGACTGGGCCGTCAACGGCAAGCGGTACGACTTGGCCGATCCGACCGCGAACCCGCTGCTCGTCGAGGAGGGCCAGCGCGTCCGGCTCGACTTCGTCAACACCACGGACATGTGGCACCCGATGCACCTGCACGGCCACACGTATCAGCTCGGCGGGACCGGTCCGCGCAAGGACACCACCATCGTGCTGCCCAAGAAGAAGGTGTCCGTCGTCTTCGACGCGGACAACCCCGGCCAGTGGATGCTGCACTGCCACAACGCCTACCACGGCGAGGCCGGGATGATGGCGCTCGTGGCCTACGGAGCCTGAGCCTTCGGTTCCCCGTCCGGGGGCGGGACTCAGCAGTCCCGCCCCGGACCGTAGCGTCCGAGGAACATGTCCACCCCGCTGACGACGAGGCGGTCCGTGAGGCTGGCCTCGATGTGGGTGCCGTAGGTACTGAAGACCATGTGGGGGAAGACCAGCAGCGCGTAGAGCTGGATGATCGCGGCCTCCAGGTCGGGGATGACCAGCCGGCCCTGGTCCGCGAGCGCGCGCAGGGCACCGGCCACCGCCGGATGGTGGCCCTCGGGACCGTGCCCGTGCCACGCCCTGCCGAGTTCTGGGAAGCGGTGCTGCTCGGCGGCGACCAGACTCGCGGGCGGCCGACGGAATACCCCCATGGGGTATATGGTTTCACGTCAATGCAGCTCGGGAACCCGGGCCACTCCGGATGAAAATGAGGAAGTGGTCATGGACCACACCGCTCACGAGGGGCACGACAATCACGCCCAGCACGGCGGGCAGGCGGGGGCGTCCTGGGGAATGGCCGCGAAGGCGACGCTGCACTGCCTGACCGGCTGCGCCATCGGCGAGATCCTCGGCATGGTCATCGGCACCGCCCTGCTGTGGGGCAACGTGCCGACCATGGTCCTGGCGATCGCGCTCGCGTTCCTCTTCGGCTACTCCTTCACGCTGTTCGCGGTCCGCCGGGCCGGCCTGGACCTCAAGACCGCCATCAAGGTCGCGCTCGCCGCCGACACCCTCTCCATCGCCGTGATGGAACTGGTGGACAACGCCATCATCGCCCTCACTAAGTGGATGATCGGCCGCGGCAAGGGCCACGCGGTCGTCCACGCCTACCACTGACCAACAGCCGGGCCGGCGTCGAACGCGTCTTGAGGCGGGACCCGTGACCGACTGCCAGCCACGTCACAAGCCGAAGGCGCCGCCCTCAATGAGGATGAGCAGGCCGAGGGAGATCAGAACCAGGGGCAGCAGAAGGTGGCCCCAGCGGGCCAGGGCCCTGGCAATGACCGGGCGGGTGGCGAAGAACCGGCCCGCGAAGCACCACACCGCCACCAGCACGAGGAACACCACGGCGTACACGCTCATCCCGCCGATGCCGGCGGTGGCGAAGACAGGCACGTAGACGCCGATATTGTCGCCGCCGTTGGCGAAGGTGACCGCGGCGACCTCCAGCGGGCTCGGCCCACCCTCCTTGGCCTGCGCCTCCTCCTCGTCCCCGCCGTCGTCGCGGTGGTTCTTCCACGCCTGCCAGGCGGCTTTGAGGCCCAGTGCGAGCGGCAGCAGACCGAGGTAGGGAATGGCGGACTCGGGCAGGAACGTGGCGCCGAACGCGGCGGCCACCGCCACAGCGAGGATCGCAGCGAAGCCCAGGTACTGGCCAAGCACGATGCGGCGCGTGGAACCGCGGTGACCGGCGCCCTGGGCGAAGAACAGCGCCAGGATCAGGATGTCGTCGATGTTGGTGACGGCGAACAGGCCGGCTGCCTGCCCGATGATGCCCAGGTCCACGAGTAGCCGCTCTCCCTTGGTGTCGGTGTTCCGGTGACGCTACCGAGAGCCCGGGCCGAACCCCCGCACGGGGTCGAAGCTCAGTGCTGTTCCTGCTCGTGAACTTCGAACACGACGCCGTCGGGGCGCCTCCCGGATTGCTGAAGAACTGCTGTCGAACCCGGGCACTCCCGGGTTCTGCCGCGAATCAGGAGGGGAGCCAGCGGTTGAGGTAAGCGTGAAGACCCTCCAATTGGAGGCCGCGCGCGACGTAGCCGAGGTAACCGTCCGGGCGCACGAGGCCCTGTGCGACGTCTGGCCACGGGCTCTCCGCGCCCAGTCGGTGGACGCTGATGAGGTCTTCCCTGCCGCATATGACCGGGGCGATCCGTTGGTCCGGCCAGAGGTGGTGCGGCCCGGTCAGAAGCAGGTGACAGCCCGGTCCGGCGGTCCGCGACTGGAGCCCGTGGGGAAGATCGGGCAGACGGTCACCCGCCCGAGGCCCGTTCCTGAACGCACGCGAGCCCACACTGACCGGGCTGCGGCGGTAGTGGATGTCGAGCTCGGAGACCGTACGGAACACGCGGTTGCGCAGCCCGCTCGCGCGCAGCGCCAACGGGGCGATCCGCGGGGCGAGTTGGACGCGGGCCAGGCGGAGGACAGGGTTGCGGCTGGTGGCGATGGTGAACGCTCGGTCCGTGAAGCGCAGAACCCTGCGGCCGACGGGGGCGCGTTCCGCCTCGTACGTCTCCAGCAGTTCCTGGGGTGCGGCGCCCCGGCAGACGAGGGCGAGCTTCCAGCCGAGGTTGAGGGCGTCCTGGATGCCGGTGTTCATGCCCTGCGCGCCGGCCGGGCTGTGGATGTGGGCCGCGTCCCCGGCCAGGAAGAACGGGCCGGATCGGTAGTGGGTGGCACCGCGGCGGTGGAGCCGGAAGTCGGTCATCCAGACCGGGTCCCGCAGGCGCAGCTCCTCGTCGGCGTATCGGTCGACGATCTCCTGCATCAGCCCCAGTGTCACCTCGGCGCCCGGCGAGCCAGGGGGCCGCATCGCGAGCATCCGCCAGGTCGCGGGCTTGCCGAGGGGGAAGAAGAACAGCATCCCGGCATCGGTCATGAAGGTGTGCGCGACTCCCGGCTCCAGGCCGTCGGCCTCCAAGTCGGCGAGGAGGAAGGTCTGCGGGTAGGCGGAGCCGAGGAAGTCGATGCCCGCCTCGCTTCGTACGGTGCTGTGGGCGCCGTCGCAGCCCACGACGTACCGGGCACGCACGGTCTCCTCCCTGCCGTCCTGCCGCCGCCGCAGTCGACAGGTGACGTACCCGCCCTGCCTCTCCAGCCGTAGCAGTTCCGTGCCGCGCTCCACCGTCACGCCCTCCGCCTCCAGGCACTCCGCGAGGACGCTCTCGGTCTCGGCCTGCGACAGGAACAGCAGGAAGGAGTACGGGGTGTCGGTGAGCTCGCCTGAGAAGAGCGCCATCTGGACGACGCGTCCCGGAAGATGCATCCGCAGTTGCACCGCGGGATTACCGCGCTTGACCAGCTCGTCGGTCACTCCGAACCCGGCCAGCGCCTCCAGCGTGCGCGGCTGGATGGCCAGCGCCCGCGACTCACGCACCCGGTCGAGGGAACGGTCGACGATCCGGAAGTCGCCGCCATGAGCGCGGAGTTGCGCGGCGAGAGCGAGCCCGGTCGGCCCCGCACCGACCACCAGCACATCCAGCGCTGCCGTCATGCATCCACGGTAGTGCTGACAGGCCCCGACCGTCGGGATCATCGGCACCGCGAGCGCGGTGGCCAGGGCCCCAGCGTGCGACGTCGTCCTCGTCGAGTGCCGCAGCCCGTACGTCGGAACAGGCCCTACGTGCTGCGCGCGTCCGCAGGCTGGGCAGGGATCTCGCCTCGCAGAGCGACGCAGTCGGCGCAGATCCACACGGCCGGTCCGGCGGCCAGGCGGCGTTCCTCGGTGCGAGGGCGGCCACAGAGGGAGCAGCGAGCCTGGGCGTCAGCTGGTCGAGGTCGCCGACGAGGCGGAGGCTGCCCGGTGCGGTATGAACGGCTCGCCGACCATCCTCATCGACGGCGTCGACCCCTTCGCGGCGCCGGGGGTCCGCGCCGCTGTCTCCTGCCGCCTGTACCGGGGACCGGACGGGCGGGGTCGAGAGGGCACTGAGCGTGGCCGACCTGCAGCGTGCGCTGCAGCATGGGCCGCGTGGCTCCTCGGTCGGGCTGGCGGGCTGAATAGTCACACGGCGCCTCCCGCCTGGCTGCGTTCGGCGGCGCCGAGGATGTGGGTGGCGGCGGGCGAGGGGAGACGGGTCTCGGGGAAGGCGAATCGATCGACCGTGGTGAGGGTGAACCCGGCCGCGGTGATGGCTGACCGGGTGTCGCGGCCGGTGTGGCAGCCGCCCATCAGCAGCGGCCAGACCGTGGCGTCCACCACGCGCTGTACCCGTCGCATCGTTGGCGAGTCGGTTCTGACGTGTTCGAAGAATCGCAATTGTCCGCCCGGCCGCAGTACCCGGTACAGCTCGGCGAGCGCGGCGTGCGGGTCGGCCACGGAGCACAGGGTGAGGCAGACGACGGCCGCGTCGAACGACGCGTCCTCGGCGGGCAGTTGCTCGGCTCGCCCGTCCACCACCTCCACGGGGACGGTGACCGTACGGGCACGCCGCTCGGCTGCCGCGCGCAGGCGCGGCTCGGGCTCCAGGGCGAGGAGCCGGGTCACTTTGTCCGGGCAGTGGGCAAAGTTCGGTCCGTTGCCCGCGCCGATTTCGATGACTTCGCCGGACAGGCCGGACAGCAGGCGCTTGCGGTGTTCCGTGATCCCGGCCTTCTCCAGCGCGGGGCCGGCGACCTTCGCGTAGAAGCGGGCGAAGACCGGATGTGGCTTCATCTGTTGGGCCATTGCTGGCCGAGGTGCTCGGCGCGATGATGGCGCGCGGCGTCGCCGAGCACGGGCTGACGACGGCCCGGGCGGGCCTGCTGTGGGCCCTGCTGCACGACGGGCCGATGACCCAGCGGGCGCTGGCCGCACGGCTGGGAGTCACCCCGCGCAATGTCACCGGACTGCTGGACGCCCTGCAGGCAGACGGGCTGGTGGCCCGCGAGGCCCACCCGACCGACCGGCGCGCGACTCTGGTGTCGCTGACCGCGAAAGGCCGTACGGTCACGGCTACCCTGCGGGGCGGCCGCGACTCCATGGCCGCCGTGCTGTTCGGTGACATGCCTGCTGCGCAACTGGAGGCGTTCCAGGGTGGGTTGGCGGTTGTGATCGAGCGGTTGCGGACGATGGGCTGATGTGCAGGATGTCGTCGTCGATGGGGTGACTGGGCCTCGCGTCCGCGCCCGTGGCCGCGGTCGGCTGATCCTCTGCGTCACCGCTGGTCAGGCACGTCCGGTCCGGCTCCGTCCGTTCATCCGGGCCGGGTAGGGTCCCGCCGCGGTGCGGGCCGAGTATGCGGGAGAGGACAGCGCGTGGCGGTGGCGGACGAGGACCGGGCGGAAGAGGACCGGGCCGAAAAGGTCCGGGTGGGGCTGGGGACGATAGCCCGGGAGTGGGGCCGTATCGGCTGCATCGGGTTCGGCGGACCGCCGACCCATATCGCGCTGCTGCGGCAGCTGTGCGTGGACCGCCGACGCTGGATCGCCGCTGCCGACTTCGAGGACGGCATCGCGGCCACCAACCTGCTGCCCGGCCCGGCCTCGACCCAGTTGGCGATCTTCACCGCGTGGCGGCTGCGTGGCCTGGCCGGGGCGCTGGTCGGCGGGGTGTGCTTCATCGTGCCGGGCCTGGTGCTGATCCTGGCTCTGGCCGCGCTGTTCCTGGCCGGACACCCGCCGCTGTGGGTGAGGGGCGCCGCAGCGGGCGCCGGGGCCGCGGTCGCGGCGGTGGCGGTGCAGGCGGCCGCCAGCCTGGTACCGGCGAGCTGGAAGCGAGCCGGGCAGACACGGGCACCACAGGCCCGGTGGATCGGTTACTGCCTGGCGGGCGCGGCGGCAGCCGCGCTGACCGGGCCGTGGCTGGTCCTGGTGCTGATCGGCGCCGGCCTGGTGGAAGTCGCGGTCCGGGCGCGTCCGTCGGGGCATCCGGACCGGCGGGCCGTCTCGTGGCCGTTGCTGGCCGCCGCCCCGGCGGCAAGCGGGGGCCTGCTGGCGCTGGTGTGGGTCGCGCTGAAGGTCGGCGCGCTGTCCTACGGCGGCGGGTTCGTGATCATCCCGATGATGCAGGCCGACGCGGTCGACCACTACCACTGGATGACCGACGGACAGTTCCTCAACGCCGTCGCGCTGGGACAGATCACGCCAGGGCCGGTGGTACAGACCGTCGCAGTGGTCGGATACGCCGCCGCCGGGGTGGGCGGCGGACTGCTCGCGGCGACCGTCGCCTTCGCCCCGTCATTCCTGTTCGTGATCGTCGGCGGCCCCCGGTTCGACCGACTGCGGGCCAACGACCGCGTGCAGGCGTTCTTCACCGGCGCCGGACCGGCGGTCATCGGCGCCATCGCCGGATCGGCGATCCCCCTGGCCCTGGCACTGCAACACGCCTGGCAGTACGGCGTCCTCGCCGCAGCAGCGGTGTGGCTGCTGGCCGCGCGCCGGGGAGTGGTCAGCGCACTACTGGGAGCGGGCGTGCTCGGAGCGATTGTGGTACTCGCCGGCTGGCCGGTGTCCTGACCGTTCCCCCAGTTACCGTTTTCGTGGCTCCCCAATGGGGCCTTCTACGAACCCCAGACACCCGGAGCGGGGTGAGGGCAACCGGTCCCGTCTTCGAGCGGAACCCCTACATCTTGTGAACCTCCACGGAGAACCCCTCTGCAAGGACGGAGTTCAGGTGCTCCGCATGCGCGCCCAGCCATTGGCGAGTGCCAGCGAACTGTGCCGTCAGTTCGACAAATACGTAATCCTCGGAGCCATCAGTCGGCCCACCACAGACGCAGCAACGGAGCCGCTGGCTCACCACACCCGTCCACTCCGGTCCGTCCCCGCTCACCGCCACCGTCTGATCATCGACATCCACGGGGCACATCGTTCCAGACGCCCTGAAGCAGCACTCATCCACATAGTTCTCCTGCCCGTCGTCGCTCTCGCGGTGAGGCCGATGGGCCCCCTTCTCACCGCGCGGCAGCCGCCTTGAGCAGCGCGGTTGCCGCCGTTTCAATGTGCTCGAGTGTGCCCCACCGGCCCAGGGACAGCCGCAGGGCCCCGAGCACGCCGTCCGGGGTGAGACCCATGGCTGTCAGGACGGGCGAGGGGGTGTGGGTGCCGCTGTGGCAGGCCGATCCGGTGGAGGTCGGGTGCGGCGGCGAGGAGTTCGTGCCCGAGCACGCCGTCGATGCTGACGTTCAGCGTGTTGGGCAGGCGTCCAGTGCGGGGTCCGCTGAGGTGGACGCGGCCGGGCAGGGCGTCGGCCAGGCGCCGGTGCAGGCCGTCCCGGAGTCCCGCGATGCGGCCTGGTGTCCCATCAGCCAGTTCTGCGGCGGCGAGTTCGGCGGCCGTGCCCAGCGCGACGGCGAACGCGACGTTCTCGGTGCCGGCGCGCAGGCCGTGCTCCTGTCCCCCGCCGTAGACGAGCGGTTCGAGGGCGACGCCCTGGCGGACGTACAGGGCGGCGATGCCCTTCGGCGCGTCGCACGTCAGTCGGGGCCGCTCCAATCGAAGGGGAAGTACTTGCTGGACTTGCCGCTGCGGCTCCAGCTGAAGCCGAAGGCGTCGGCCTGATCGGTGGTGGACCGGCCCCAGGTGGCAATCTGTCCCGGGCCGACCTCGGCACCGGGCGCGTTGTGGACCTGGACCCGTGCCCCCTCGGGGGTGGTGGGACCGGTGAGGGCCTCGGCACGGGCGGTCACCCGGCCGGGGATCTCGGCGCGCCACGCCCCCAGGTCCTCGTCGACCTCGACGGTGATCGGAGCGACGTCCATGCCGCGCATCTCGGGTCGGAAGACCTCGACGAACTGCTGCGGCCAGCCACCGGCCTCCCCGCCGAAGATCGCGCCCAGTGCGGCGCGCTGCTGGTCGTCGGCGCGCTCGTCGACGAAGACGGCGGCATACGGGTCCGTGTGCTCGCCGGTCCACACGTTGCCGGTGAAGGACGCGAGCATGAGGACGTTCAGATCGTCAAGCCGGACATCCCCGAACTGTCCCTCGCGTATGTGCCAGGCAAGCACGCCCTCGCAATCGCCCTCGGACGGGGGCTGGGCGAATGTGCATGGGCACGGTATGGCGCACTTGCAGGTGTCGAACCAGTCGCCGACCACGCGCCAGGGCGGGCTGCTGGTGGTCTGCTCAGCCATCTCGCTCCTCCTCTCCCGGTCTCCCGGTATACGGAGCGGCCTCACTTCCAGGGTGCGCCCCGTCGACGCGAAAGCGAAGTGGCTTCGGAGGCGAAAGGGGCTCATCGGGATCCGGGCACGCATACGTACCCATGGGGCGCCATCCGTCGAGGCCGTCGACGCGCCGAGGAGGCCCAGTGGCTGTCATGAGGGCTACCACCCGTGTCCCGATCCTCCGTTTTTGAGGCTGGCGATTCTGTGATCTGCTGGAGATGTCTTCGGGGTGCTCATCGTGGCCACCCAAGCGGCGGGCGTCCCTTGGGAGGCATGCCATGCCGCATCTCCGGCTCGCCCCGCCAGAGCCCACCCGGCCGGGGGTCCTGCTGCCGAGGCGTGATCTGGCCGTCGGCTGGACTCTCCTGGCCCTGATCGCCGCTCTGGCGTGGGTGCTCACGGCCGCGCAGTCCCGCGACATGGGGATGGAGCCAGGCACCATGGGTCTGGCGCTCCCGATCTTCCTGCTCCTGTGGGTGGTCATGATGACGGCGATGATGCTGCCTTCGCTGGCACCCGTGGCTCTCACCTGGGTACAGGCGATCAACCGCAGCACCGTGGGCGGCGTCCGTGCGCTGCGCCTCACCGAATTCGTCGGCGGCTACCTGCTGGCCTGGGCCGGCTTCGGACTGCTGGTGTACGGAGCCCTGGCGGCCACGGGGCACCTGGTCGACGCTCACCCCGAGGCAGGGCGCTGGATCGGCGCGGTCGCCTTCCTGCTCGCGGGAGTCCAGCAGTTCGGGCCGCTGAAGCGGGTCTGTCTGCGGCACTGCCGCAGCCCGATGTTCCAGCTGCTGCGATACGCGCGGTTCCGGCCGTGGGCGAAGGATCTGCGGGTGGGCGCGCACCACGGGCTCTACTGCGTCGGCTGCTGCTGGGGGCTGATGATCGTCCTGATCCCGCTCGGCGTGATGAACGTGGCGGCGATGGCGGGACTGGCGGCGGTGATCTTCCTGGAGAAGCTGTGGCGGGGCGGTCCCTGGCTCAGCTGGGCGGTCGGTGTCGCCCTCTTCGTGCTGGCCGTGCTCGCCCCGTTCCAGGACTGGCTGCTGCCGGGCCTGCAGATGTCGGATCCGTCGATGGACCAGATGGCGGCCCTGGCGCTCTGACCGGCTGCCGATCATCTCACCAGGTGGCTCTTCGGCCCCGCCACGCGCACGGCCCCGCCACGCGCACGGCCGTGGCCGCGCCGACGTCTCCGGACGCGATGACGGAACCCTGGTTGTCCAGGGACAACACCGTGCCGACGAGAAGTGCGATCGGGGTGCATCATCTCAGGGACGCGTGGGAGGCCACCGTGGCCAGCAGTCGCGGCGGCGCCGGCACGGCCGAAGACATTCCCCGCCTCCTCCCGTGCCTCCCTTGCCAGGTACGACGAGACGGCGGCCCGCACCTCTACCCGCGCCCGGTGGGCGCACCCTCGGGCTGAACGCTGGCAAACGTGTACCCGGACACTTCGCCGTACGCGGCGGCCGTAGATCCAACCGAGGGGGAGCTCGAGGCCGGCCAGCACGAGCAGGGCAAGGCACGGGTAGCTGAGCAGCAGGCGACGAGGCATCCGCCGGCCCCTGGTGGCGAGTCGCCGGTTCCGGGCGGCTCGGTCAGGCGGAAGCCGACGCCACGTGTGGTGGTGATCCAGCCCGCGTCGCCGAGTTTGCGGCGCAGGCAGGCGACGTGGGCGTCCAAAGTCCTGGTGGGGCGCCAAGAAGTGCGGGTCCCACACCGTGTCCATGTTCATCCAGAACTTCGGGGAACGAGATCCGGGGCGCGTTCGTCGCCGGTCTCCGGGGACGCCAACGACCCTAGGAATCCGCCTTGTAGAGCAAGGCCAGAG
The DNA here is from genome assembly GCF_042653945.1 of Streptomyces vulcanius. Lineage (NCBI taxonomy): Bacteria > Bacillati > Actinomycetota > Actinomycetes > Kitasatosporales > Streptomycetaceae > Streptomyces > Streptomyces vulcanius. The sequence goes on along the minus strand of NZ_JBHSFK010000041.1, from coordinate 56,235 downwards.
CATCGGCATCGGCATCGGCATCGGCAGACCAGCAAGCGACCAATCTTTCGCCATCCCATGAGCCGGCTGTGCCCCGTACACGAAGTGGCAGGTTCTGGTCAAAGGATGTCCAAGTGCGGGATGCCTCTTCTTCCACCCGTGATCGGGTCCCTGCGACGGCTGTATCAACGCCTGTTCTGGGAGGACCTGATGTCAGCACCCACCCGTAGAAGACGATGGCTCACGATCTGTTCCCTCACCGCCTCCGCCGCTCTCGTCGCAGTACCCGCAGGCGCCGCGCCCAGCGGGAACAGCACCCCCTTCGGGACCCGCGCCCTCGCCCAACTCGCCGCAGGACGCGAGCAGTCGGTCGGCATGCTCACCCCCAACCTGAAGGGCGAGGACGGCGACGACGGCAACGAGGCCGACGAGATCGCCGAGGGTGCGGACCAGTACGCCGAGGCCCGCACCTCACCCGGCGTCGTCGCACCGGGCGCTTACGGCGCCGCCTGGCAGAACCTGAGCAAGCTGCCCAGCACCGGCGGCAGTTGGCGCAACGTCACCGACCTGCCGTACAACTCCGACGACCCGCGCTACCGCGACATCGACTCCAACTCCAGCGGCGGCTCGGGCAACGTCACCGGCCGGATGGCGGCGATCGCCGCCGATGACGACGGGTACGTGTACGCGGGCAGCGCGGGCGGCGGCGTGTGGCGCTCCCGCACCGGCGGCGGGCACTGGCAGCCCATCAGCGACCGGCTGCCCGCGCAGTCCACCGGCGCGCTCGCCCTCGACGGGACCGGGCGGCTGTGGCTGGGCACCGGCGAGGCGACGACCAACGCCGACGCCTACCTCGGCAGCGGCGTCTACGTCCTGACCGACCCGCACCACGGCACCTTCGCCTCCCGCAGCAGGGTCGGCGGCGACGAGCTCGAGAGCACCACCGTCCACCAGCTGCGTTTCGGCGGCGGCAAGGTGTGGGCGGCGACCAGCAAGGGCGTCTGGAGCCACTCGACGAAGACGCTGAAGGGCGCCTGGAAACTGGAGTTCGCCCCCAACCCCGCCTTCCTGCCGGGCGGTTCGGAGGCCGACGACCCCGACGCCCCGTACAAGAACATCGCCAACGACATCGCGATCGACCCGAAGAACCCGAACAAGGTGGTCCTCGCGGTCGGCTGGCGCAGCGGGGACGACTACAACGGCTTCTACACCAGGGGCGCAGGCGGCACCTGGACCCGGATCACCAGCAGCCTGGGCGACCTGCCGACCGACCCGGACGACGTCGGCAACGTCACCTTCGCCCGCTCCGCCGACGGATCCCGCTACTACGCCATCGACCAGTCGCCGGAGCAGCTGAACACCAACCCGGACAGCGGACTTCAGGGCTTCTACGTCTCCAAGTCCGGCTCCCCCACCGGGCCCTGGACGAAAATCGCCGACTACCAGGGCCTGGCCGCCTCCGGTTCGGCGCTGACGTCCAGCGGCTACATGCCCGGCGTTCAGGCTTGGTACAACCAGTTCCTGACCGTCGACCCGAGCGACCCGCAGCATGTGTACGCGGGACTCGAAGAGGTCTACGAGTCCAAGGACGGCGGCGGCACCTGGTCGACCGTCGGCCCGTACTGGAACTTCGGCTTCTCCTGCTGGAGCATCGATCCGGCCAAGCAGACCGGTGACTGCAACCAGACCACCCACTCCGACCAGCACGGCGTCGCGATCGGCCGCTACCACGGCAAGAGCTTCGTGTACGCCGGCAACGACGGCGGCGTCTACAAGCGCCCGGTGACCGGCTCCCAGGACTCCTCCGGACACGCCACCGACTGGACCTCGCTGAACGACGGCACGATCGACACCCTGCAGTACTACTCGGTCGGCGTCGGCAAGGACCTGACGTACGGCGGCGTGTCCGTCACCGGCGGGCTGCAGGACAACGGCCAGTCCGTCCTGCGCAGCAACGACAAGGTGATGGGCTCCAACTTCGGCGGGGACGGCGGCGACACGCTCACCGACCCGGCCAACGGATGCAACATCGCCGAGGAGTACGTCTACCTCTCCATCCAGGTGACCCAGAACTGTGCCGTGAACGACGGCAGTTGGGTCAATGACTCCAGCAAGGCCACGTCGTTCAACGTCGCCCCGGCCGACAACGCGACGAGCGAGGCCCGCTTCATCGCGCCGCTCGCGGCCGACGCGAAGACCCCCTCGACCTGGATCGCGGGTGGCCGCCACGTCTGGGTGCAGACCAAGGGTTACGCCATCCGTAGCGGCGACGAGTGGACGAGCGTGTACGACCTCGGCTCCGGCCGCACCGCGACCGCCGTCGCGGCATCCGGCGGCAAGGTCTACGCGGCTTGGTGCGGTCCCTGCAACAACCAGGGCTTCGCCCGCGGCATCTCCGTCGGCAACGCGGACGGCACCGGCTGGCACGACATCACCCTGCCCGTGGACGGAACCGTACCCAACCGCTACCTCAGCGGCTTCGCCGTCGACCCGAAGAACGCCGAGCACGTCTACCTCACGGTCAACGGCTTCTCCCGGCAGTGGACCGAGGGGCCGGGTGCGGGCGTCGGTCACGTCTTCGAGTCCAAGGACGGCGGCACCACCTGGAAGGACATCTCGAAGAACCTCCCCGACGTGCCGACCGACTCCGCGGTCGTCACGCCGAGCGGCGGCCTCGCCGTGGGCACCGACCTCGGCGTCGTCTACCGGGCGCCGGGCCGGACGACCTGGCAGCGCGTCGGCAGCCTCCCGGCGGTCGCCGTGCTCCAGCTGAAGCTGAGCCCCGACGGCAGCACGCTGTACGCGGCCACCCACGGCCGTGGCATCTACACGATCAAGGTGCGCGACTGCGACTGACGTAGCGATGTGGAGGGGGTGATCCCTGGTTTCCGGGATCACCCCTGTGTCGTGTACGGCACCACGTCCACCTGCAGCGTGAAGGCGACCCGCGCCGTGCCCGCCACGTCCGGCGCCTTCGCCTTCGCGGTGACCTCGGCCGTACCGCCCCGGGTGCCCGCGCACCGCAGCGAGGCGCGGGCCGTACCGTCCGCGTCCACCTTCCAACCGGACACCAGGACGAAGACCGGTGCGGAACTCTGCACGGCCGTCCACCGCTTGTCGTCCACCCGGGGCTCCAGGGCGAGGGAGACCACGGCGCCGGGCCGCACGCACAGCCGCTGGACGACCGCGTCACCGGGGCTGACCGAGACCTCCGCGTGCCCGGAAGCACAGCTCGCCGCCGAAGGGGCCGGCGCGGTGGCCGATTCGGACGGGTTTCCCGACGGGCTTCGTCCAGTCGGGCTCACGGACGAGGGAGAGGACGGAACCGCGGACGTGCGCGTCGGCGCACCGCTCGACGGCCCTGCCGGAGTGCTACTTCTCCCCGACGTACCGCACGTCACCAAGGCGGCCACCCCGGCGACCGCCCACACCCCGGCCCACCACCGCATTCCGGTACCTCCCTGCCCACGTGTACGGACACGAGCATGCCAGCACGGGGAAGGCGCAGTAGACGATTCCCCAGCTGGTGATCTGGGTGGCGCACATGGCAGGCAGGGCGGCGGCGGGGCCGCGACCGGTCTCCCGTCCCGGTCGCTTTCTCGCTGGTGGGAGGTTGGTCATCGGCCGATCAGCAGCAGCTGCCGGCAACGGCCGGTTCCTTCGAGCCGGTGTCGGCTTCGGCGGGGCCGGTGCAGCAGGTGCTGCCCTGCTGCTTGGCCAGGGAGTCGGCGTCGGCCTTGACGACGTAGACCTCCCAGGGTTCCCGGCCGGGGCCGTGGACCCAGACCTTGTCCTGGAGGGCGTAGCAACAGGTGGTGTCGTTCTCCACGTCGGTGGTCAGGCCGGCCTCGGCCAGGCGGGTGGTGGCGGCGTGGACCGCCTCGGTCGTCTCGACCTCCACACCGAGGTGGTCCATGCGGGTCGCCTCACCTGCGGCGCCTTCGATGAGGACGAGCTTGAGCGGGGGTTCGGCGATGGCGAAGTTGGCGTAGCCGTCGCGGAGTTTGGCGGGCTGGGTGCCTAAGAGCCTCGTGTAGAAGGCGACGGACTCGGCGAGGTCTGGGACGCGGAGGGCGAGCTGTAGGCGGGGCGTCATGGCGAACTTCCTTGGTTGGGTGGGGTGTTCAGCAGCCGCCGGAGGCGGAGACCGGGGCGCCGATGCCGATCTGAAGGGTGGTGGGGGCGGCGCAGCAGCCGCCACCGGACTGCTCGGTGCTCTCCGCCTCGTCGAAGAGGCCCGCGCCGCCGCACACCCCCGTCTCCGGGAGGGTGAGTTCGACGCGCTCGGCGGCCTCCTGATCTCCGGCGATCGCGGCCGTGATGGAGCGGACCTGCTCGTAGCCGGTCATCGCGAGGAAGGTCGGGGCGCGGCCGTAGGACTTCATGCCGACCAGGTAGACGCCCTGTTCGGGGTGGGAGAGCTCGTTGACGCCATGCGGGTAGACGGTGCCGCAGGAGTGGACGTTGGGGTCGATGAGCGGGGCCAGGGCGGTCGGGGCCTGGAGGCGCTCGTCGAGGCCGAGGCGGAGTTCGGAGAGGAAGGTCAGGTCGGGGCGGAAGCCGGTCAGGACGATGACCTCGTCGACCGGTTCGAGGCGGCGGCCGTCCTCCGCGACGAGGACGAGCCGGTCGCCGTCGCGTTCCACAGCCTGTGCACGGAATCCGGTGACCGCGCTGGCGTGGCCGGCCTCGACGGCGGCCTTGGCGCGCAGGCCCAGCGCGCCTCGGGCGGGGAGCTGGTCGGCCTCGCCGCCGCCGTAGGTGTTCGAGCCGATGCCTCGGCGCAGGATCCACACCGCGTGGGTCCCGTCCTCCTCCTTCGCGAGGTCGGTGAGGAGGGCGAGGGCGGTGAAGGCGGAGGCGCCGGAACCGACGACGGCGGTGCGTCGGCCCGCGTAACGGGCGAGTATGGCTGGGTCGTTGAGGTCGGGGACGCGGTAGGTGATGCGGTCGGCAGTGATCTTCTCGCCGAGGGCGGGCAGGCCGTCCGCACCGGCGGGGCTGGGGGTGGACCAGGTACCGGAGGCGTCGATGACGGCGCGGGCGGTGATTCGCTCCTCGCGTCCGTCGACGGACTGGACGTGCACGGTGAACGGCTGTTCGCCGCGACCCGAGTCGACGATCCGGTCCCGGCCGGCGCGGGCGACTCCGGTCACCGTGGTGCCGTAGCGGACCTTGTCGCCGAGGGCGTCGGCGAGGGGCTGGAGGTAGCGCTCGGCCCAGTCACCGCCGGTCGGGTAGGTGGAGGCGTCGGGCCGGACCCAGCCGGTCGGGGCGAGGAGCTTCTCGGCGGCCGGATCGATGACTTCGCCCCAGGTCGAGAACAGACGGACGTGGGACCACTCGCGTACAGCGCTGCCCGCGACCGGCCCGGCCTCCAGGACCAGGGGTTCGATGCCGTGCTCGACGAGGTGGGCGGCGGCGGCCAGGCCGATGGGGCCGGTGCCGATGACCACGACGGGCGGCTGGTCGGTGGTGAGCACGCTATTGATGGACGCAGCCACTGGGTTCCCCTTGTTTCGATATCCGTCAATCTCTCGCGCTGCCAGCATGGCACCTATATCGATAAGCGTCAACATAGACATTCATCGAATTTGGGAGCGGGCATGGAACAGGTGGACGTAGCGCGGCGATCGGGGGCGTCCAGTCCAGGCTGGACGCAGCGCATGCCCTGCGGCGACAGGAGCCGGAGCCGGTGGCCCTGGAGGCGTCGGACCGGCCCGCCAGATCACGGTCGGGATCCGGACCGCTATCCGAGGTCGTCGCCTACCCACTGCGCTACGCCCACTGCCTGGACGCCGAGATCCGTACACTCGCGACCTCCGGGACCTTCGGTCGCCCCCACCGTCCGGCGCTACCGGGGCTGGAGGGCTTCGCCGGCACGGTGCTGCACGCGGCCGAGTAACGCGCGCCGGAGCCGTTTGCGGAGCAGCGCGTCGCGGTCGCCGGCGCTGGGAATACGGCCGTACAGACCGCCGCCGAACCGGCCGCGCACGCCCAGGTCACCCTCGCCACGCGACATCCGGTGCGCTTCGCGGCGCAGCGCACGCCGGGCCGGGATCTGCACTGACGAACCGGGGTCGACACCCTGCCTCTCGGCCGGTTTCTACGCACACCCCCGACTCAGCCGGTCATCGACGACGCCAAGGCCACCTGCGCCGACGGCAGTGGCCAGGAGGTCTCGCCGTCACTCCCGAGGCTGACCTACGTCGGCCTGGAATGGCGGCGCAGCCTGTCGTCGAACTCCCTGCGCGGAGCAGGCCGGGATGCGGAACGGATCGCGCGGCACCTCGCCGCCCGCCTGGCGGCCTGAGGTCGTCCGACCCTCACATCACTGCTTCGACATGTGTCAACATAGATGCATGTCGAACACGAAGGCACTGCCGCTGCTGGAACCCGCCCAAGGCGAGGCTGCGGCGCCGTGCTGCCCACCGCTGACCGAGCGCCCGTTCACCGCGGAGGAGGCCGAGACGGCCGCGCGGATGTTCAAGGCGCTCGGCGACCCGGTGCGACTGCGACTGTTCTCGGCAGTGGCCTCCCACGAGGGCGGCGAGGCGTGCGTGTGCGACATCTCCGACGTCGGGGTCTCCCAGCCGACCGTCTCCCACCACCTGAAGAAGCTCAAAGAGGCCGGGCTGCTCACCTCCGAGCGGCGGGGCACGTGGGTGTACTACCGGGTCGAGCCGTCGGTGCTGGCCGCGATGGGCAAGCTGCTGACGACCACCTCGGCCGTAGCCTGAGCGCGACTGGGCCCTCGCCCGGGAACTGTCGGCGCCAAGGCTCACCGGACCCTGAAAGCGGTGGTGGGCCGACGGAGTGGTTGCCTTCGTGAGCGGGGGGACGAAGCTTCGCAGTGAACAACGCCGTCATCGCGTTTCTCGCCGTCCCCTTCGTCCTTGCCGGGGCCGGCATCGGCGCTGTGGTCCTGACCGTGCTCGCCGCCGGAACCTGGTGACTCGGCCAGCACCGTCGCTCCTGCCTCCTGCACACCGAAAGCTGCAGGCGGCAACGGGTGCGGCTGCAAGGCATCCGGCGACCCGGTTCAGATCACCACCACGGGCCGCCATTAGCCTCACCGGCCATGACCGTTGCTCGTTCCGTTGCCCTGTTCGTCGTTGCCGCCCTGTTCGAGATCGGCGGTGCCTGGCTGGTGTGGCAGGGCATCCGCGAACACAAGGGGTGGATCTGGATCGGCGCCGGCGTGATCACCCTCGGTCTCTACGGGCTGGACGGCGGGGCTGTTCTGCTCAAGGCGGGCGCGGAGGGTGCCGGCGAAGTCCGCGGCGCGTGCCGGCCGGACGCGGAGCTTGGCGACCTGCTCGCTCGCCTCCTGCTCATAGGTCCGTACACACTCCAGCAGGGCTTCGCGTTCCGGTCTCGCCGCTCTGCGGCAGCCGGCCAGGCAGCGAGGAGTACGCGGCCGGGCAGAACAGGCGCAGCGAGTCCCAGGGGTGCTGCCCGGCGCCGCCCGGTGTGGTCCGGGCGTCGAGGATGACGAAGTCGAGGCCGACGCGGCGTAGGTAATATCCGGCGGCGCCCGGACCGGCCGCCGCCGATCACCACCATCCGCGTTCTGTGGCTCACTCGGCCGATCGTCCGGGCATGAAGATGATGGCCACCAGGGCCAGTCCGACTACGCCGCCGATGAGCTGCATGCCGATGAACCCTGCGAGCGAGCCGGGGGCGATGCCCGCGAAGGTGTCGGTGAAGGCACGGCCGATTGTCACCGCCGGGTTGGCGAAGGATGTGGAAGACGTGAACCAGTAGGCGGCGCCGATGTAGGAGGCGACGGCCACGGGTGCGAACTGCAGACGGTCGGCGCGGGCCAGGCCGAAGATCAGCAGGATCAGGCCGGCCGTCGCGACGACCTCGCCCAGGAGCAGGTGTCCGGCGGAGCGGTCGTGGGTGGACCACTTCACCAGCGGCTCGCCGAACATCGCATCCGCCAGGATCGCACCCGCGATCGCTCCCACAATCTGCGCGGGCAGGTAGACGGCGACCTCGCGCAGGGTGACCCCGGCGCCGCCGCGTCGGGCGGTCCACCACTCGGCCAGGGTGACGACGGGGTTGAAGTGGGCGCCGGAGACCGGGCCGAGCAGGAGGATCAGAATGCCGAGGCCGAAGACTGTGGCTGTGGAGTTGGCCAGCAGTTGCAGGCCGACGTCCTTGGTCAGTTCGGTGGCCTGGATGCCGGAGCCGACCACGACCGCCACCAGCAGCGCCGTGCCTATGAGTTCGGCGGCGGCCCGGGCGACCAGCGGGTTACGCGGCGGAGTGGCACCCGGCGCCGGCCGCACGGACGTGGGTTCGGCAGAGGGTGTCGCGGACTCCGCGGTCGAGGCCGCTTCGGCGGGGGTCATGGGCAGGCCCTCTTGTTCCCTGCGGCCGCGCGAGCGGACTCGGCCAGCTCGGCGAACTGACCGGCGAGCTGGGCGATGACGTCCGGGCGCAGCTTGTAGTACGTGTACCGGCCGCACGGCTCCGTCTCGACGACCCCGGCCTCTCGCAGCACCTTCAGGTGGTTGGAGAGGTTGGTCTGGCGGGCACCGGTCTCCTCCACCAAGTGAGTGGTACACAGCGTTTCTTTGGCGAGCAAGGTCACTATCCGGAGCCTGAGCGGGTCGGCCAGAACCCGGATCAGATCAGTGTCGACTGACATCATCATGGGCTGATACTGTCACATCAGTGGTGGCTGACACCACCGGGTGCTGATGTCATTCGCACCTGATGTCGCAGTGAGACAAGAGAGACCTCTGATGTCCACCAAGCCCTCCGTGCTGTTCGTCTGTGTCCACAACGCCGGCCGTTCCCAGATGGCCGCCGCGTGGCTGACCCACCTGGCCGGGGACCGTGTCGAGGTCCGCTCTGCCGGCTCCAACCCGGGCGCCGGCGTCAACCCGGCCGCCGTCGAGGCCATGGCCGAGGTCGGCATCGACATCTCCGCCGAGGTTCCGAAGATCCTCACCGTGGACGCGGTGAAGGAGTCGGACGTCTGCATCACCATGGGCTGCGGCGACACCTGCCCCGTCTTCCCCGGCAAGCGGTACCTGGACTGGCAGCTGGAGGACCCGGCGGGCCAAGGCATCGAGGCCGTCCGCCCGATCCGGGACGAGATCAAGGTACTGGTCGAGGGCCTGATCAAGGAGATCGCGCGACAGCCCCAGAGGTGAGCACGACGGACAGCCGCACTTCATCGCCATCGGCTCCGGCGCCGGATACACCGCCACCCTCCAGCTGGGGTGCGCGGGGTTCGGGATGCTCGTGCTGGTCGTGGGTGGATGACTTCGGTGAAGATCGTCGATCACCGGGACACTTCGCGGTTCGTGAGGACGAGCAGGGCCCTGACCAGGGCGGTCGCCCAGGTCGGGTCGGTGCGGACTTTGCCGAGCACGCGCCAGTTTTTGAGGTGGGCGAAGCCGTGCTCCACCGGTGCCCGGACCGCTGCCAGTGCGGTGTTCGACAGCTTCTGTCCTCGTGTCAGGGGCCGGTTCCGGGCGGCCTTGTAACCGGTGATCACTGCGGGGCCGGTGTCGGGGCCGCTGTCGTCGAGCCCGACGAAGCCCAGGTCGGCGATCGCCCCGAGACCGGCCGCCAGCAGCTTGGCGGTGAGCTGGTCGTGTCGACAGGCGGTGATCTCCGAGGTCCGTCCGGGCCGGGCCGCCGAGACCCGGAGCAGCCGGCCGCGATCGTCGGTGAGCGCGATCACGAGCAGGCCATGGCTTTTGCTCTTGCCGGAGTAGTTCTTCCGGTTCTCTTTGCCGGAGCGCCGGCGGGTGCGGATCAGCGTGCCGTCCAGCAGCACCGTCCCGCCACCCTTGCGGGCGATCTTTTTGAGGGCGCGGTCCAGGCGCGGGCGGCCAGCAGGCCGACGACTTCCCTGACCCACCGGGTCACAGTGGTGCGGTGTATCCCGTTGCCACCGGCCAGATCACCCGGCCGCTGGTCACAGCGCAGTACGGCCAGCACGAGGGCGGCGATCCGTCCCGGAGGCAGGGCCCGCCACCGTGACCTGATCTTCTTCAGGTGGCCGCGGATCAGGCCGGCGAGCCAGTTCAGGGTGGCACTCGACAGCGGCAGGCGGGCAGTGTAGACAAGGCCGTCAGGGCCCTCGACGGGATGGTTGTTTTTCTTCACACCAAACTCAACTGCCGCCGGGGGCCAGCCAGTTACGCCACGTCGGCGCCCGCCTCCCTACGCCTGGGAGCGTGCGGCGAATCTGCCCTCAGGACGCTTGTGCAGCCAGCCGCGGTCGGCGAGCTTGGTCATCTTCGCCCGCAACGGTTCCAGCTTCCCGCGCACCGTCACCTCAAGGCCCAGCTCCTCGCCGACGGCCCTGACCTGCACCGGGCCGTCGGCAGCCCGCACGATCGCCAGGATCTTGCGGTAGTCAGCGGGCAGCGCGGCCTCATCGCCCGTCCCGCCGCGGTGCGGGATCAGCAAAACCGCCCGTCCCGCCACCCGGGCCGCCGTCGGGGCGACGGCCGTGGCGGCCTCCGTCACAGCCTGGTCCTGTTCGGCCAGCCGGTGCAGGACCCGCTCGGCGATCACCAACTCCTCCCGCTCGGCCTGGACCTCCGCCAGCTGCTTGGCCAACTCCTCGGCGAGCGTGTCCAGTTCATTCCGGCGAGCCGTGATCCGCTCCAGCTCCAGCATCCCCACGCCCTCCCCGCGCTCTCCCGGCACCGGCCCGGTCAGGGATCGTAGGAGGGGCACGGCGGTCGGCGCAGCAGAACCCGACAACGGCCCTGGCGACAGGTCAGACGATCTTCACCATGGACACCCGCCGACGACCAGCGCGAGTACCCCGCACACCAGACCCGTGACCTGCGTACTTCATGTTGCACAGTCTCATTGGGAATGCGGCACTCTTCGCCCGGATGCCGACCCGCGGCGTGCGTGGTGGTACGTCTTCGATCAGCGGTCGATGGCGGCCATGTTGTCCGCGTCGTAGCGCTCACCGGAGGCCGGGGGCAGGTCGTTCAGGCGGGCGACGTGGCTGGCGGTGAGCTCGATGTGGTCGGCGGCGGCGTTCTCCTCCAGCCGGGCGATTCGCTTGGTGCCGGGGATGGGCGCGATGTCGTCACCCTGGGCGAGCAGCCAGGCCAAGGCGGCCTGCGCGGGCGTGGTGTCGATCTCGGCGGCTACGGCCCGGACCTCGTCGACGATTCGCAGGTTGCGTTCCAGGTTGCCGTCGGCAAAGCGGTGGTTGGTGCGGCGCCAGTCGTCGGTGTCAAGATCGTTCAGGGAGCGGATGTTGCCGGTCAGGAAGCCGCGGCCAAGCGGGGAGTACGGCACGAAGCCGATACCCAGTTCGCGCAGGACGGGCAGGATCCCGGCCTCCGGGTCGCGGGTCCACAGCGAGTATTCGGACTGGACCGCGGCGACCGGATGCACGGCGTGAGCGCGGCGGATCGTGGCGGGGCCGGCCTCCGACAGGCCGATGTGGCGGATCTTGCCTTCGGTCACCAGTTCGGCCAGCGCGCCAACGGTCTCTTCGATGGGCGTGCCGGGGTCCACCCGGTGCTGGTAGTAGAGGTCGATGTAGTCGGTACCCAGGCGCTTCAGTGATCCCTCCACGGCCAGGCGGATGTTGGCCGGGGTGCTGTCCGGAGCCGAGCCACCGGTGTGGGAGATCAGTCCGAACTTGGTCGCCAGCACGACCTCGTCCCGGTGCCCCTGCACGGCCCGGCCGACCAGCTCCTCGTTGATGAAGGGGCCGTACCCCTCAGCGGTGTCCATATGGGTGACCCCGAGGTCCAGAGCGCGGTGGATCGTGCGGATCGACTCGTCGTCGAACTGGCCGGCGCCGGTGTAGAACGCCGACATTCCCATGGCTCCGAGACCGATGCGCGAGACCTTGAGGCTGCCGAGCGAAATGGTTTTCATGGCGCGGACTTCCCTTCCCAATAGTTCAGTACCGGTCGGTGCAGAACAGTAGCATATCAAGACCGACCGGTACTGAATTGCGTTCGCCACCTTGCGGGGATGAAACTGCTGGTCAGCGGGGATCTGTACCGAGTGGTACGCTTGTGGCATGGGTGACTCCCGTAGGGCCGTTATGGGTCGGCCTCGAGGGTTCGACATCGACCAGGCGCTGGAGCGGGCGATGCGGGTGTTTTGGGCGCGAGGTTACGAAGGTGCAAGCCTCGCTGAACTGACCGGCGCCATGGGGATCACCAAGACGAGCATGTATGCGGCCTTCGGCAACAAGGAGCAGTTGTTCCGCAAGGCCCTCCAGCGCTACGGCGCGGGGCCGGCCGCCTACGCCACGCGCGCCCTGGAGGAGCCCACCGCACGGGCTGTGGCCTTGGCGTTCCTCCGCGGAGCGGTCTGCACCACGACCCCTCCCGGCGGCCCCTCCGGGTGCCTGACCGTGCAGGGTGCGCTGGCGTCGAGCGACGAGAGCCGGGCCGTCCACGACCTGCTTGTCGACTGGCGCAACGACGCGGGGGTCCGCCTTGAGGAGCGCTTCCGGCGCGCCGTCAACGAAGGTGATCTTCCGGGCAACGCCGACCCTCGGCGTCTTGCCCGGTTCATCATGACGATGGGTTTCGGCATCGCAGTGCAGGCCGCCAACGGCCTCGGTCCTGCTGAGCTCGATGAGATCGTCGACACGGCGTTGCTCGGCTGGCCTGCGTAGCGGCTGCACCCCTTCGCTCGCCCCGGTGAGACATTCTCCTCGCATGAGGGCCGTGACGGTGCGGCAAAACTTCGGTACCGTCCGGGACAGAAGTTTCGAGCAGAGCATGACCTCCGCTCCGGCGGCCGAAGAAGGGGATCATGTCCGACACCGACCTGCGCGAGTTCTACCTGCGCTACATCGGGGCGCTCAACGCCCACGAGATCCACCGCATGGACGAGTTCATCAACGACGAGACCACCCTGAACGGCGAGCCGGGCACTCGGGACCAGGTCATCGCTGTGCTGAACGGCGACATCGACGCGGTCCCGGACTTCCACTGGGAGCCCCGGGAGATCGCGGTCGATGGTGATCGCCTGGCCGCCCGTCTGACCAACACGGGCACGCCCGCCAAGGAGTGGCTCGGCGTGGCTCCCACCGGCGCCTCGTTCGAGATCGTCGAGTACGCCATCTACCAGGTTCGTGACGGGCGGTTCGTGCACATGACAGCCCTGCACGACGCCGAGACCCTGAGGCGGCAGCTCGGTGCCTGACCCCCGTAAGCCGATCGGCGTCGGCATCGTCGGCCTGAGCGCCACGGGAGGCTGGGCGGCCGGGGCTCACCTGCCCGCGCTGAGCGCCGTCGACGGGATCGAGCTTCGCGCGCTGGCGGCGAGCTCCGAAGCCTCGGCCCAGGCCGCGGGAGCGGCGTATGGCGTACCCGCGTACACGTCGGTCGAGCAGCTCGCCGGCGACGAGAACGTCGACCTCGTTGTTGTCGCCGTCAAAGTGCCTCAGCATCGCGAACTCGTGTTGCCCGTGCTGAAGGCGGGAGTGCCGGTGCTCTCCGAGTGGCCGCTCGCCGTCGACCTGCGCGAGGCCGAGCAGATGGAGCGTGCCGCCGGGACGACGCGCACCTTCGTCGGTCTTCAGGGACGCTCCTCGCCTACCTTCCGCTGGCTGGCCGACCTCGTGTCCGAAGGATTCGTGGGGGAAGTGCTCTCCGCCACCGTCGTGGCGTCTTCGACCGAATGGGGCACTCCGGTGTCTCAGAACATGGTCTACACGCTCGACCGCAAGCTCGGGGCCACGATGCTGACCATCGCGTTCGGACACGCGATCGACCTGGTGTCGATGGTCGTCGGCGAGCTTCAGGAAGTGGTTGCTACGACCGCGACCCGGCGCCGCCACGTTCCCCTCGGGCGCACCGGGCAGGTCGTTCCGATGACCGCCGAGGACCAGATCGCGATCTCGGGCACCGTGGCGGGCGGGGCGATCCTGTCCGTCCACCACCGTGGAGGCGCGGCATCGGGTGCAGGGTTCTCTCTGATCATCGACGGCACGGAGGGGAGACTCGAGATTACCGCCGCCGAGTTCCCGCACATCGGTCCGGTCACGGTGTGTGGCACACGCAGCGGCGGTCGGCCTACGAAGGTCACGCTGCCCAGCGGCTACGACGACTATCCCGGCCTGGCCGGAACAGTGATCCACACGCTGGTGCACGCCTACGCCGCGATTCGGGACGACCTCATCCACGGAACGGCTGTCGCCCCGGACTTCACCCACGCCGTCAAGCGCCACCGACTCCTTGACGCGATCGTACGTTCCGCCGCCACAGGCCAACGAAAAGCCCTCCATCCTTAGGCGCGCAGCCAGTCGATTTCGACACTGTCCGACATCACTTCGCCACATCGGCCCCTGCCATGTGTGCCGGCATACTCGGCCGCACGCTGACCGATCGAGAGCGGACACGAGCGAGCGTGGCGTTCGGCGCAGCAGAACCCGACAACGGCCCTGGCGACAGGTCAGACGATCTTCACCATGGACACCCGCCGACGACCAGCGCGAGTACCCCGCCCGCCCTGCACACCAGACCCGTGACCTGCGTACTTCATGTTGCACAGGTCTCAATGAGCTGGATTGACGAATAGGGGAACGTCGTAATGCGGCTCTCGATGATTGCGATGGGTGGACGCGCATCTGGTGATCGGCACCCCCACTCCGCAGCGGCTCTACCGCATCGTGCAGATGAGCTCGATCTGGCGCTCCGTCGCGGATCCGACGGTCGGCCGGGAGACCGAGAGGACCTTGGCTTCGGTCCGGCCCTCGTGACTGGCTCCCTGAATTCTCCGCCGTCATGTCCGCCGACGCGCCCGAGAGTTCACGGAGACGGGCGACGACGAACTGGATCCGACGAACGGCTCACGGGCGTGAGTCTCCGAGCTGCGAGACCTGCGCTCCATGGCACAGAAGCGGCAGTCGATCTTCCGTTTGACATCCAGTGCAGCCGGTTCACATTCCGCTCGCGGCGCGCCAACTTGACCTCAGCTTCGGCCAGTTCACGGGCCCGGGAGGGAATCGTCCTCTCCGGACGCAGGCTGCCAGATCTGCTCGCCGCCGCGGACACCGATGACGACGCATTCGACGAACTGGTGTCCTATCGGGCGGCGCACTGGCTGGCCTCCTAGGGGCTTGCAAGCGCTGTACCACCAGCAGACGAAGAACATTCTCTGTTCCTACAGCCCGAAGAAACTCGGGTTCTTCCAGAGAAACGAAGTCCGTTGTCTGGAGTGGACGTTGCCCTCTCCAGACAACACCCCCCCAGGCACACCGGGTAGCCGTTCGGTAACCATTTGCTACGGTTTTCGACCGCGTGATCGCCGGTCTGTCCGCTCCTCCTCCCCTTCGTCGCGGGGCATCAGGGCGCCGTCCAGCCAGGCTGTCGTCAGTTCGACGCGGGAGCGGCGGCCGGTGCGCTGGAAGAGCCGGGTGAGGCGTAGTTCCACGGTCTTCTCGCTGCATGCCAGGCGGGCGGCGATCTGACGGTTGGTCGCGCCTTCACCGACCATCGTGATCAGTTGTACGTCCTGCTCGCTCAGGCCCGGCCCGGCCGGGCGGCGGGGCCCTGGCATGCCGCTGCGGTGAGCCGTACCGGACAGCGGGGTGCGGGCAGGGCCCGTTATGCCCAGCCGGGCCGTCGCCCGTGCGATGTCGGCCAGCCAGGGCTTGGGGTCGGTGTCGAGGTCCGCCAGGACGCGGGAGCACTCCAGGGCCAGCGGGAAGTCACCGCGCCCGCTCGCGGACGTGTGGGCCGCTCGCGCGCTCTCCGTGTCCCGGTGCACCACGCCTCGCGCCAGAAGGAGTGCCTCGTACGCCAGGGGGGAGCCCGTCTCGTCGTGCAGAGCCGTCAGTTCCCGTACGACGCGTCGGGTCTCCGGCCGGTCGACGTCGAGACCGCCGCCGGGACCGCCGTTCGGACCGTTGTGCGGACGGCCGTTCGGACCGTTGTGCGGTCCGTTGTCCAGGGTGAAGCGCAGGATGCGCAGCAGAAGCCGTTCCGTGCCTGCTGCCAGGCCGGCCTCGTCCCGCGCCCGTGCCACATCCCGCCAGGCGCCTTCCAGGGCCTCGTCCGGGCGTCCCGACCAGGAGCGGACCGTCAGGCGGACCCGGGCGGCCAAGGGGTGGGCGATCGTGTCGGGGATCAGTTCCAGCCAGCTGCGGGCCCGTGCCAGGTCGCCCCGGAAGCAGTGGATTTCGGCTGCCAGGGCGCGCACGGCCGGGTGACCGGCAGTGGAGACGGGGTGCGTGGCGCGCGTTCGGGCCTCGATGCGTCGGGCTGTGGACAGGGCGGCGTCCCAGTCGCCCGTGTGATAGGCGAGGACCATGGCGTGGTGGCGGGCGGCGGCGCTGTTCCCCGTGGCGCGGTAGCGGTCGCCGAGCACCGCTCGGAGGCCGCCTGCCAGGTCGCCGTACGATGCGGCTGCCCGCAGCCGGAGTTCGGCCGCCCCGTCCAGCGCCTCCGGGGGCAGGGCACGGCGGGCGCGGTTCCACGGGGTGCGGTTGCCTGTGGCTGCGGACAGCAGGCGCAGTTCGGCCGGGGTGGGCAGCGGCGCTTCGGAGGTTCGGGCCGGTGTCGCGGTCGGACAGGGGGCGGGTGGAGCCTCCGGGCCGATTCCGTACCGGCTTGCCGCCGCGAGCAGTTCGGCGGTCAGCGCGCGGTGGCCGGGGGGATCGGCCGGGAGGGTGTGCTCGTGCAGGGCGGACAGGGTCCAGGCCTGCGCGGTGAAGTGCAGAGATGCGGTGGCCTCGGCGCTGTGCCGGTCGTGCCGGGCGGTGTCCGGAGCGGTTTCCAGGGCCGCGCGCAGGGGTTGCTCCAGTTCCATGACCTCGGCGTGGGCCGCGCGGGCCAGACCCAGTGCGGCGGCCCGGCGCAGTACGTCGGGGGTGCGGGGGTCGTCCGGAGGCAGGCGGCGGAGCGCCGATGTGTAGGCGCGCAAGGCGCGGGGCTGGTCCGCGCGGGTGTCCTTGCGGGCGGCGGCGAGGAGCAGCGGGATGGCTGTGGCGTCCTCCAGGGCCTGGCCCGCGGCTGTCACATGGTCGGCGAGCCGGGGGTGGCCGGTTCCTGCGGCAGCCGGGCCCAGGCGGTCGGCCAGTGGCCGTACCACGGCCGCGTGGAGTGCGGGGACCGTGCGCGAGGGGTGGCCGGGGTGGGGCAGGGTCAGCAGTGCGGTGGCCAGCGCGGGCACCGCGAAGGCGATACGTTCGCCCCGGTCGCGGTCCAGGGTGAGTACGCCGCTTCGGAACAGGGTGTCCATGGCCTGGGCCGACGTCCCGGTGTGCGAGGTGCCGGTGTCCGTGCCGGTGGCTGTCAGGCGGTGCAGGTCGGGCAGGGACAGTTCGGCGCGGTGGGTGAGGTGGGCCAGAGTGGCTGCCGCTTCCGTCGCCGTGCGGCCGGGGTGAGGGTGTCCCTGCCGGGTGAGACGGATCAGGCCGAGACGGGTCAGGCTGAGACGGATCAGGGCGTCGGCATGTGTGGTGACCGGCAGGGGGAGGGTGACGGCGCCACGGGCCTGCGGGGGACCCAGTCGGCCGTCCACCTCCGGCAGTGCGGCGCTGTCCGCCAGGTCGGCGAGGAGGGCCAGGAGGGCTTGGGGGTTGCCCGCCAGGGTGCCGAGGTCATGGGTCACCGCCTCGACCAGTTCCCGTTCCACAGGCCGGCCCAGGCGACGCTCGACGAGTTCGGCCACGGCTCGGGGATGCAGGGGCGGCAGGTCGAGGACCTGGTCGACCGCGGCAAGCAGGGGCGAGCCGCTGTCCTCGCGGTGAGTCGGCGGGTGACCCGGTGCGTGCGGTGGCCCGGCGGCCAGTACCACCGGCAGGCCCGCCGGGCGGAACACCCGCAGCAGCAGTGCGAGGGCGGCGACCGTCGCGGGCGGCAGCCGTTCCATGCCGTCGCCGATCAGAGCGAGCGGGGATCTCTGGGCGGCGGTCGTCAGTGCTTCGCCCAGCGCGGCCAGGACGGCGAGCGCTGCGGGTGAGGCCTGGGGATCCGCGTGGGGCGCGGGGCGGTCTTCGGCCAGTCGGGACCGGGCGCGGCGTACGGCGTTCACCCGGGCCGTGAGGCGGGTGTCACGGATCTTGGCGAGGAGCCCGCACACCGCGTCGGCGAGCGGTCCGGCGGCGACCGCCGCCCCTTCCTCGTCCCGGTCACCGGGGTTCGGCGGTCCGTCGGTGCTCCGGCCCTCGAAGGCGGCCGGTACGGGCAGTCGCAGCACGCGCACACCGTCACCCACCGCCGCCGACCGGGCCGCCTCCAGCACCGTGGTCCTCCCGGAACCGGGTCCGCCGGTGACGAGCAGCGTGCTGGGTTCGGTGGTGGCGCGCAGGACACGGGCGATCGCGGCGATCTCGGTGTCCCGGCCGATCGGACCGGAGTGCGCCACGGGTAAGGGGTTCGGCGGCACGGCGACTCCTCGCTTCGTTCGTCGCTTCCTTCGCCCGGACAGCCGGGCCCCGCCGTTCGGTCTCCGACGACGTCCCACGTCCAGAGGGGATCGCGTGGCGGTCCCAGCCGTTTACGCACCGGGCGCAGCAATAATTGCAGTCGCCCTTACGGTCCGGTCGACCGGGTTTGCCCCGGCACGGGGAATCGGCCTGCCCAGGCAACGCACGCGGCACTAGGAGCACGGACTGTGGCAGGTCGGAGAAACACCGAGCTGGTCCCGGGCGGCACTGCCGCCCGGCTGGACCATTCGTACGAGCAAGTGGTCGGCCGGGACGAGGAATTGGGGGATGTCCATACGCGACTGAGGGATCCTGACGGGCCGCGTCTGGTCGTCGTCCGGGGTGAACGGGGCGTGGGACGGAGCGCGTTCGTGCGGACGCTCGGGGAGCGGCTCCGGACGGAGGGGGTCGCGGTGCTGCCGCTGGCCTGTGCGGTCGGGGACACGGAACACCCTCTGTTGCTGGCGTTGCGTCTGGTCCGGGCGCTGCCCATGGCACGGTCGGCCGGGCCCGGGGCCGGGCGTGGCCGAGGCAGGGTGCGGTCCGACACGGATGCGCTGGCCGCTGTCGAGGCGGGGGATCCGGTGGCGATGCGCCTGGTGCTCGGTGCGGCGGTCGCATCGGGGCAGGCAAGGGGTGCGAGGCCGACGGTCGTGGTGATCGAGGACGCCGAACATGCCGACGCCGACTCCCTCGGCCTGCTGGGCGGAAACGGCGGCGACGGTCTCTTTCCGCCGGACGTCCGACTGTTGGTCACCGTCGTCGAGCGTGGAACGGCGTGCGAGGGCGGGACAGGCGTCGGGGGCGACGGCGAGGTCGAGGCCGAGGGCGGGGTCGAGGGCGGGGCCGAATCCGAGGGCGGGGTCGGCAACGCGTCGGCCGGGTCGGGCAGTCGGCGGCCCGTGGACCGGCTGGCGGGCGAGTTGTCCTCGTACTCCCTCGTGCTCCGGCGGCTCGGTGAGCCGGAGGTCGCCGCCATGGTGGCCGGGCGGTTGCAGGCGACTCCGCAGCCGGATCTGGTGCGGCGGGTGCACCAGTTCGGCCGTGGTGTGCCGGCGGCGGTCGACGCCCTGCTGACCGGGTGGGTACGGGAGGGCGCGATCCGGGTGGCCGACGGCCACGCCTTCCTGAGCGTCCGCGTTCCGGTGCCGCTGCTGCCGTACGACCACCCGCTCGTCGCGGAACTGCGGGCGCTCGGTGAGCCGTACGGGACGGTGGCCGGGGCGCTGAGCATCCTGTGGCCGCTGGGCCGGGCGGCGCCGACCCGCACGGCGGCGGTGACCGGGCTGTCCGCCGAGGAGACGTGGGCCGCGCTGCGTGCACTCTGCTGCGCGGGGATCGTGGCGGAACTGACGGAACCGGCGCAGCCGGAGGAGGGCGCGGACGGCTCGGAGGGGCCGTGCGACGGTGGTCGGCGCGTCCGGGGCTGGATGTTCCGCCTGCCTCTGGTGGAACACACCGTCCGGGAAGGGCTCGGGCCGCTGGAACGGGCGCGGCTGTCGGCTGCGGCGGTGTCCGAGCTGTGGGGTGAAGGGACCGGGGGCGAGCACCTGCCCGCGGAGGCGGGCGGCGGCGGCCTGCTGGCCGAGGCCGATGCCGTGACCTATCCGGCCGACCGGATCGCGGACGCGGGTGTGCTGGTCGACCGGGAGCGGGCCGTCGCAGAGCTGGTACGGACCGCGGATCGGCTGCTTCCCGATGTCCAGGGGCCGGGCCTGCTGCGGTACCTGCGGGCGGCCCTCGACCTGATCGAGGATCCCGGTGCGCGCGAACACATGCTGCTGCGGTACGCGAAGGCCGCCTACGTGGTCGGCGACTACTCGCGCGCGCGGGCCACGGGTGAGGAGATCCTGCGCGACCCCGCCGACAGCCTCACCGATGACCTGCTCCAGGACGTCGCCCTGCTGCTGGTCGCCGCGACGGCCGCCTCGGAGGACTGGGCGCAGGTGTCCCGGATGGCTTCCGCGCACTGGTGGCGGGACCTGCCGCTGCCCCCGATAGCGGCCCTGACGGGCCAGGCGCTGGCGCTCGGCAACACGGAGCGGTGGCACGAGGCGCGTGATGTGCTGCTGCGGACCGAGCCGGTGTGGCGGACCGGCACCCGTGAGCAGTGGAACCCCGAGTGGTTCCGGGTCTGTGCCGAGTGGGTGCTCGGCCGGCCGGAGCGGTTCTGGCAGCTGCTGAGCGCTCCGTACGGGCCTGACATGACGCCCGACTCCAAGCACGCTCTCAGCATGGCCGCGGCCGATCAGCTCCTCGGCGCCCGGGATCTGCACGGTACGACGCGACTGCTGGCCTTCCGCGGTCTGTCGCCGGAGTGGATGCCGCCGTACACCCGCTTCCTGTGGCTGCACCTTCAAGGGCGTTGGGACGAGGCGCTGGCGGTCGCGCGCTGGATGCTGGCGAACCGGCAGGCGTTCAACCCGGCGCCGAGCCACCATCTGCTCCCCGCCCGGACGGCCGCCATGCTCCTGGCCAAGGGGCGCGCCACCAGTGCGCGACGGCTGCTGGACAGTGCGCGCAACCACCGCGAAGGGCCGCTGGAACTCTTCCTGGACCAGGCCGAGGCCGAGGTGCTGCATGCCCTCGGCGAGGCGGGCGAGGCCGAGCGGATCCTGCGCCGCGCACTGGCGGTGGCGGGCGAGCGCGGACATGCCTACGGCACCGACGAGTTGTGGGCCCTCCTGGCCGAACTCCTCGCGGAGGCCGGGCGGGTCCCCGAGGCGGCCGACGCGCTGGCGAACCTGGAGACGCTCACGGAGCGCACCGGGGGCGAACGGACCCGGTTGTTGTGGTTGTTGACGTCGGCGCGGGTCGCGGCTGCGGGCGGCCCCGGTGGTCCTGACTGTGGACGGGAGCGGTTGCCGGCCGCCGTGGAGCTGGCCCGCGCGCGTGAGCAGCCGTTCGAGACGGCGGTCGTCCTGGTGTCCGCCGCCCGTTCGGGGGCCGGCCACGAGGAACTGCTGTACGAGGCGTACGACCTGTTCGGCGAGGTCGGTGCCGCGCTGTGGCGATTCCATGCCCGTACGGCGATGCGTGAGGCCGGGCTGGCCGTGCCGGATCGTCGGCAGGTGACCGTCGAGAACGAGCAGTTGCTCGCCACCCTGATCACGGAGGGCCTCAGCAACCGCCGGATCGCCTCGGTGCTGCGCGTGAGCGAGGACGCGGTGGCCAACCGGCTGACGCGGCTGCTGAGCCGTACCGGACTGCGGTCCCGTACGGAGGTGGCCACGGCGGTACTGACCAGCAGTGCGCCGGCCTGGCCGGTGCGGTGAGCCTGTCGGGGTGGCAGAACTCGTGCCAGGTTTCCCTATTCCTTGGTGCACGGGTGGTATTTGCCTGCCGGATGTGGGGCGGGATCATGACAGCATCGGCCTCCCGTTGCTCTGATTCCCCAACCGTGACATCTGTGACATCGACGATATCCGTGCCCTTCACAACGCCTGATGTCGTTCCGTCACCCTGGTACCCAGTGGAGGGCGAATGCCCCGGTCGGCGTCCACGCTCACCGTTCGGGTGGCGATCCACGCCCCCGATGCCGTCATACGTGTCGGACTGGCCAACCACCTCCAGTTCGACCGGCGGATCACCGAGGTTCCGCCCAGCAGCACCGGCGAGGCCGATGTGACGGTGGTGGCGGTGGACTCCGCCGACGCCGGCACCCTGGACGTGCTCGCCGCGCTGTCCGACCGCGGTGATTCACGCTTCGTGCTCGTCGTCGGCCGGCAGTGGCAGACCAACATCTTCACCGCCGTGGACCGGGGGGTACGTGCCGTGCTGTGGCGGGACTCCTTCACCCCCGCCGCGTTCGTGCGGGCGCTGATCACCGTCGCGGAGGGCGGGGGCAGCTTTCCGCCGGCCCTACAGGGCGTGCTCATGGAGCAGGTCCAGTGGACCCACCGCAAAGTCCTCACCCCGCACGGCCTGACGGCTTCGGGTGTCACACCACGTGAGGCGGATGTGCTGCGGCTGATCGCGGACGGCAAGGAGCTGTCGGAGATCGCGGAACTGCTCTCGTACTCCGAGCGCACCATCAAGTACATCCTGTCCGGTCTGATGAAGCGTCTGGAACTGCGCAACCGCGCGCACGCCGTGGCCCACGCCATACGCTCCGGCCTGATCTGACCCGGCACACCGGCATGTCCTGCCCGGTGTGCCGACTCGGATCGGTTGGCCTCAGGTGAGGTCACGCCAGGTCAGTTGACGATCCACTCGTGGTCGTCGGTGGGGCTGCACGGGTAGACGCCCAGCCGGGCGTCGGGGCCGCCGGAGCCGTCCTCGCCCCACACCTCCAGGCACATGCCGTTGCTGGCCTTGTTGTGGATCCAGTACTGGCCGTTGCCCCGGCTCTCCAGCCACCACAGCTGGTTGTCGGCCTTGGTTCCGGTGCAGGTGCCCTCCCTGACGTGGGTACGCATGGCGACCGCGCCGGTTCCCGGGAGGTCCATGCACAGGCCGTCCTTGACGTTGCGGATCTGGAAGACGTCCGCCCCGTCCGCGCCAAGTCCCTCGTAGCGCTTCTCGAAGTCCCACATCTGGTTGTCGACGGTGCCCCGGTAGCAGTACTCCTGGAAGACCCCGGCGCCGAGCTTCCCCTTGGCCGAGCCGCCCAGGTCGGCGCACATGCCCGTGACCGCGCTCTTCAGCATGACGTTCTTGCGATTGGCGATATCGACGGTGGGCTGCGCCACCACCTTGGGGGTCAACGCCGCCTTCGGGGTCTGTGACGCCGTGGTCTTCGAGCCGGAGGTGGAGGTGGAGGCGGACTTCTCCGTCCGGGCGGCGGCGGGGCTCCCGCTCTGGATTCCCGGCTTGTTCCGGTCCGTGTCCGTGGAGCCCGTACCGGCGGCGCTCGTGGTCGGAGTGGGGCTCGCGGTAGGTGACGCGGTGCCGTAGGCGGGTGTGGGCGCACCCGGTCGGAGCTGCTTCGGCAGCACCACACCGGAGGCCCGTTCGGTCTGCTCGGTGGACCGGTCGTCGTCGTCCTCGCCGATGAAGAGCAGCGGTACGGCGAGCAGCAGCGCGCCCACGATGCCCGCGCCCGCCAACAGGGCCTTGGCCGGGCGGCCGGAGGGCGGCTCACCGTCGTCGCCGTCGGCCTCGACGGTCGCGGTGACCTGCGTGTCGTCGTCCGAGGCCGATGCCGCGGCTGCGGTCGCAGCGGTCGCTGCGGTGGGGGCAACTGATCCGACTGGGCCGGCCGACGCGGCTGCCGCCACCCCGGACGTCTCGGACGACTCCCCCGCCGGGCCGCCGGACCGGGCCCCCAACGCAGCCGGAACAGTGCCGGACGTCCCTTCCGGAACGGACACCCGGGACGCCTCCCCCGAGGAGGCGGAAGGGGAACCGGAGGCCACCGGCGGCATGAGGGACTCATCCGGCTCCCCCGGTGCGGCGGGCACCGCGATGGCACGGCGTACCGCGGGGACACCGGGTCCCGTGCGCTCCTGACGAGGCATGTCGTCTCCGTTCTCGGATCTTCAGTCGGCGTGCGGCGCCGTATGCGGCGCCTGCGGGGTGGTGTGCGCCGGGCCGATCGGCCCATGGCACAGGCCCGGCCACGCATAGGCACCGGGCGCGGGGGACCGGCCGCGCAGCGTGTCGTCCAGGTGGACGAGCACGGCGCGGTCGGCGTCGTCGAGTTCGCGATGCTGTGGGAGGGGACCGCCCGAGGCGCCCGGGGCACCGGCCGGCAACTCGCGGAGCATGATCATCGGGGCCGGTCCGGACCGCCGTACGTCGAGCACGCGCAGCCGGGTGCCCGGCGCGAACAGCACCTGTTCGCCGCCCGCTCCGTCGCTCGGGCGGTCAGTCAGCTGGCGGACCCGCCGCCCGGTCGCGGACCAGATGACGTACTGCGGCCCACCGGGAAGCTGTCCAGCGGCCCCGACGGGCACGGCGCCCAACGGGGCCGGGTCGCGCAGGAGAGTGCAGGCGGCCAGGTCGTCGAGGGGCACGTCTCCGGCACCGCGCACGGCGACACCCCGGTAGGAGGGCATGCGGCGGAGGGCCGAGGCGAGGCAGGCGACGTAGGGCAGAAGGCGTTCGTCACCGCATCGCAGCCCCCGGACGACCGCTTCGGGGGCGAGCGGGCCGTCCGGGGAGTTCAGGTAGATGTGCAGTGCGATCACATCGGCGCGGGCGGCCTCCTGCTCCTGGGCGCGCAGAGCGGGCATCCGGATGAGGGCACGGGCCACGGCAGCCCCGTGCCGCTCCCACACGCCCTCGGCCAGCTCCCGGAACGCCCGCCGCTCGTCCTCGGTGCTGATGTGCCCGGGGTGGAACGGGACGGGAAGCCCTTCGGGCGCGGGCAGCCGGGATCGTTCCGGCAACTCATCGGCTGTGGGCTGGCGTTGGTGCTCGGGCAGCTCGGTGGGCGGCGATGTGTGCGGCCCACGGGAGGGGGCCGGGTGAGCCTCCCCGGCCTCTGCCGAGGGCGGCGGCGTGGTCGCGGTGCTCGGGGCGGGCGTGCGCCGGGCCTCCGCCGGGTCGCTCCCCTCCGGCCGCACCGGGGACGGTTCCGGTACGACCGGCGGCGCAGGAGCCTCGGCGCGCTCCGGTGCCGACGCGGCGGCGCGGTTGCGGGTGTCCGTCGCCGTCACGGGGGTGGCAGCAGGTTGAGCCGCCGGATCGATACCGGCCAACGGCCCGTCGGCTGCGATTGGTTCGACGGCTTCGGCGGGCTGCGGCGTGGTTGTAGGGACCCGGACGGGCGGGAGTTGAGGTGCCACCGCCTCCGGGTGCTCCCGAGCGCCCGGCGCCGGTACGGCGGCGCGGTTGAGGACGTCCGTTGCCGCTGCGGGGGCGGCGGGTCGTGCCGACCGGTCGACGCCGGCCAACAGCCCGTCAGGTGCGGTGGGTTCGGCGGGCGGGAGCTGAGAATCCGGTGGCTTCGGCGCCTCGGTGCGTTCCGCGCGTTCCGGCGTCGGGCGGGAGGGGTTTCGCTCCGGGCGGAGCGGCCCTTCGGGTGCTGGGTTCTCCGGCTGCGGGGTGCGTGTCCGCGGCACGGGGGCAGTTGGCCGCATGAGAGGTTCGGGCTCGGCCAACGGCCCGTCCGCCGAGCTGAGTTCGGCAAGGACCTGGCGCGCGGCGCTGGCAAGCGGCGGTCGGGCGGGGGTAGGTGCGGCGGGTACGGTCGCCCTTGGAGCGGCCGGAACCATGCCGGATCCCATGCCCTCGGCCGGTGCGGCAGCCCGTACCGCCTGCGGGGCCGGATTCCCCCCGGCCTGGGGCAGCCGGGCCGGCTCCTCGGTCGGTGCCGCCGTCTGGGCAGGCGAGCCTCCGGCCGGTGCCGTTGTCCGGCCGTGCGGATCCCCGGCCGGTGTCTGTGTGCCGCGCTGGGCACCCTCCGGTGCCGGTGTGCCGTGCGGATCCCCCGCCGGTACCGGTGCAGCGGGCTGGGCACCCGCCGATGTCGGGGTGGCGGACTGGGCACCCGCCGGTGCTGCCGCCCGGGCAGACGAGCCCCCCGCCTGTGCCGTTGCTCGGGCGGGCGGAACTCCGGTCGGTGTCACTGCCCCCTGCGGCTCCCCCGGTGGTGCGGCCTGGCCGCCCTGCCCGGCCCCCGCCATCCGGCCCTGCTGGGCGCCTGTCGGTGCCGTCAGGCCGCCCCGCTGAGTCGCCCCCGCCACCCCCGCCACCCCCGCCGCCCGACGCGGGGCCGGGAGAGGCGGGGCGGTGAAGCGGACGGCGCGGATGCCGTGTTCGGCCGCCGTACGGCGGAGTTCGGCGCCCCCGTCGAGGCAGGTGCCCCGCATGTACAGCCGTACCCGGCGGCGGACGTCGGGCCACAGCGAGGCCAGCAACTGGGACAGCACGGGCCAGAGCGAGGCGTCGAGTTCCTCCCCGGGGCGGCCGATCTCGATGGTCGGACTCTCGGCGTCCACCGGCTGGTGCACCGGCGAGGGTTCCCCCTCCGTCCCGGAGATGTACAGCCCCGCCCGGGTCACCGTCGCCTGCCAGTGCTCCGACAGCCGCACGACGCCCGTCCCCGTCTGCTCGCCGGTCACCGGCGACTCCCAGCGCAGCAGCCGCGGCGTGGGGACGGTACCGTCCTCCGCCGGGGGCAGGCACATCACCGAGTCCACGAAAGGCCGCCACTTCGGCTCCCCGTCGGCGCCCACCAGCACCGACCGCACCGGCGCGGGCCCGTCGCCGGCCCCGGGGCCGAGGAACGGCAGCCCGGTGTACACCACCACTCCCGCGCCGAGCCGCTCGGCCACGGCCTGCCCGGTGCGCAGCACGTCCCGTGGGCCGCCCGGAGCCAGCCGTACGGTGGACCGTACTGCCGTGGGCAGTTCGCCCAGCAGATCGCTCACTTCCCCACCGAGGACGTCCTCGTCCTCCGGCATACCCAGCAGCACCAACGGCCCCCGGGGATCCACCGGGACGGCGTAGCACAGGTCTCCCGGGCGCGGGGCGGCCGCCTGCCCGGAGCGCGCCAGCACACCGGCCGGGATCGGGTCGATCACGTAGCCGCCGGAGGTGCGTGCGGGCAGCTCCTCCACGGCGGGCTGCCAGCCGGGGGCCGGCTGGCGGGCGCCGAGCCGGTCCGGCTCGGCGCCCGGCGCGAACCGCCACCAGCTGCCGTGTGCGAAGAGCGTGCCGCCGGGCACCACGGACACGGGGCCGTCCGGCGCGATCACCGTCAGCTTCCAGCCGTCCGCGAGACGGCGGGCCAGCGCCGGACGGTCCGGACGACCCTCCCCTGTCCCGGACATGACGAGCCGGACCGTCTCCACGCGGTCGTCGCGCAGCACCGAGAGGACCGCGCCCAGACGAGCCCACAGCCCGGCTGCCCGCGTCGCGCCCGCGCCGAAGACGACCGTCACGGTGTGCTCTGCCTCGCCGGCCAGTGCCCGCACCAGGTCGGTCAGGTCGACGGGGTCCAGTGCGTCGTCGGGGGTACGCAGCAGCCGCAGGCCGTCGTACTCCTCCACCAGCAGCCCGTCCCCGGCCCCGGCAGCCGCCCGCGCCGACTCCGCCCCGGGCGCGGCAGCTTCGGGGCGGCGCTCCCTGCCCTGGCCGAACCAGCGCGACCGACGGCCGCTCCGGGTCACCGGCGCACTGCCCGGAACCGGGACAGGGCTGCGGTCTCACTCATGATGGTTCGTCACCTTGTGGGGTTGCAGGGGGTGTTGTGCGGTACGGGACCCTCGGCGTCGTCGCCGACGGATGGGGCAGGCGGGCATGCACACCGGCAGCCTAGGGAGCCGGGGCGGCGGCACACCGGCGCACCGGCGCGTGATTGCACCTGGGGCCACCCAACTCTGCCCGCCTCGGCGGTGGCCGCCGGTTGACCACGGATCAGTCGCCAGGAAGGTCTCCCGAGCCGCGCGTGCCCGCGCTGCAAGAAGGCAGCGGCTGCCGTCCGTCCTGCGGGGCAGTCCGGTGGATCAGCTGTCCCGGGTACTCGGTGCGGCAGGGGTCGGGTGGGCGGACTCGGCGGGGGGCCACGCATCGCCCTCGTCGATGCCGATATCGAAGTCGAAGTCGACGGCGGGGGCGGCCTCGCTGTCCGAGGCGCTCCCCTCGTTCGCGAAGGAGCCGCTCTCCGTCGGCACCCTCGGCGCGGCTTCGGCTTCGGCTTCGGCCTTCGTTTCGGCTTCCGCCACCGCGTCCCGGAGGGCATTCATGTCGACGACCATGCTCACCGTCGCCGACGGGTTGACGCACAGGCTGTGGTCGGCGGGCAGGCGGTCCAGCAGGTCGGAGGTCTTCAGCAGCTCGAACGCCAGCCGCCCGTAGCGGTGGAGAAAAGTGGGAGAGCTGAACACCAGGACGACGGCCTCCCCGTCCGGTGTCGCGGCGGAGACCGGTGTGCCGTCGAGGCCGACCAGAACGGCCAGTTCGGCGGTGGCCAGTTCCCGGGTGACGGTGTCGGCGGGGGCGTAGCCGGTCGTGGCCAGCTGGATGGCCGCGTCGATCACGTCCAGGGGTTCCGGCCACTCCTGTGCGGCAGGGGACGGCTTGTAGGCCTCGTTGTCCTGCCACTCCACGATCTCGCCGTCCAGGCCCGAGCGCCACTGCCCGACCACCGCCCACTCCGGCGGTGCCCCCTTGCCCTGCCAGGTCGGGTCGACGAAGTACAGCCAGTGGTCGGGGAGGAGCTTGGCCGCCTTGACGAACTCCTCGGGCGGGGCGGGGTCGAAGGCGACGGCCGAGGCGTCGGCGGCTGAGTTGGGGGTCGTGTCGGTGTCGGTGGCTGCGACGGCGGTTATGGCGTCGGCGGTGGCTGCGTCGGCTTCGGTGGTCGCGTCAGCGGCCGTCGTGTCGGTGGTGGGCTCGCTCATTGGTCCTCTGGTCCTCGGGCGATCGGTGGTCGGTCTGTCGCTGGTCCAACTGGTCAGCGGGGTCGGGTCAGCTGGGGCGGGTCGTCGCGGTCGGCTCGCTCCCGTCGCTCCGTACGTCCGGCTCCGCCTCCGCCGCCTCGGCCAGCGCTTCCGCCAGCCCGTCCATGGCCAGCACCATGCTCACCGCCGCCGAGCTGTTGAGGCACAGGCTGTGCCCCTCGGGAATCCGGCCCAGGACATCGGCGATCCGCACCTGCTCGAACCCAAGGGGCCCCGTCCGGTGGAGGTGGCGTGGCGAGGTGTAGACCGGGACGACCGCCGTGCCGTCGGGGGCCGACGCGCACACCGGCTCGCCGTCCGCCGTGACCAGCATCGCCACCTCGGCCCCGGCCAGGGCCGCAGTGACGTCCGACGGCGGGCCGTAGCCGGTGGTGGCGAGCTGGATGGCACGGTCCACGTCGTCGGTGGGCTCGGGCCATCCCCGGGCCCCCGGCGACGGCCGGTAGTCCTCGTTGGCCACCCACTCGACGATCTCGCCGTCGGCGTCGGAGCGCCACTGGCCGACCACCGCGAACTCGGGCGGCGGGGCCTCGCCGCGCCAGGTGGGGTCGGTCAGGTAGAGCCAGCGGTTCGGCGCGGCCTTGGCGGCCCTGACGAAATCCTCCGGCGGTACGGGGCCGACTCCGGGGCCGACCTCCGGGCCGGCCGGGGCGGGGGCGCCGCTGGACTCACTCAACTTGTTCTCGCTCACTGTGCTCGCTCAATCGCTGGAGTCGCTGTCATCACCGGAGTCGCTGGAGTCACTGGAGTCACTGTCCTCGCTGTCGCGTGCTTCCGATGCCCGCCCCCCGGGGAGCGGGTACGGCCGGGGGACAGGGGGCGGGGCGTCCTCCGGAAGGGGGAGCGTCTCGGGCAGCGCCAGCTGCCAGCCTCCATCGGCCGTGGATCCGCCCTGCGCGGTGAGCACCGGAGCTCCCTGCGTGCTCCCCTTGGCCAGGGCCGTCGGCTCATCCGTCCACCACACGTGACGGCCCAGATGCTGTGCCGTCCACTGCGCCAGCTCACGCATGCCGGGCCCCTGCCCGTAGATGATGACGGCGGTGTCCAGGCCGTGGCCCAGCAGGGCGAGGTCGTGTCCCATCACCTCCAGGAACTCATGGCCCGACATGTTCACCGTCCAGGACCCGAAGGTCACCAGCAGGCGGTTCGGGTTCTGCGGGTCCACCTGGATGCCCGTCGGATACGGGACCTCGGTGGCGTGCAGCCAGGGCGCGTCCACCAGGCCGGCGGAGGTGTGGATCTTCGCCAGATTCACCGTCTCCCCCACCGGGCCGGTGAAGCCCCGGCCGCTCCCCGTCCTCCCGGCCAGCTCCGTGGTCAGGACGGTGGAG
This sequence comes from Streptomyces vulcanius, assembly GCF_042653945.1. Taxonomy (NCBI): domain Bacteria; kingdom Bacillati; phylum Actinomycetota; class Actinomycetes; order Kitasatosporales; family Streptomycetaceae; genus Streptomyces; species Streptomyces vulcanius. The sequence goes on along the minus strand of NZ_JBHSFK010000041.1, from coordinate 26,170 downwards.
TCGTAGAGGCCGAGCTTCTCCAGGTGGTAGGTGGCCGCCACGTCCGGGTCGGACGCGTTCCGTCCCGCCGCGAACGCCTGGGTGAGCAGGCTCCGCAACCGGTCCGGTTCCGGCCTGTCGACGGTGTGGTTCGGGGCCAGATGGAGCACCTGCCGGGCGAGCTCGTCCACGTCCGCTCCCGCCTCGTCCACCGTCTCCCCGGCCTTCACCCGCGCCCAGAACATCCGCGAGAGCTCCGCCGGGCCCACCGCATCGGGACCGGACAGCCGCAGGGCGTCGACGGCCTCGCCGGTGATGGCGCCCGAACGTACCCAGTCGGCGGCTTCCCGTACCGCGTCGGGCAGCGTCACGAAGTCGCTCAGCCGGGCCTCGGGCAGTCCGGCCTCATAGCGGGCGGCCCGCGTCCGCGCCGCCGCGACCAGCACACGGTGGGCGACCTCCTGGTCGAGTCCGAGCCCACCGGCCGCCGGATGCGCCGCCACCACCCGCTCCAACAGGTCCAGTGTCAGCGGGCTCATCCGCTGGAACTCCTGGTCGTCCAGCCACATGTCATCCGGGCTCGGCGGACCCGCCGTCCGGAACTCCGGGTCGGCCCGCCACATGTCGTCCACCGCCGCCACCCCGGACAGCAGCTCCCCGAAGTCGGCACGGTCCTGCACCCGGATGCCGAACACCGACTTCAGCGCCCGTACCAGACGCAGCGTCCGCTCCCGGTCGGCCTCCGCCACCGGGCCGTAGCCCAGGTGCGGCCAGGCCACCCGTGTCAGCAGGTCCAGGTCCGCGCCCTGCGGCTCCGGCCGGAACAGGACGACCGCCCGGCGCCGTCCCTGGGCATCGGTGTCGATGTACCGCACGTACTTGCCCTTGCTGTTGGCGGACATCGCCTGCGGGCCCTCGGTGGCACGCACCCAGCGTTGTGCCCTGTTCGCGATGTGCTGTCCCAGCGCGGCCTCCGCCAGCGGATCGGGCACGAACACGCTGTGCAGGGCCGGGCTTCCGGCCTTGGGGAGCGGCACGGCGCGGTTCTTGGGCGTCCCGACCGAGCAGCTGACGATGTCGATCCAGTGGTCCTCGGACAGATGCGAGATCTTCCAGGCGACCCAGTCGGCCGCCTCCTCCTCGTCGACGAGGAGAACACTCAGCTCGCCGGTGGCCATGTCCCGCAGGATCAGCTCGATGAAGCCGTTTCTGCCGTGCGCGGAGACGGCGTGCGCCTTGTCCTCGGAGAACGGCTGGTCCTCGGGACCCGGGCGCGGCAGCGGGCGCCGCGAGGAGCGCTCGTTCGTGGCGATGTTGAAGTGGACGAACTTCCTCGCCTCGCGGAGGTGACTGTCCTCGTCCTCGAAGCTCTCCGCGAACTCCCTGGGCCTGAAGAAGGCGTCGCCGGTCACTTCGCCGGTCACCGGGTCGGCGAGGGGCTGGGTCACCACATCTGCCCACCAGCCGGGCATGTTGTTGTCGAGAACGGGCCCCTGGCCCGGCCGGAGCGTGAGCCAGGTGCCCTTGGGGACGCCCTCCCGTCCGGCGACGGTGTCGATGCCGCCCGTCCCGTCGGGCCGCAGGCCGACCGTGACCTCGCCGCTGTGCAGCCGCAACTCCAGGCCGGTGCGGTTCGCGAGCCCCTGGAACCGCTCGCGGTGGCGGCCCAGGAAGGGGACGGCCAGCACGACCCGGGTGCCCGCCGGCAGAGCGGCCCGGGTCAGGGCAGCGGCCAGGAGCTCGATGAACTCCTCGATGTCCACATCCTCCGCCGAACCGTACGGCGGTCGCACCACCACCTTGCCCTCCCGTCCGTCGGCGGCGACGACGTACGGCACCTCCCCCTCCGGCCACGGCGTCCTCCGCCGGGGAGCGGCGCCGACGGCGAGCGAACCGTCCGGCTGCGGCTCCCGGACATCGCTCCAGTCGGTGTCCAGGTGCAGGGCGTCCGCGGACCCCATGACGTCCGGCCCGAGCCAGTTGATCCCCGCAGCCAGGTGCCTGTCGTCCCCCACCGTGAAGAGCTTGCTCCGGTCCGCCCCGGCCGCTCCCACCCTTTCGAGGCGGAACGCCCCCAGCTCCGCCAGGCTGCCGGCCCGCCCGGCCTGCTCGGCCTCCCGCAGCAGCCCGAACAGCCGCTGGCGCACGGCCTGGTGCACCAGCACGCCGGCCGGCAGGCCAAGGACATGACGGGCCACCACATCAAGCCGGAGCGGACCGTCGCGGAACCGCCGGTCACGGCCGCGCAGTACGTCCAGCTTCTCCAGCGCCGCCGCGTCCTCCGGCAGGATCACCCGTACCGCCGCCTGCTGCGCCAGGTACTCCTGCGGCACACCGGCGAGCCGGGCCGCCTCCTCGGACGGCCATCCGGCGGCCTCCTCGGAGGTCACGAAGTCCCGGGAGGTCATCCGCTGCCCGCTCGGGGGCATCCCCTGCTGAAGAACGCGCAGTGCGTCGTCCAGGAAGCCGGTGAACGCCTGGTGCAGGTCCCGCGCACGGCCGGCGGCGGTGCCGTCGGGGCCCCATCCGATGCTCTGGACGACCGGCAGCGCGACCCCCGCCCGCCGGTTCCGCATACCGGCCAGCGCCACCTCGAACGCCTGCTCCCCGAGCAGAAGGTCCGTTCCCTCGGCCCAGAACACCACCGGGGTCAGCTCCGGGAGCGCCTTCAGCGGCTCGTCGGCGCGCGACGCGGCCGGCCGCGGCTCGACCGGCGCGGTGAACACCCCTGGAGCGGTCATCTCCAGGCCGGGCATCGCCTGCCCCGACGACGCCCGGGACGCCCCCCGCTCCGAGGGCTCCCAGTCCATCGCCCCCAAGTCGGAGTTCGACGCGGAGCCCGACTCGGAGCCCGTCCCGGGCGCGCCGCCGCTCGGTCCGGGACCAGCCGGTCGTCCGTCCGGGATGGCGAGCCGGACGGCGAGTTCGTCGCGGTGCTCGATGCCCAGTTTCCGGAGCGCCCGGCCGAGACGCATTTCCATGCTCTTGACGGGAATTCCAAGAATCGCGGCTATGTCCCCGTTGTCGTACCCCTTGACGGCGAGTGCGACGACCTGCCGTTGCTTGATGCTGAGCAGGTCCAGGTACGGCAGATCCTGCCCGCCGGTTTCGCGCAGTTGTGCGGCGGTCTCCTCCAGAGCGGTCAGGCTTTCCACGGGCCCGGCGGCCACGGCGTCCCGTACCAGCCCGAACAGGTCCCCGCGCGCTGCCGGGCCCACCGGCACGCTCGCCGGGAGTCGCAGGACGCGCCGGGCCACCGTGTCGAGGTCGAAGGGGCCACCCCGCAGGTCGGCGTCGCTCCCGCGCAGGAGGTCCAGCTTGGCCACGGCCGACGCTTCGGGAGAGGAGATGACCCTGAGCGTCGCCTGGTTCGCCAGTTGCTCCAGCGGCACACCGAGCTGATCGGTCACGTCGGTGGAGGGGTGCCTGTTGAACGGCTCCGTGGAGGTCGTGAAGTCGTCCACGGTCAACCGTGGCGCGTCCGCCGGCAGACCCAGCTGAAGTACGCTCAGCGCCTTGGTCAGATGCTCGGTGAGCGCGGTGGACGCACGCGCCGCACGCGGTGCCCTCCCGAGGACGTACTCATCGCCGTAGCCGGTGGTGAGCATCGTCGGTATCGCGACATCCACGGCCCGGTTCCGCATACCGGTCAACACCATGTGGAGTGCCAGCCCATCGAGGTCACTGTGGGCGTTGGTGCTGACCTCTGCCTTGGAGTTCAGCGCCACCAGGCTGAGTTGCGGCAGTTCCCGCAGCGGCCCGGGAAGGCGCGGATCCCCAGGCGACTCCGCCGTGTCCGGGGAGTGGGTGATCTCGACCGTGGCCCGGCGCAGCAAGTCCTGAGGCCGCAGGCGGAGCTGCCTGGCCGTGTCGGCGGAGGGGGTTGTGCCACCCGGCGTCGGGGTGATCGTGAAGTCCCGCAGGCTCAGCGGTGGGGTGTTCTCCGGCAGAGCTCGCCGAACAATCTTCAGGGCCCTGGTCAGCCGGCCGGCGAGCTCCTCGGACACGCTCTCCGCCCGCCGCATGTCCAGCGGCGGTTTGCCGTACGCGGTGATGCCGACGGTCGACCGTCGGCCCTGCAGACGGGCCGACGCCAGTTTGAACGCCACCTCCCCGAGGTCGTTCTTCGCCTTCTGGAGCAGGTCGGTGGGGGTTTTGGGGTCCTTCCGGAATTCCACCGCGATCAGCTGCCCCGCCGGAGGCGGGTCGACGGCGGTGGTGCGCGCCGGCTGCCCATCGTTCGGGGCGGGAGCGCCGGAGGAGCCCGGGGCGGTGTCCAGGTCCATGCCGGCGTCCATGCCCAGGGCCGGGTCCAGGGCTGTTCCGTCGGGCCCGAACACCGGCAGGTCGCCGAGGGTGATCGGACCGCCCTCGCGGAGCCGTTCGGCGGTTGCCGCCAGGTCCGCCAGGCTTTCCAGCGGCCGGGCGGCTTCGACGACCCGTACCAGTTCGAACAGTTCTTCCCGCCTGGCCGCGTCCACCGGGGCGTCCACCGGGTGTCCCAGGACGCGCCGGGCCACCGCGTCGAGGTCGAAGGGGCCACCCCACAGCTCGGTGTCACTGCCGCGCAGGGCATCCAGCTTGGCCACGGCGGCCGCGTCCGGAGCGGAGATGACCTCGACCACCACGTGGCGCAGCAAAGCCTCGGGGGAGACATGCAGCTGATCGGCCACGGCAACGGAGGGCCAGTCGCCACCCGCCTTCGAGGTGGTCCTGAAGTTCCGCGCGGTCAGCCGGGTCGCCTCGGGCAGCTCCCGCTGAAGTGCGTACAGTGCCTTTTCCAGATACGTGGAGAACTTCCTGGACGCACGGTCCGCGAACTTCGCACCACCATCACCGGAACCCAGCCAGCTGCCGTACCCGGTGATCCCGAAGGTCAGGGGCGTGACCTTCGCGCTCTGGTTCCGCAGACCGGTCGTCGCCACCTCGTACGCGATCCGCTCAAGCTCGCTCTCCGCCTCAGGGGTCAGGTCCCCGCGGTTGTCGACCGCCACCGAGGCCAGCAACGGCAGCTCCCGCAGCGGCCCGGGAAGGCGCGGATCGATCAGGGGGGCCGCTGTGTCCGGGGAGAGGGTGATCTCGACCGTCGCCTGCCGTGCCAACTCACTGAGTGGTATGCCAAGCAACTGGGCTGTAGCAGGGGAGGGGTGCCGACCGGCCGCCTTCGTGTTGATCGTGAAGTCCCCCACGCTCAGCGGTGTCGCGTTCTCGGGCAGCGCGCGCTGAAGAGCGGTCAGCGCCTCGACCAGATAGCCGGTGAGCACCCTGGACACACTCTCCGCACGCTCCTTGTCCACACGGGAGTTGCCGTGCCCGATGATCTCGACCGCCGAGTGCTGACCCCGCAGCCGGGCCAGCACCATGGCGAACGCCACCTCTCTGAGGTGGGTCTTCGCCTGCTGGAGCGGCTCCCTGAGGTTCTTCTTCTCCCTCGAGAAGTCCACCGCGCTCAGCTGCCACGACGGACGCGGGTAGGCCGCCGCGGTGGGAGTCGGCCGTACGGTGGCACCGCCGGCGGCGGTTGCTGGGCCCGGATGACCGCTCACGGCCTGCTCGGCGTCGGAGTCCGGGTCCGGGGCCGAGCCAGGGGCCGAGTCCAGGGCCGGGTCGATGCCCGGGTCGATGCCCATGCCCAGGTCCATGCCCGGGTCCATGCCCAGGGCCGGGTCCATGCCGAGGTCGATGCCCATGCCCGGGTCGATGCCTGGGTCCATGCCCATGCCCGGGTCGATGCCGAGGCCGATGCCCGGGTCCATGCCCGGGTCCATGCCCAGGGCCGGGTCCATGCCCAGGTCCATGCCCAGGGCCGGGTCCATGCCGAGGTCGATGCCCATGCCCGGGTCGATGCCTGGGTCCATGCCCATGCCCGGGTCGATGCCGAGGCCGATGCCCGGGTCCATGCCCAGGGCCGGGTCCAGGGCTGTTCCGTCGGGCCCGAACACCGGCAGGTCGCCGAGGGCATCCGCACCGCCCTCGCGCGGCCGCTCGGCGGCCTCCGCCGCCAGGTCCGCCAGGCTTTCCAGCGGCCGGGCGGCTTCGACGATCCGTACCAGTTCGAACAGTTCTTCCCGCTTGTCCGCGTCCACCGGGGTGCCCGCCGGGAGTCCCAGGACGCGGCGGGCCACCGCGTCGAGGTCGAAGGGGCCACCGCTCAGGACGGTGTCGCTCCCCCGCAGGGCATCCAGCTTGGCCACGGCCGCCGCGTCCGGGGCGGAGATGACCTCGACCACCGCCCGGCGCAGCAGATCCTCAGAGGGAGCACCCAGCTGATCGACCACGACACCGGGCAGCTGGTTGCCACCTGTCGTCGTGGTGAAGAGGAAGCGCCGCGCGGTCAGCGGTGGCGTGTTCTCGGGCAGATCCCGTTGGAGCGTTTTCAGCGCCTTGTCCAGATAGCCGGTGAGCAAATTGGACGTCTGCTTCGCGAAGTTCCCCCCGCCATGGGCGGAACCGAGCAGGCTGCCGTACCCGGTGACGCGGATGGACAGCGGCGTGACTTTCGCGTCCTGGTCCCGCAGAACGGTCAGCGCCAGTTTGTACCCCATTTCCTCAAGGTCGGTCTGCGCCTTCGTGGTCAGCCGTGCGTGGTCGTCGAACGCCACCGCGGTCAGCAGCGGCAGCTCCCGCAGCGGCCCGGCAATGCGCGGATCGGCCGACGTCGGTGCCGCATCCGGGGAGAGGGTGATCCTTACGGTCGCCTTCCGCGCGAAATCCTGGAGCCGCATGCCGAGCAGATCGACCGTGGCAGGGGAGGGGTGCCGGCCGCCCGCCCTCGCGATCATCGTGAAGTCCCGCACGGTCACCGGTGACACGTTCTCGGGCAGAGCCTGCTGAAGCATGGTCAGCGCTTCGCCCAGATAGCCGGTGAGCACCGTGGACACACCCTCCGCGCGGTCCTTGTTGACCGCGGAGTTGCCGTACGCGGCGATGTCGACTGTTGGATCCTGGCCCCGCAGGTGGGCCAACGCGAGCTCGAACGCCAACACCCGGAGCGGCCTCATCTCCTTCTGGAGCGGCTTCCATCTGCGATTCCGCTCCTTCGGGAGTTCCACCGTGATCAGCCGCCACGCCGGAAGCGAGTCGAGCGTCGCGATGAGCGCCGACTGCCGGACGGCGGGTACGGGACCGGGGCCCCCGAACGCGTCCGGGGCCGTTCTGTCGGGTTCATCGGACCCGAACACCGACAGGTCGCCGAGGGCGTCCGGACCGCTCTCATACAGCCGTTCGGCGGCCGCCGCCAGGTCCGCCAGGCTTTCCAGGGGGCCGGCCGCTCCGGCGGCCCGGACCAGCCCGAACAGCGTCTTCCGCTCGTCCCCGCTCACCGGCGCGCCCGCTGGGAGTCGCAGAACGCGACGGGCCACCGCGTCGAGGTCGAAGGGGCCACCGCTCAGGTCGGTGTCGCTCCCGCGCAGCACGTCCAGCTTGGCCACGGCCTTCGCGGCCGGGGAGGAGATGATCTCCACCATCGCCTGCCGCAGCAACTGCTGAGGGGCGAGATCGAACTCGTCGGCCAGCTCGCGGGAAGGCTTGCCGCCACCCGTTTCCTCCTCGATCGGGAAGTCCCGCAGGGTCAGCCGTGAGGTGTCGGGCAGACCCCGCTGGAGCGTGTTCAGCGCCCAGTCCAGATAGCCGTCGAGCAGTTCGTGCACCCGGCTGGCGAGCATCGCACCACCGTCACCGGAACCGTGGACGCTGCCGAATCCGGTGACGCGGAACTTCGACCGTGTGACCTTCGCTCCCTGGTCCCGCATAGCGGTCAGCACGATCTGGAACGCCATCTCCCGGAGGTCACGCCTCGTCTGCGCGGGCAGTTGTGAGTGGGAGGTGAAGGCCCACAGGGTCCGCGACGGCAGTTCCTGGAGCGGCCTGGCCACTTGCGGGTGGACGGGCGCGGCGGGGACCTGGCCGGCGGCCTCGTCGACGGCTGCGACGGCAGGGGCAGGGGCAGGGGCAGGGGCAGGGGCTGCGGTCGAAGGCCCGGCCTCGGTGCTCGCGCTCCGGGGCGCCATGCGCTCGTCCCGGGCCTCCACGCTGTCGAGCGTGGGCAGCTCCGGTACCAGCTGTACGGGCGGCGTGGGCGGCGCGGGCGACACCTGGAGCGCCGGGGTGTCGGCGTCGGCCGGCTCCAGATCCATCGGCCAGTCCATGGGCGAGCCCATCGGCGAGTCCATCGGCGAGTCCTCCGGCTCGTCGGCGGCACTTCGCGGGTCCGCCGTCGGCCGGGCCGGAGCCTCCTCCCACGCCCGCACCGCCACATGGCTGGGCGTCGGACGGAGGCCGGCCAGCACCTCCACGTCCAGTCCGAGGTCACGCGCGGCCATCAGGAGAAGGGACGGCAGCGCCTCCGCGAACGACGGTGTGACCTGTCCCGGCTGGTTGGAGAACGCGCCGACCAGGTTACGCAGACCATGCCAGGTCAGTGGCAGCGGGTCGCCCTGGCCGGCCCGCCACTGGTCCAGTGCGTCGAAGCCCCGCAGCAGGGCCTCGAACGTCGGCCGGTCGTCCTCCAGCAACGGCCCGTACACCATCCGGACCGCCCGCCAACCCCGCCGCACGTACTCCACCCGGCGCCGGTCACCGGCCACCCGCTCGGTCCACCAGGCCAGCTCCGCCGACGTGGGCTGCAGACGGAACCCGGCCAGCTCGTCGCCCTCCGCCAGCTGAAGCGAGGTCGTCAGCTCCGTACTGTCGTCACCGTCCTCGTCCAGTACCTCCTCGACCCGCGAGCCGACCCCGATCTCCAGGCCCTGGGCGGAGGCCCACATCCACCGTCCCGCCCCCTCGGCCAGCAGTTCCCCGGCCAGCAGCCACTCCAGCGGATCACGGCCGTGCGCGTGCGGGCCCGCCACGTCGGCGCCCATCACCACCACCTGCGTGCCCTCCGGCGCCGCCGTCAGCTCCGGAACCTGCGCGAAGAGGTAGTCCACCACCCCCTCGTAAGGGAACTCCACTTCGGGGCCGTCCTCGGACAGCAGCGTCGCCGACGTTCCGTCCCCGGTCAGACCCAGCAGGAACAGCAGGTCGAACGGCGCCTTCCGAGGGGCGGTCTCCACCAACGCCATGCCTGTGTCGTCGGGCGACGACGCCAGTCGCACCTCCGTCAGGTGGGTCACTCCCGGCAGCAGGCCGTAGGACTCCGGCCACCCCAGCCAGCTCGGCTCGGGCCGCGACGACACGCCCACCAGCTCATCCGCCCCATTCCGGTGAGCGGCATGCCGCAACCGGTCCACCGGGACCAGGTCCCCGTTCCGTGCGGCGATCTCCGTCGGCCACTCGATCCTGTCCCGCTCCGGCGTCGCCCGCAGCTCCCGCAGCGCCCGCTCCGCGCTCCCGACGGCCTCCGCGAAGGCCGAATGGACGGCACCGGCCTGCACGGTGCCGTCCGTCAGCACCCGCGACGCCCGCTTCAGCAACTCGGCCATCCGCTCGTACAACGGGTGATCCTCGGACAACCGCTGGTGCCCCAGGGCATAACGGCCCAGCACCCCGGCCAGTTTCACCTGGTTCGTCGGGGCCAGCAGCCGCAGCGGCGGGCGACCCGCCCGTGGCACGCCGGTGGCGGCCATCGTCAGGAAGGTGGCGAACCCCCGGACCACCGGATCGTCCAGAATCCGTTTCACCGATTGGCCCAGCACCTCGGGAGACAGCGGCACCCTGGCTGCCACCGCCCGCTGGTACAGCCCCTGGCCGAGCGCCGCCAACTCCAGCAGCCCCTGGCCGATCTGCTCCTCGGTCATGCGCCCGCCGTCGAACGTGTACGCCGGCAGCTCGTCCACGATCAGCGGAACCGCCGGTCGGCCGCCGCCGGTGTACAGGCCGGCGGAGTCCGTCGGGCCGGGCTGCCCGTTCCGGCCGACCCGCTGTCCCTGGGAGGTACGCCCCGTCAGCGCGGCGGTCAGCTGCTCACGCGGGGTCGGCCCGTCACCGACAGCGGTGTCGAAGAAGTCGAACGAGCCGGCCCGGCCCGGCTGGTGGAGCTGGGAGAGCCGTTCCAGCGTGCCCTGAAGCAGGTCGCCGGCGATGGCGCTGAGCGTGTTGTGGTCGGCGTCGAGGAAGGCCCGTACGCCCTGCGGGCCGGGCCGCAGCGCCCGCCTGGCGGCGTCGAGGTCGCCGAGTGGTGCCGACGGCAGCACGGTGGCGGGGGGCAGCCCGTTCTCGGGCGCCGGCGCGAACGTGGCGGTGACCGGTGTGACGCCGACCTGGTTGAACGCCTGCCAGGTGTATCCCCAGAGCTCGTCCACCTCCGGGACGGCCGACAGGAACGGGACGAGTTCCAACGGCATCGCGGCGTGACGGGGGACCCGTCGGCCGACGAACTCCCTGACGGCCCGCTCCCCGAACTTCCGCCCCGCCATGAGCAGGGGCAGCAGGTTCCGGTGCGGGAACCGATCGACGGCCTGGCTGAGGTGCAGCGCGCGACCCACCGACGGAATGCCCGAAGTCAACCGTGTGACGGGCCGGCCGTCATAGCCCGAGGCGGGGGGATGGACGGTGGCCGCCCGCCCGGCCTTGGTGATGTTCCAGTCCGGGAGTTGCTCCAGCAGCTCCTCCAGCGACGTCGGCCCCTGCGCGGTCGTGAGCGCCAGCCGGTCACGGACCTGGCCCCGCCGGGACTCCGCCTCCGTCAGCGACTGCAAGCTCTCGCCGGGGACGGAGGCCGCCGGATCGACGACGACCTCCGGGATGTGGAAAGCGGTCGCGACGAACTCCGGCCGCGTGTGTGACGCCGACGCCCTGTCGACGGTCAGACCGGTGGTGGCGTCGCGGTAGAACGTCTCCACGCCGACGACCACCTTGACCCCGGGCCCGGTCGCCAGGACCACCCCCCGCAGATCGGGCGACTCCCCCATGGCGGGGAGGGGGATGCCGAGCTCGCCCAGCTGGTCCACGGAGAGGTTGATCTTCGTCGGATAGCGGTACTCGACCCTTGCGCCGACGCCCGCGTACTCGTCTCGCACCGCCCGGTCCAGCAGCGCGTGTTCCACCGACGACGACTCCACGAACGGTGGCAGCGCCTCCGCCACCACCTGCCCGGACGGATCGATCACCACCGCCCGTACGTCGAACGGGGTCAGGTCGGGCCGCGTCGACGACACCCGCTGCCCCTCGTCCAGGGACGCGTCCACCCACACCACGCCGTCCGGCAGGTGGTACGCCGCGAACGCGTGCCCCAGTCCGTCCTGCGGCCGCTGCCCCGGTTCCAGGGACACCGACCCCGGCCGCCGCGCCAGCACCAGCGCCGTCGACCCCACCCCGGCCTGCCGCAGGGCGTCCTCCACCGCCTCCCACGACCCCACCCGGTCCCAGCCCGGGCCCGCCACCAGCTCGGCCGCCGGACCCTTCATGCCCAGCGCCGAGTCGTCCACCGAGCCGCGCACCGAGCCGTCCGCCGAGCCGCCCACCACACCGACGGGCCGCACGGCCTCACGGTGCCACGCCTGCTTCAGCATCGCGTCCCGGAAGCCGCGCAGCAGCAGCAGACACCGCCACACCGGCGCACCCTCCGCCGGTGTCCTCGGCGCCAGCGGTGCCACCTTGTCCACCAGCCGCTTCAGCTCCTCCGGGGTCAGCACCCGGGGAGGAGACGTCGGCCAGGTGGTGGTGGCGGCGGTCGTGTCCTCGGCGGCGGGGTCCGTGGACGCGACGGGGACCTCGTCCGGGGCGAGCTCCGTGAACGGGTCGGACAGGCCGCGCGGGCGGCGCCGGAGGTCGAAGTCGGCGAAGGCGGGGGTGAAGGGGTCGCTGTCGTGCAGGTCTCCGTAGGTGCGGGCCCGGTCGGGCGGGTCGGCGTCGTTCAGGTCGCTGTCGGAGTCGTCGCTGTCGGAGTCGTCGGTGTCCGGGTCGAGCAGGGCGGTGCGGGGCACGGCGGTACCGTCGGGCGCGTTCGTGTCGGGCGCGTCGGTGCTGGTCACGTCCGTGTCGTGGGCCGGGGCCGGGGTCGGGGCCGGGGCCGGGGCCGCGTCCGTCTGCCGGGAGTCGTCCGGCGGTACGACCGGCGGTGCGACCGGCGGGGGCGTGGCGAGGCGGGTGTCCCGGGGGTTGCGGGCACCGTCCGGGACGGTGGCCAGGTATTCGCCGGCCCGCTCGTGGACGGTGATCCGCGAGTCCGGGTCCACGGACGGGTCGCCGAAGGTCTCCGAGGAGCCGTCCTCGTGGACAAGGGTGAGACGCAGCCCGAGGTGGCGGACGGTCAGTTCGGCGGCCAGGCGCTCCGTCGCGGGGCCCCAGCCCCGCCCCGTGACGAGCTGGACCCGGAGCAGGGCGCGTTCGTGCTCCTGCAAGAGCGGGAGCAGGCCGGTGAACAGCCGGCCGCCCTGCCGGGCGAGTTCGATGCGCTGCGGCCTCGTGAGCACCAGCCCGGCGTCGGCCAACTCCTTTCGGGTGAACCGGGCTTCGGGGTCCAGCCGGGCCGAGTCGGGCAGCGGGAGCCGACCGAGGGCTTCTCGTATCCGGGCGGTGAGGGCGACCGAGGGCGGGTCGACGGGCGCGGTGGGGGCGACCGGCGCGGCGGGGTCGGCCGGCTGGACGGGGGCGATCGGCGCGGCGGGGTCGGGCGACCGGAGGGCGAGCGGCAGGAAGGCCGTCAAGTCCGGGGTGTCCGTGCGCAGTTCGGTGACGGAGCGGGCGATCGCTTCGTGGAAGCGGTTGCCGTCGCCGCCCGGGTCGAGCAGGCGCAGGACATAGCCGTCCGGGTCGGTGAGCCAGCCGGGATCGGCGGCGGTGTCGAAGGCGGTGCCGTCGGTGGTGCCGGTGGTGCCGGTCGGCGTGGGCCGGATCCAGGGCCGTTGGGTGTGGGCCACCAGCGGCCCCCGCTCGTCCGGTTCGGCGGGCGGGGCCTTCGGCACGGGGGTGACGGCCGTGCCCTCGGGCTCCGGGACGGACCGTACCGCCTGGTAGTGCTTGTCGGCCAGGTGGAGGACGACCTGGGGGGTGGTGCCCAGGGGCTGCTCCGGGTCCGGGCCGAAGTCGTGGTGGTAGCCGTCCTCCGTCACGATCCGGACGCCGGGGTGCCCGGTGGATACGGGAAGCCGGGCGGCCAGCGTCGGCCACAGGTCGGCCGTGCCGTGGTTCCAGCCGGTCTCGCGGTCGGCGTCGGCCGGGCGGCGGAGCTGGGCGACGGCCAGCGCCTGGCGCAGGGCGGGGCTCAGCGGGCGGTGGGTGCGGTCGGGGGTGCCGCCGGCGGAGTCCGGGATGACGCCCAGCGCGTCGAACTCGCGGCGCTGCGGGGTGTCGACGCCCAGGTCGAGCCCCGCGTCGGCGAGTTCGGCGGCGGTGAAGGTGTCGGGGCGGTCCGGGGCCAGGCGCTCCAGGAGGGGGGAGTTGTCGGGCAGGTCGGCGAGCTGGGTGGCGAAGGCCTCGCGGAGCGTCGCGGCGGTCTCCCCCTGTCCACGGGCCTCGGCGAGGGCGTGGAAGAAGGCGTTGCCGTCCTTGGGGACGTCGACGAGACGGTGGGTCCGGCCGTCCGGGCCGGTCAGGGCGGGGATGCCGGAGGGGGCGGGGGCGGTGGTGTCGGGGTCGGGGTCGATGGTGACGCGCTGGTAGGCGGGCTCCGGGGCGGGCTCGGAGACCTTGTCGGGGTCGGGGGTCGGCGCGACGGCGGCGGTCACGGTGGGCTCCGGGAGCCCGGCCCGGGTCGGGGCGGCCGTGCCCGTGCCGGTGCCGGTGGTGCCCGTGCCCGTGGTCGTGCCTGTGCCTGTGCCCGTGGTCGTGCCTGTGCCTGTGCCCGTGGTCGTGCCCGTGCTGGTGGTGCCGGTGGTCGTGCCCGTGCCGGTGGTGCCGGTGGTGCCGGTGGTGCCGGTGCCTGTGCCCGTACCGGTGGTCGTGCCCGTGCCGGTGGTGCCCGTCCCCGTCGTCCCCGTGCCCGGGTCGGCGGGCAGCTGGTGCCAGCGGGTCAGCCGGTCCGCCTCGCCCCGCACCCGGTGGAACTCCTCGGCCGCCGTCTCGGCCCGTTCCCGCTGCGCCTGGATCTTCTGGAGCCGGGTCTCCACGGCCCCCCGGGTGGTGTTCACCGCCAGGGTCGTTGTGGCCAGCAGGTCCTTGGCCGCCTGCCTGTGTTCGTCGGCCGCTGCCTGTCGTTCCGCGCGTGCCAGGGCGGCCACCGCGATCAGGCGTTCGCGTTCGGCCTCCCGTGCTTTCTTGACGCCCTCGATGGCAGCGGTCAGCTTTGCGCGGGCCGTCTTGACCTGCTTCGCCGCCTCGGTGACGGCGGGGGAGGCGACGAGGAGTTCGAGGAGCAGCGCGTCGTTGACCTCCGCTTGGGCCCGGGTGACCCGGTCGGTCGCGGTGCGGAGCTGCTCGGCGAACTCCCCGGACGGGTCGGTGTCGCCCGGTTCGGCGGCGGTGGCGGCGCGGATCGCGGCGGTGGCGGCCGACACGTCGGCGTTGTACGCGCGTCTCGCGTCGGCGTACTCGGCGCGCCACACGCGTTGTGTGTCCTTGTGCAGTCTGCGGGCCACCGACCGGGCCGCGACCGCCAGTTCGGCGGTCTCCCGCAGGTCGGGGAGTTCGCGGCGGAGTGCCAGGTACTCCGTGTCGGCGTCCGTCCAGGTCTTGGCCGCCTTGGTGACCTCGTCCCAGGCCTCCCCGACGCGCTTGGGGAAGTTGGTGTCGGTGATCAGGCCGAGGTCCCGGGCCACGTCCTCGCGGACCCACGCGATCACCAGCGTCCCGGCCTCGACGGCGCCGGCCTTGGGCTTGCTGCCGAAGACGTCCTTGGTGTGGCGCCGGATCCAGGAGGGGACGGGGCCGTCCTTGAAGTCCCGGTCGACGGTGGCGACGGCCAGCCAGGTGGTCGGGACGGCGAACAGGAAGGTCCGGCCTCTCGGCGGCTTCACGTGCTCCTGGTACCCGACCTCCTGGACCACCACCTGACCGTCGTCGTCGGCGGTGTCGGCACCGGTGCCGCTGACGATCGGGTTGGACCCGCCGATGGCGTCCGACCGCAGGATCGGGGTGCCGCCGATGAGCGAGTTCTGGGTGGTGCCCTGCGCCGCCTCGACCGCCGTGCCGAGCACGAACAGTTCGGGTGCCTCCAGGGCCGTGTCGTCGGTGACCGCGAGCAGGGTGGCGGCGCCGAAGTCGGGGCGGGTGTAGAGGGCGAGGGAGCCGGACGCGTGGTCGGTGAACCTGTTCTCCGTCAGGCCGTCGGTGAGGTAGCCGCCCCGGGCGGCCGAGGTCTGGTGGAAGAAGGCGCTGAGCGGGCCGGGCCCCGAGGCGTCCTCCAGCGCCTGGGCGGAGCCGGTGCCCTCGGCGGTGAGGGGGGTACGCAGGGCCTGGGTGAGCGCGTTGTCCAGCGCCGGGCCGGTCAGGGTGCCGCTGGTGCCGGCCAGCCGGTTGTCGTACGCCTTGCCGAGCGCGACCGTCGCGGCGGCGCGGACCCGGTCGTCGCCGATGACATCGCGGACGACGATGCCGTTCTCGGGGAGCTCGAAGGGGCGGCGGGTGCCGTCGGGCTGGGTGGTGGTGGCCCAGGCGGTGATGGCGGCGGTGGGGTTCTTGGCGACAGTGGGGTTGTCGCCGCCGGTGAGGACGGTGAGAGAGGGAGCGGGGAGGGTGGGCTCCGGGGGGCTGAGGGGGTCGGGGGCGGTGCCGGTGTTCGTACCCGTGCCGGTGTCCGTGCCCGTGGCCGGCAGAGCACCGGGGCGGACGAGGCTCACCGGGATGAAGTCCGTGATGGAGCCGATCTCCTCCTCCACGCGGATGCGGCGGCGGGTGTCCGCGACAGGGGGAGCACTGCTCAGGACGGAGGGAGCGGTGTTCGCCCGGGCCAGGGCGGGAGCCGTGTCGGGGGCCGTGTCAGGAGCCGGGGGCGGCGTGGTGGTGGCCGGCTCGTCATGTGCCGGAGGGGCCGGGAGGGCGCCCCGCGTCTCAGGCACCGGTGCGGTGGTGGCGGCGGTGGTGGCTGTGGTGGCGGCGGTGGTGGTGGTGCCCTGCCCGTCGGGTACCGGTGGGGTCTGGACGGTGCCCCGCCGCAGGTGCCGGGCCGACGGGACGTCGGCCGTGCCGCGCTTCTCGCCCAGTTCCAGTGTGACCCGCAGCCGGTAGCGGGTCTGGAACTCCGCGTGCGGGCCCTTCGAGACGGCCTTCCAGGTCTTGGTGTGGGTGGCGGAGTCCTCGATGGACAGCTGGCGCCGGGTCGAGCCGGTCTCCATGAACGCCGGGCCGGCGGCGGGGGCGATGGTGCTGCCGGTGTGGAGGTTCTCGGTGATGACGGTGCCGATGTCGCTGCCCCGGCTCTCGGTGGTGCCGACGGTGAGCACGGTGGTGGCGGCCCGGCCGTCCTCGGTCTCGGTGCCGGGCCACAGGCCGACGAACGTCTCGCCGTCCGCGACCGGCACCAGCTCCACCCGGGCCCGCACATTGCGGCCCCCGATGCGGACGCTGCGCCAGCCGGGGCCGCCGATGCGGACGGGCACGGAGTGGCCGGAGCCGGTCAGTTCGCGCCGCAGTGCCCGGGTGATCCGCCCCGACAGCAGGTGCTGCACGCTCTCCCGGCCGGTGTCGTCGATGCCCAGGTCGCTGAGTTGGCGGTCTATGGCGGCCAGCACCTTGGAGGCGTCGAGGGTGTTGACGGGATACGCGGCGAACGGGCGGGACCGGAACCAGTCGTGCTGGCGCCAGGGGCGCCCGGCGTACTCGGGCGCGGGTGCCAGGCCGTCCTTGAGCAGGTTCAGCCGGTGGGCGACGCGCTCGGGCAGATAGCCCAGCCAGCCGCCCGGGACCAGCTGCCGCCGGCCGGCGACACCGTTGGGCACGCCCGGCAGATGGCGGACGAGCGGCCCCAGCAGGCCCGTGGTCCGCACCGAGGCGGCCACCTCGTGCACCGCGTCGCCGGCCGTCAGCACGTGCATGCCGCCGTGCACCAGGCCCAGGCCCGAGGTGACCGAGCGGGTGGTGGCGAGGGACCAGCCCTTGGCCCGCTTCCAGGGCCGCAGCATGATCCCGTACGTACCCACCGGCCCACCTGGGTGAGAGTGGCCGTACAGGAAGGTGGTGCCGGCCTGCTGGAAGGTGGTCCGAACCGCCGAACCGCCGGCCTGGGAGGACGACTTGATCGTGGTGGTGCTCGCCACCGGCACGGGGCGGCCCAGCGCGTGCAGCCCGGTGATCCGCACCTGGTGGACGACGGTCGCCAGCCAGTCGACGTACGGGCCCTTGCCGAACAGGCCGGTCACCCGGGAGCCCATCGGGCCGGCGGCCTGGTCGAAGTCGGCGGTCAGGTACTGCGGCCGGTGCGAGCGCACGGCGGCGTCGTGTTCGGGTGCCCCCTGCTGGGTCAACTGCCAGGCGCCCTTGGGGGATTCGCGGCGCAGCAGCTGGCCGCTGAGGCCCTTGGAGGCCTCCGCCAGCGCCTCGTCCACCAGGGTGGGGGAACCCTTGGTGCTCAGCACGGTGAGCGTCTCGTGCGGCTGGCCGTGCAGCGGGCCCGGGGACCGGTCCTCGTCGGTGGGCCGCTGCCCCGGGGACCGGTCCTCGTCGGTGAGCAGACCGCTGCTCAGCCGGCGGGCCCTGGCCGGGTCCAGCACGGTGGTCCGGGTCGGGTCGGGGGCCTCGGCCGGGTTGGTGGCCGGGTCCAGCAGGGTGTCCGGGGAGGGCACGGGGGGCTCGGGCCGGTACGGGTTGGATGCCCCGGCGGCGTGCGGGTCCCGGTGCGGCATCTCGGCGTCGGCGACGCTGAGCAGTACCCGTCCGCTGATCGGGTCGCCCGCCTCGCCCCCGATCAGGTCGGCGGTGCGCTGCGGCCAGAACCCCAACAGTTCGGTGCCCAGCAGGCCGAGCGAGACGGAACCCCGCCAGAGGCCGCGGAACCGCCAGAAGCCGCCGGAGCGGGCCGTCAGCCGTAGGCCGTAGGAGAAGAGATGGGAGGGGGCCGGGCGCGCGAGCTCCGTCTCGTGGGTGGCGGTCGCCCCGTACACGGTGTTGTCCCGGCGCTGCCCCCCGCCCTGGACCCCGGTCCGCGCGGTGACCGCGTTGGCCGGGTTGCCCTCGCTGTCGGTCGCGGTGTTGCGGGAGGAGGTGGTCCACTCGAAGCCGCCCTCGGCGCTCTGGACCGCCTGCCGGGAGCCGTCCACCCTGCTGGTGCCGATGGTGGTGTGGGTGAGGCCGAGGTCCTGCTGGGTGCCTTCGTAGCGACGGCCGGTCAGCTCGATGTCCAGCTCGATGTGGCGATAGGTGGTGGTCATCCTGCCCCGCTCCGACAGGGCCAGGTGGAGGCTTTGCTGGAGCGTCAGGTTCAGGTTGCCTGCCAGCATGTGATGGGCGAGCGTGTTGATCACGGTCGTGGTGTTCTGGAGGACGTTGTTGTAGACGGCGGTGGAGCGGAACTTCTTCGGGTCACCGAGGTCGGAGATCCGGGCCACCATGTGCGGGTACTTGTCGGCGAGCGCGGCCAGGACCTGGTTGGTGGCGGCGTCCAGGAAGGTGACCGGCGGGGGTGGGGCTGGGGCTGGGGCTGGGGCTGGGGCGGTGGTGAGCAGGTCGGTGACGGGTGAGGTGGTGGGCTCGTCGGTGGTGGCGGGTGCGGTGACGGGCGTGGTGGTGGGCTCGTCGGTGACGGCGGGTGCGGTGGTGGGCTCGTCGGTGGTGACGGGTGTGACGGCCGGTGCCGTGGTGACCGGAGCCGTGGTGGCCGGAGCGTCGCGGACGGTGGGCTCGGTGTCCACGGCCGGGGCCGTCGTGGCGGCCGTCCCGGTGCCGGGCGGCGGCACCGCCACCGGGTTGGTGAAGCGCCCGTCCGCGTGGAGGAACTGCTCCACCCGGCTGCCACCCAGCGTCGGCGGGTGATCCGTCGTCAGATAGGCCGGGGCGTACGGCTCCGTGCCGCTCGCCCCGCGCAGGGCGGTCCCGTCGTCCCAGCCGGCCAGCCGCCGCGCCTCGGTGACCGTCATCCGGTCCAGGCTCCACGTCACGAACGGCGTCGGCTCGGGGTCACCGACCAGCCGTACATAGATGGTCTTCTCGACCTTGTAGAGGACGGTGGGCATTTCCTTCGCGGCGCCCATCGACTTCTCGGCCCCCGTGCCGCCGGTCATCGTGTTGCGCCCCGAGCTGTGCCCGTAGTGGTAGGTGGGGCCGAACTGCATCCGCAGCCGGGCCTCGTCCCAGCCGAAGATGTCGCCGAGCCAGGCCATCGGGTTGAAGCTGATCGACGGGCCGACGGCGAGGATGATGTCCTTGAACCACGACTTGGACTGCTTGCGCTCGTTCTTGACGGTGACCTGACCGATCTCCCAGATGGCGGCCTTGTCGCTGTCCCTCGCCGGGACGGCCCGGCCGGGCACGAACCGGTCGATGACGAACATGCCCTGCGTTTCGGTGTGGGAGTCGTCGGTGAACAGCGGGTCGCTCACCCCCATCGACCGGGTCAGCCGCCCCGACATCTCCTTCATGGACTCTTCGTTGAACAGCTTGTCGATGGTGAGGTGCGCGGGAGAGTCCGGCACGGCACCGATCCGGTTCACCGCCCACTTGTGGATCGCCTGGACGGGGCCGAAGTCCTCGGTGCGGACGAGCCGGTAGTCCGATTCGGGGCCCAGCGCCAGCTCGGCGGGGGCCCGCAGCGGGGGTGTGGTCCGCTTGACGGTCAGGCTGTCCGCCAGGCGCAGCCCAAGACCCCTGCGCAGGCCGAACGCGAAGCTGCTGTCGGCGAGTCGCTCCACCGCGGGCCGGGCCCGCCAAGGGGTGCCGAGGACACCGCGCCGGGCCGGCTTCGCGGGCTCGGCGTCGGTGACCCGTATATCGAAGTACACGTCGTCGAGGTGCAGATGGGAGGCGTCGGCGTGCCGTGTCTCGGACTGGACCTGCATCTGGTCGTGGGCCACGAACATGACCGCCCGGTTGCGGCCGATCCGCAGCACGATCCGGCCGAACGGCGCCACCGGCCAGGCCGGCGGGCCGAGCGGGACGCCCGGGCCGGCCATCAGCGTCTGAGCGACCACCTTGGCGGAGCCGGTAGTGGCCTGTGTTCGGTGCGCGTTGTCGACCTTGACCGCTTCCGCGCCGTCCGAGAACCGCTCCCAGGTCGCGTACGGGCGGGCCCTGACGTGCAGGGTGCGGAGCCGGCCCGACTCGGTGGTGTACGTGAACTTGTGGCCCCCGTCCCGGAAGAACACCCGGGAGTCGGACTCCAGGGCCCTGCGCACCCGCTGGTCGAGCGTCCGCGCCGACGCGTGGCGCCTGCGGTCGCGCGCGTTGGGCTCGGCGGGCCGGGTGTCCGGGTTCTTGGCCAGCCGGCCCAGGATGGTGTCCGCCGTCTGCTCGGTACCGCGCAGGACGACGCGCCCGGAACCGAAGACGACACCGCCCACCTCCGCCTCCACGTCCAGGTCGGCGTCCAGTTCGGCGTCGGCGTGGGGGTCGACACTGGTGTCGGTCCCGGTGTCGGTCTCGGTGTCGGCGTCCTCGGACAGGGGCAGCAGCCCGTCCAGGTAGCCGGGCATCCGGCTTCCGTCGGCGAAGACACTGGGCCTCCGCTCGGTGGCCGGCGGCAGCATCGAGAAGTCCACCCGGGACGGGCGGCGGGCCTTCAGCTCCTCGTCGATCCGGGTGCCGGCGGCTTCGGGCACGGTACGGCGCCCTGGCGGGGCTGGGGTGTTGCCCTCCGCCGGAGTGGTGACGGGCGCCGGGGGTGCGGGGGGCGGCGGTGCCTCCTCGGTGCGGGGGGCTCGTTCCGTACGGGGTGGTGCGTTCTCCGGGAGGGCGGGGGGTGCGGGTGGCGCGGGCGGTGTCGGCTCCGGCTCCGGCTCCGGCTCCGGCTCCGGCTCCGGCGACACGGACTCCGGCGCCGATGACACGGGCACCGGAACCGGCGTCTCCGCAGGGGGAGGCGGCGCGGTTTCGGCCGTCGGGGCGGGTCGGCCAGAGGAGCTGTGGGAGTGGATGGTGATGACGGGGCCCTGTCCGTTCCCAGGACTCAGCTCCCTCCAGGCGATGGTGGACGACCTGGTGGTGTCGATCATGAGCGGGCCGTCCGGCTGGGGCCGAACCAGGTCGAACGGGCCATCCGTGAACATAATGGGGCGGCCCAGTCGTCGTAGCGCCTTCCCTGGCAGCTCGGGATTGAGCCTGCCGAGCTCCGAAATCCCCATCATCAGCGGGATGCTGAGCTGTGCGCCGTGGATTTCGGGGTCGCGGGCCAGCAGCTCCAGCAACTCCTCCTCGGACACCTCGTACCACGGCCCGTCCGGCTGCCGGATCTTCAGCCGTCCGTTGCCCAGGGCCACGGCGGTGGCCAGCAGCGGTACCGTCCGCCACGGGGTGCGTGGGGTGGTGGGGCCGGTGGAACCCGGGTCCGGGGAGGCATGGGGGCCCGGGGAACCGGGGACGGAGGATAGGTCCAGGGAGAAGTCGTCCGGGAAGTCGCCGTGCGGGAGGTCGGGGTCCAGGGGTTCCAGGGAGTCCCGGGAGACCAGGGAGTCCGGGGAATCGGGCGCGGGCGCGGAGGAGGGGTCCAGGAAGAAGTCGTCCGGGAAGTCAGTGGACGGGAAGTCGAGGCCCAGGGAGTCCCGGGAGACCAGGGAGTCCGGGGAATCGGGCGCGGGCGCGGAGGAGGGGTCCAGGAAGAAGTCGTCCGGGAAGTCGGTGGACGGGAAGTCGAGGCCCAGGGAGTCAGGGGCAGGGGCGGGCACCCGCCACTTGGTCAGGTCGACCTGGCCGGTGAGGTCCAGGCCGGCGAGGTTCCGGCCGCCCGCTATGCCGTCGCCCTTGATCAGGCTGTCCGTTCCGAGCAGCCCCTCGAACTCCAGGTGGGCGGCGGCGAGCGCGTTCACGTCGAACGTGTCGCGGGTGGCCAGGGCCTTGGCCACCGTTTGACGTGCGCGTGTCGACTGGCTGGGGTCGGGCTGCGGGAGGTGCAGGATCCGGGCCTCGAAGGCGTCCCGGTCGGGCTGACGGTCGTACACCTCCTGGGTCCGGACCTGGGTCCAGAAGTACTGCGAGCGGTGCAGGCTCGTGATCTCGGGCTCCGACTCCGGGTCCAGGCCGAGGACCGCGCGGATCTCGGCTTCGGCGGGTTTTCCGTGCTCCAGTGCGACCTGCACCACCAGGGGCAGGCCGGCGAAGCCGCTGAGTGTGCCGGCCGGGACAGGCGTCCGTCCCGCTGCCACCTCCCCCGCCGCCCGCCGATGGTGTCCGAGGGCCGCCATCAGGGTGTCGCCGAACTCCCGCTCGCCCAGCGTGGTCGGCTCGGTTCCCGGGCCTGCCTGCTGATTGGCGAGTACGACCCGGTTCAGCAGGTCCGTTGTGAAGTGCGGGGCGGCCTTGGACAGCACCGGGTCCGCCCGCCGCAGCAGCTCCACAGCCCCGATCGCCTTCCACAGCATCGGATAGCGGTCGGTGGTGTCGACATCGTCGCCGAAGATCTTGCGCAGCGTCCGGACCAGGCGCAACGTGGCGTCCAGATCGAGGGGGGAGACCGGGTCCGGTCCGGTGTGCAGCCCGGCTACCCGGGCCCGCACGGCGAGTTCGGGGGGCAGCGGCTCGGGCCACGGAATCCGCGACCGACCCCGCCGGCCCTGTATATCGGTCATTTGGACGTGCGAGTAGCGACCGTTCTCGGTGAGGTTCGCACCGATCCGATTGCCGTTGGAGTTGACTCTCATACGGGTCTCGTTCGCCGTGAGCTGGGTGCCGGAGATGGTCGCCAGCTCGTCGAGGACGAACGCGTCGGGGGAGGCGGGGGCCCACACCGCGTCGATGGGCAGATCCGTGGCGCCGTCGGCGGAGCAGGGCCCCAGGAAGAACTCCAGCGGTTCCTCGCCCCGGGCCATGGCGGCCTCGCTCTTCTTGCTGAGCGCGCTCACGCTGGGCCGTCGGCGCAGGGCTCTGGCGAACTTCGCCCAAGGCACGGTGACGACACGGCGGTCGATCAGCGGCACGTCGGTGGCGCCGGGCTGGCCGTGACCGTAGTAGAAGTAGTCCGACTTCGGTGCGGGGCCGTACTGGTCGAGTATTTCGTCCGTCACGGGGTTGTAGTGGTACTTCCCCTCGTGGTCCCGCAGGTGGCGGAACTGGTCGTATCTGGTCTCCAAGTCGGGCTCGGTCGACTGGTACGACGACCGACCGGTGTGCTGGTGGTCGGTGGAGACGATGGTGCGGGTGAGCCACAGTGCCTCCCACCACTCGGGTACGTCGTCCGGGTCGGGGTCGCGCCACTCGCCGGGGTGGACGGGGAGCCAGTCGCCGATCGGTTTGCCGGTCTCGCCGTAGGCGGTCAGGACACGGCGGCCGGCCGGCGCGGTGTCGGTGTCAGCCGTGCCTGTGTCGGTGCCCGTGCCTGTGCCTGTGCCGGTGTCGGCCGGTGGCGGAGCCGTGGTGAGGAGGCTGGTGTTCACCAGGACGGTCATGCCCGTCCGGTGTGCGACCAGGCGCGGCAGGCGGAGCCCCAGGCCGCCGGCTTCGGGCCAGGCGAGCAGGATCTTCGTGTCGGCGGGCAGTTTCTTCGCCTCGACGACGAGGTACTCCACGAGTTCGGCGGCGGTCATCCAGCGGTGTCCCCCGCCGGGCCATGGCACGCGCACCCCGTCGGGTCCGCCTTCGTCGGACACCAGGGTCAGGGGCACTCCGTTCCACGGCGCCTCGTCCACCGTGACGGGCTTTCCTGTCGGCCGGTTCACCACCCGGGTGATGTCGAGGTCCAGATCGGGAATGGGGGTCCAGTTGCGGCCCGGCTGCTCGATTCCGTTGAGGGTGATGGGGTGGTCGGCCAGGGTGGTACGGAAGTGGTGGGCGCCCAGCGCGGCGAGGTTGCCGGCGTAGCCCTGGGGCGCCGCGTCCCGTACGAGGGCGGTCAGTTCGGCCCGTACGGTGTCGCCCACCTCGGCGTCGGCGGGCAGATGCAGGACCTGGCGGGCCATGGCGTCCACGTCGGCCGAGGTCAGGGGGCCTTGGCCGTGCTCCGGGTCCTGGGACAGGAGCCGCGTCAAGGCGGTGCGGACGTCGGCGTCGAGACCGAGGCCGCCGTCGGGGTTTGCCTCCCCGGTGTCCGGGTCCCCGGTGTCCGGCGTCCGCGCGTCGGCCGTCTCCCCGGCGAGGCTCGCCTGGTCCAGGATCTCGCTCAGGGTGTTCGGGTCGGACGGGCCCGACGAACTGTAGGAGTAAACGCTGTCCGGGATCATTGGCGCGTCGGACGGGTCTGACGCGTCCGGCATGTCGGTGTCCTGCTCCACCTCGGACACGGAGCCGGCCGGGCCGAGCAGCGGCAGCGCCGCTGCCGCGTCCCGCACCACGCCCAGCACCTGCTTCCGTGCCTCCTCGGTGAGTGCCTTCGGGTGCTTGGTCACCTGGGCCGCGCTCGCGACGGCGCGCAGCACCTTCCGCAGCCGGTCCTGGACCCCCGGTGCCAGCGGGGTGCCGAGCGCGACCAGGGCCAGCGCCTCGGCGACCGGCTGGGCCTGCCACATCATCAGCGGTGGCCGGGCGTTCCCGTCGGTGGTGGGCAGCAGCTGGGTGGAGGCCAGGGCCAGGAACGGTGCGAAGGCCCGCACCACGGGATGGCCGACGATCCGGCTGACGGAGTCGCGCAGCGCCTCGTCGGTGAGCGGTTCCCGGAGCCGGACCGCCCGCTCGTGGATCGCCCGCGACAGCGTCGCCAACTCCTCGACGGTGCGCAGGAGACTGTCGTCGGTCGCCGTGATCTCTCCGGTGAGGGTCTGCCGGATCTCCAGCAGCATCAGGGGGTCGAGGTGTTCCCCCAGGCTGTTGTCCACCTGGCTGTGGCCCTCCATGCCGGTGGCCCGCAGGTGGACGGCGGTCGCCAGGTCCGGGGGCAGCCCGTCCCGCTTCTGCCGCCGGCGCAACTCGTCGCGTACCCGTTGCAACTCGGGGAGGGCGCCCAGGCCGCGCAGCGTCACCGTGAGGTACTCGCCGACGGTCAGGAGGGGGGCGGGCTCGTCGAGGATGCCCCGCACGTCCTGGTCCTCGGCCTGTTTGAGGACCACCCGCCGGTGGCGGTTGACGAGTTCCGCCAGCGACGGCTCGAAGACTTCACGGATCGTGTCGTGGCGCCGGTCGAGGAACTCGCGGGTGCGGGGGCGGAGGGACTCCAGGACTCCCGGCTCGTCGGGCCGGTCGGGATCGCCGGCCAGCGGGGTCCGGGACGCGCCGGGGATCGCGTTCTTGAGCAGCCCGCTGCCGTGGGCCTTCGACAGCGGCCAAGCGCCCACATGGGTGTACAGCAGCCAGCCGTAGCCCCAGACCTCGTCGACGTCGGCCAGCACCGCCAGGAACGGGACATGGGCCTTGGCCACTTCCGGGTTGCCTGTCGCGTCCCGTACGAAAGTGGCGGTCATGCCCTGGCCGAACTGCCGGGCGGCGTAAAGGATCTGGAAGATCGGGGGCAGCAGGCTCTGCTTCATGATCCAGTCATGTGCCGCCCGCAGACCGACCGTCTCCACGCCGATCGTGGCCTGCGGGAACAGCGTATGGCCGTCGCCGGTGGTGTTCGGAGGCAGCTGGATCCGCTTGGCCTCCTCCTCCGTCCGCCATCCGATGTCGGCGAAGATCTCCGCGACCGTCCACGGACGGTCCCCCTGGTGGGCTTCGACCAGCGCGGCCCGCCCGAGTGCCAGCTGCTCCAGCAGGAAGCCGAGGGCGGGTCGTGACTCCCCGGGCAGGACCGCCGCCGGGTCGAGCACGAACTCCACCACCGGTCTCTCGGTCATCGCGGGGTTCGGATTCTGCTCGGACACCGCGCGTCGCCCGTTCCCGTACAACAAGCCGTCGGCTCCGCGGAAGAACGGGCCGTGGTCGAGGACCGCCAGAACGCCGGGTGTGGAGGCCAGGACCTGCTTTGGTTCGGAATGGGTCCTGAGGGGGTACACGGGTGCTTCCCCGGGCGTGTGCCCGGCGAGCCCCGAGGGAAGTATGAAGCCCAGCGCGCCCGGATAGGTCGTCCAGCCGGCGGAGGCGAAGACGCTCCTCAGAGTCAGGGGCTTACGCAGCTGGTGGGCTTCGGTGAGCACTGCGAAGGCCTGCGCCAGCCAGGACTCCGGGGTGGACCCCTGCCCGGGCGGTGGTGCCGTCGCCGGATCGGGTACGAAGGCCAGGACGGGGAACTCCTGCCGCGGGGGTTCCGGGTGCTCCGGGGTCCGTGCCTGGTGCCGCTGCGGGTACCAGCGGCCGTCCGGCCCCTGGAAGAGCACACGGTCTTCGCTGACCGCCCGGATGCCGGGGGCGGTGGCCACCAGGGTGCCGG
>NZ_JBHSFK010000040.1:0-114491 GCF_042653945.1 Streptomyces vulcanius | reverse complement strand
CTATAACCGCCGCCGCCTCCGCAAGCACAAGATCTTCGGCTACCTCACCCCAGCCGAGACCAGGCAGCGGCATCAACACACCCTTGCGGCATAACCCTCACGTGTCCAAGATCACGGGGAAACTTCAGTTGATCTGTCCTGCACTTCGCAACGCAGCACGTGTGTGCGCATCAGACGCAGCTCGATCGGCCCGATGATCGGTGTTGCGTCCACGGCGCTGGTGATCAGCTCGCCAACCAGCCGTTCGGCGATGTCCGACACATGCCCCAGGCCCCACCCGTCAAGCGTCTGACGGGTGAACTGGCTCCCCGCGAGAGGTGCCTCGTGCGTGTTGCCGAGGGACTGGTGGGCGACATCGCTTGCGGTAAGGCCATCGAAGCGGGCGGTGAGCAGCGCGATGTCGTCGTCCCGGTCGCCCGGGCCGAGTATGTTCAGGATCTCGTCGCAGAGGTACTCCAGCGGTGGCGGCGCGCCGGGCTCGGTGAGCAGTGCCGTCGCGGCCAGTTGCTCACGGAGCTGCTCGATGCCCGTCGAGATATCCCTCATCCTGGACTCGACCAAGCCGTCCGTGTAAAGGACCAGTGTCGAGCCAGCCGGTACTCCCAGTTCCACTGCTTCGAAGTCGACGCCGCCGACGCCGACCGGGGCGCCGGGCGGCACGTGCAGCACCTCGGCCCGGCCGCCCGGGTGAAGCAGGACGGGCGGGGGATGGCCGGCGTTGGCGATGGTGATGCGGTGTGAGACCGGGTCGTAGACGGCGTAGAGGCAGGTCGCCATGCGGTCGGTGCCCAAGCGCTGGGCCTGCTCGTCGAGGTGGTGCAGGACCTCCTGCGGGGGCAGGTCGAGGCCGGCGAGGGTCTGCGTGGTGGTCCGCAGCTGGCCCATGACCGCCGCAGAGGTCATGGAGTGGCCCATGACGTCCCCTGCGACCAGCGCCACGCGGCTGCCCGGCAGCGGGATCGCGTCGTACCAGTCGCCGCCGATGCGTGCGGTCTCAGCGGCGGGCAGATAGCGGGCCGCCAGACGCACCCCGGATGCGCGGGGGAGGGTCTGGGGCAGCATGCTGCGCTGCAGTTCGGCTGCGAGGTAGGCCTCGCGGTCGTAGAGGAGGGCTTTGTCGATACCCAGAGCGGTCTGAGTGGCCAGCTGGCCGGCAACCTGCAGATCGTCCGGCTCGAAAGGGACCCGCTCAAGGCGCCGCAGGAAGACGGCGGCACCAACGACTCGGCGGAGCCCCCGCAGCGGCGCCAGCAGGGCCCGTGAGCCGGAGGGCCCGTTGAAATCGTCGCCCAGTAACTGGTGCAGGGCGTCGTGGTGTGCTGGGTCACCGAAAACCGGACGCACCCCTTGAAGAACCTCGGCAAGGGTGCTGCCTGGGCGTACGGCGACCATTTCCGGTGGCATTACAGGGCCTTCGTCCACCTCGGCGGTGCGGGGATCCACTGGAAGGAAAGAGTCGAAGCCCGTCGACTCGTCAGGCAATCGGTCGGTGCGCCGCAGCCTCAACTGCACCGGCCCCACCGGACGGTCGTCCCCCACCGGCAGCGGATCCCGCAGGTAGACAAAGATCGAATCCGCGAACGTAGGTACCGTGGCCCGGCACAGCCCCATCACGATCTCGTCCAGATCCAGGCCCCGAGAGATCCGGCGTGCGGCCGCACCGACGAACCGCATCCGATCGCCCTGACGTACAACGAGAGCGGTCCCCGGCTGACGGTTGTGCGGAGTTGTTCCGAACAACCCGTCCTCGGAAGGCGCTGGGACGTCCTCGGCCCCGCTCACGCGAACGATGCGCCCCCGCACCGCTCCGTCGCCCACCCCAGGAGGATACTCAGCACCGAGTTCGTCGGCGATCTCCTGAACAGCCTCATGCTCGCGGTCAAGGACCTCACGGGCCTTGCGGAGCGTGGCGTCCACCTGGTCAAGTCTGCTGTCCGCATCAGCTTCGAACAGGACCTGCTCAGCGAGCACAACCGCGCTCGATCCGCTGCCCGCACCGACAGGGTCCACGCTGCCAACTCCGCGCAGCTCGGACTCCAGGTACTCGATACGACGAGCGGCCAGATCGGCCAACGCCTGGGCGCGTTCGCGTTCGGCTTCCGCGCGGGCAAGCTGGATACGCAGATCATCTTCCTGCGTCGCGACCCGCCTGAGCCTCAGGTGCGTCACATCGATCTCACGGCTGAGGGCGTCAGGAGACGCCTGCAACGACTCAAGACGACGGGACAACTCCCTCACCTGCGCCTGGGCCTGCCCGAGCAACGCAAACAAGACGGTGGCCATCTGCAGCGACTGGTGGCGGGCGCGTTCGCTCGCCTCATAGGCTTTGCGGGCTCGGTTGAGTTCCTCAAGCGCACTGATTGCGCGCTCCTGAGCTTGCAGAAGCTCGCGTGCAGGCACAGCAGGTTCACCGTCCACACCGACAACCGTGGGCTGCTCCTCTGCGGCCTTCCACAGCGCCCTCGGCTTCTCCAAATGCTGGCCCGTCGTGGCCTGGGACTCATCTGCGAAGCAGATGTCCGCGACGGCCTCGACGGTGTCCCAGGTCAGGCCGACACCGGCGAGACGTTCACGCAGCTTGCGCTCGTCCGGCACATTCTCGTCTGCAAAGTGATCCTGCGTGAGCGCCGCGTGTAATCCCCTGACAGTGATGCCGGCACCGTCCAGCCAGTCACGGATGATCGCAACGATGTCGTTGATCTCCTGACATGGCCCTTTGGGTGGACTCCACGGGCGCCCCGGACGCTTCCCCCCACTCACCCCGAAGACTCCTCAGCCAGAGTTATCGCCGACAACCCCACGTTGTCAGCCGAACAACATCCAACCGACACACCCGGCCTGGCCGCAGGTAGATCCTCGAATCCGATGCCGTGGGCTTCCAGCAATGCCTGCAACCTGAACCTGAGGAGACGTAACCCATGAAGATCCTCGTCGAGGCCATCCCTGAGCTGCTCGGCGCTCTCGGCTCGACCGGAATCATCAGCGCCATCACTTGGTGCGTTGGCCGCCGACGCGCCAAGCGCCAGGCCGCTGTGCAGGCTGAGCAGTGAACCGCCCCAGGATCGGTGGAGGCTACCGAGTGTTTTGGGCGTGGTCTTGGATTCGATCACAGAGCGGCCGGATGTTCTGACAGATCGAACCCCCGGTGTCTGTTCGGCTACGTCCGTCACGGCCTGGTGACCGGCGCTGGCATCTGTCGCATAACGCCGGACTGGGGGCGGATGATCGCGGCTCCAGTTCCACGAGAGGGGCTTTGAATGCTGGCCAGGTTGAAGGGGGCTGTGACGGCAGTCGTCGTCGCAGGGGTGCTGCTGGCGCCGTTGGCGTTGGCATCGGAGGCAGCGGCGGCGACATGCGCCCGGCACACGACCGGGGTGTGTAAAGCCAACAGCCCGCATCCGCGCGGCTCGACGGCGAAGTGCAAGGACAGCACCTACTCCTACAGCACCCATTTTCGCGGCACGTGCTCCAGCCACCGCGGCGTGAAGTACTGGTACCGGTAGGACCTGCACTTCGCGTCCCGCCCCGACCAGGGAGCCGAGGCGGGACGCACCGCATCCGGGCCGACGGCTGCCCGGAGCGGCACCGTCCCGGTCTGCCGACTCACTACGGTCGGTGCATTCCAAGAGCGCCCGGGTAGGGGCGTCCCTCCAGGTATGCCTGCATGTTGACCACGATGCCGGCGATACGGCGGGGCCCCCAGGAAGCAACGTCGGCGTTCACGGGGGCCGCGGTCGTGACGAAGTTCAGGATGAAGGCGTCACGCAGGAGCAGGTAGGGCTCCAGGAGGCGGGAGAAGTCGGTGGGCAGGGGGCGCACCTGGGTGTAGCCGTCCAGGTAGCCGCGGGCGAATTCCTCGTAGCCGCCCGGTTCGTTGTGCGCGATGCGGTGGACGGAGGACAGGATGGTGGCGATGTCGAGGAGGCAGTGGCCGGTGCCGCAGTCGTCGAAGTCGATGACGCCGACGCCGCCGTCAGGCAGGGCGATCATGTTTTCGCGGTGCAGGTCGCCGTGGATGCGCCCCCGGTCGGTCGGGCCGCCTTCCTCGAGGGCCGGGGTGATCAGCTCGGTGACCTTGCGCAGTGCGGCGGTACCGTCGGCGCCGAGCTGCTCGTGGGTACCCGGGCCGGTGAGGGCGTGGCCGTGGTGGAGGATCGTCTGCGCGTCCCAGACCGGCCGGTCGAAGTCGGGCAGGTGCACGGTGGCCGCGTGCTCGTGCAGGTGAGCGGTGGCGGTGCCCATCTTCTGCGCGGTGCCCGGTCGGCGGTATGGGGGTTCCGCCGTGCCGGGGAGCCAGTGCAGCAGGGCGAGGGTGGCCGGCTCGTCGTGGTCGGGGACCTCGATGGGGACCACGTAGTGGCCGCTGGTGGTGGTGACGGGATCGGGAACGGCGACCGTATGGGCGGAGGCGAGGCTCTCCAGCCATCGCATCTCGCTGCGCTGCTGGTGGGCGGGGCGTCCGTCGCGGATGGACAGGCGGGCGACGAAGGAACTGTCGTGGTCCGGCGGGGTGATCCGCCAGACCGCGTTGTCCTCGTACTGCTGGACCTCCACTGCTGCGGCTGCGCCGTCGAATCCGTAGTGCTCGGTCAGCGCGGCCCGCGTCAGTCGCTCAAGCAGGTCGAGCTGCGCGGCGTGGGAGAGGTCGTGGGAAAACTTCGGCACGGGTTTCCTCGGTGGTTGGCTCGGAGATGCAGGCTGGTGATGCGGCGGCCCGGTTAGGCACGGGCTGCGGCTGTGCGGGTTCGGTGGGGCCGGTCGGCGCTGGCACAACCGTGGCCTGGGCGGCTGTTGTGCTCTTGGTTGCGCTACGGGGACGATCCGGGGCGGAGGCGGCGCCTTTTTCGACGCTATCAGGAGGATGCGGTCATTCCGGATCATTTTCTCGCCCCCGTGCCCGCCTCTGCTGGAGCGCGGAAGCCGCCTCGGGAAGGAAGAACTGCTGGCCGTACAAGCGCTCTTGGAAGCAGCTGTTCACCGGCTTGGGCTCCTTCCGGCATCGAGGACGGACCGGTGCGGGAGCGCGCCGGTGGGGGCGACGATGCCGAGGAAGGCGTGGGTGTAGCGCTCCCATTCGCCATGAAGGGTGGTGGTGTCGGGATGGTGGGGCTGGGGGTCGTGGAGCAGGGCGAGGAGGTGCTGGGCGAAGGCGGCGGTGTCGTCGACGGGGACGAAGGCGGCCGGGGAGGCCGCGGCGCCGTCGCGGTGGCCGGGGATGTCGGTGAGGACCAGGGGGAGGCCGTGCTGGCGGGCTTCGAGGACCGAGATCGGCACTCCTTCGAAGCGGCTCATGGACACGAAGCCAGCGGCGCCGACCAGCACGCTGTCCACGAGGTCCTTGCGCCAGACTGCGCCGAGCCAGATGACGCGGTCGGTGATGTTCAGGCGGTCGGCGAGCAGGCGCAGCGGGATCGTCTGGTCTCCGTCGCCGATGATGACGAGGCGGACGTGCTGGTCGGTCTGGTCGACGACGCGGGCGAAAGCCGTCAGGAGGGCGTCGTGGCCCTTGTGGGGGTAGAGGCTCTGGATGGCGACGACGTAGGGGCCGGCTGCCCAGGGCCAGGGTGGGGGTGCGGGGGTGGTGCGGGGTTCGGTGGCGTTGGTGAGGGTGCTGACCTTGGCGGCCGGGACCCGGACGTCGTCCAGGAGGAAGCGGGTGGAGCGGCCGCCCACGGCCACGACGTGGTCCTCCCAGCGTGCGAGGGTCCTGTCGAGGCGGTTCTTCGCCCGGGTGCGCAGGTGGGAGTAGTCGGAGTGGCAGAAGCGGATCACGGTGCGGGCTGTGTGCAGGGCCGGGCGGATCGAGGGGTAGAGGCGGCCGTCGCCGAACTGGAGCAGAACGACGTGGCCGCGCACGAGGCGGGCGAGGAAGGCGTGGCGGGCCAGGCGGCCTGGGGGCGCGGTGACGAGCCGGGCCTGCGCCGGGAGTTCGGCGATGAGGGCGTTGTCGCGGCCCGGGTCCAGGACGCAGACGGTGACCTCGCATCCGGCGTCCAGCAGGATGCGGGCGTGGGAGAGCAGGACGCGCTCCAGGCCGCCCACGGTGAAGTGGCGCAGGATCATCACCACATGGCGGCGGTCGGTCGGCTGGGCGGTGGGCATGGCGGTCTCCCCGGGTGCTGGTAGGGCGGGCCGGGGCCGTGAACGGGGCCCCGGCCCGGAGGGGGGTGGGGTCAGTGGGTGCGGTGGACCTTGTGCTGGGCGGCCTGGGCGAGGGGCCGTATCTCCATGAGGTCGATGTCGACGTGCGCGGGACGGGTGGCGCACCACACCACGCACTCGGCGATGTCCTCGGGGGTGAGCGGGTTGTCGACGCCCTGGTAGACGGCGGCGATGGCCGCGGGGTCGTTGTGGAAGCGGGTGCGCATGAATTCGCCGCCGTCGGCGTCGCCGCGCATCATGCCGGGGGCGATCTCGGTGATGCGGACGGGTAAGCCGTTCGCCTCCAGGCGCAGGGTCTGCACGAGCGCGGTGAGGGCGTACTTGCTGGCGGCGTAGGCGGCGCCGCGCTCGTAGGGGACGCGGCCGACGGTGGAGCCGATGAACTGGACGTGGCCGTGATGGCGGATGAGGTGGGGCAGCAGGGCCTGGGTGGTCTGGACGACGCCGATCACGTTGGTGTCGTAGGTGGCGCGCCAGTCGGCGAGGTCGCTGTCGGCGATCGTGGCGGCGTGGGTGGGGATGCCGGCGTTGTTGACGAGCAGGGTCAGCGGGAGGGGGTGGGCGGCGACGGTGCGTTCCAGGGCGGCCACCGAGTCGGCGTCGGTGACGTCGAGCTGGTGGGTGGCGATGCCGCTGTCCGCCGACGGGACGGTCGTCAGGCGGCGGGAGGCCGCGATGACCGTGTATCCGGCCTTCTCCAGGGCTTGGGCGGTGGCCTGGCCGATGCCGACGCTGGCGCCGGTGACGACCGCGAGACCGCGTGGCGCCCGGTTGTTGGAGGTGGATGTGTTCATGGACGTGTTCCCTTCATGACGGTGGGTGGTGCAGGGGGCAGGGCCTTCTGCGGGCGTGGGGCTCAGGAGTCCAGGAGCCAGGCGTGGGCCGGGTCGGTGTGCAGGGCGAGGTGGGTGTCGGTGTCGCCGTGCGCGGCCCACAGGTAGTAGAGGTCGTGGCCGGCCGCGGCGGCGATGGTGTGGTAGCCGCCAGGGACGGCGGCCAGGGACGTGTCCGTGAGCACCGTGGTGTTGGCGTCGCGGACGCTGTCGTCGTAGGCGAGCAGGACCCCGAAGCCGGTGTCGGGCCGTACCCGGAAGGCGAACGCCTCCTGGAGCTCGGTCTCCATGGGCGGGTTGCTGTGCTGGTGGCGGTGCGGCGGGTAGGTGGACCAGCGCCCGTCGAACGCGAGGGTCTCGCCGATCAGTAGCCCGGCGGTGCGCGGCGGTGTCAGCAGGGTGGTGACGTGCCGCTCGAACGAACCGCGGCCGCGGACCTCCCGCCCGGGCGCGGTGATCGCGGTGGGCTGTATGGCCTCGGGCGGTGCGGCGGTGACCGGTGCGTGCGCCTCAACGGCGTCGGCGCCGTCGGGGCCGGCGGTCAGGTCTGCGGTGGAGCCTGGCGGGAGGTACCAGCCGGCCGCGGGCTCGGTGAAGGGGTCGGTGCGCGCGATGGTGTGTTCGCCGTCGGGCAGGGTGGTGGTGAGTTGGCCGCAGAGCAGGATCAGCGCGCTCTCCTGCCCGGGGCGGGCGGTCAGGGCGAGTGGTGCGCCCGGGGCGAGCCGGTGGTGGGTCAGGTCCAGGCCGTTGGGGGTGCGGACGGTGGAGGGGGTCATCGTGGCTCTCCGGATATGTGGTGGGGCTGGGGTACCGGCAGGCGGCGGGCCTGGCGGCTGGCCTCGTACATGGCGGTGCCGGTGGCGACGGCGAGCGCCGCTTCGGCGGCGGTGGCGAACTGTGTTGGGGCGCCGGGCTGTTGGCGCAGGGCGTGGGGCAGGGCGGTGAGCATCCGGCGGTCCGCGCCCGCGTGGGGTCCTTCCTCCCGGGCGATCTGCCTGCGGGCACCGTCGCCGCCGGCGTCGCCGTTGGAGGCGGTGCGCAGCTGCACGGTGTGGGGGCCTGAGCGGGCGTCGTAGCGGACGGTGCAGACGCCGGCGGTTCCGCGGAGGGTGCAGGTGTAGCCCTCGGTGGGCGCGTCGGTGGTCAGGGTGTAGCGGGCGGTGGCGCCGGAGGTGTACTCGATCAGGGCGCTGAGGCTGTCGTGGATGTCGGCGTCGGCGGGGATGCCGTCGGCGCCGGGGAAGTAGTTGCGGCGTGCGAGTTCGGCGGTGACCGCGGCCGGTTGGGAGCCGAGCCACCAGGCGAGCAGGTCGAGGTGGTGGGAGGCCTTGGTGACTTCCAGGCCTCCGGAGGCGGCGCGGGTGCGGTGCCAGCGGGTGAAGTAGGAGCGGGAGTGCGAGGCGTTGAGGGTGTAGTGGAAGTCGGCGACGGTCACCGTGCCGATGTGTCCGTCCGCGAGCAGCGCGCGGACGTGGGTGTGGAGGTTGGTGAAGCGCAGGTTGTGGCCGACCAGCAGCCGTCCGCGCGAGACGGTGTCGGCGTGGACGAGAGCGAAGGCGTCCTCGGTGGTGGTCGCCAGCGGCTTCTCCACCAGCGTCGCTACGCCCGCGGTGAGGGCCTGCATCGCGTAGTCGCGATGTGCAGCGTCGGGGGTGGCGACGATCACCAGATCGGGCCGCTCACTCGCGAGGATGTGGTCCAGGTCGCTCGGGCGGGCGGCTGCCGCGCCCGGCAGCGCGGCAGCCACTTCACGGGCGGCTCGGACATCGGTGTCCACAACGGCCAGCGCCGCCACCGGCTGTTCCTGGTGGGGCGGCAGACAGGCCAGCCAGGGGCCATAGACCTTTCGGGTCCGCCGTCCGGCCCCGATCAGCACCACCCGCAGCGCCCCGGTCACCGGACGGGCTCCGCAGCAGTCGCGGCGAACGGGCGCCCGGCAAGGACGACGCGGCGCACGTTCAGGTCGGTGTCGAGCATGACGACGTCGCCGTCCGCGCCCGGGAGCAGGCTGCCCTTGCGCGGGTAGAGGCCGGCCGCGCGGGCGGGGGTGGCGGTCGCCATGGTCAGCACGTCCTCGATGGGCGCTCCGGTCATCTCCCGCATCCGGGCCACACATGTCGCGAGCGGGGTGACGCTGCCGCACAGGCTGGCATGATCGGCGGTGGCGGCGTAGCCGTCGTGGACCTGGCCGCGGCTCGCCCCGGTGCGGAACGTGCTGCCCGGGGGCAGGCCCATCCCGGCGGTGGCGTCGGAGACCAGGCACAGCCGGTCTGGTCCCAGGCAGCGCAGGGCGATAGTCAGCAGGGTGGCAGGCAGGTGGTGGCCGTCCGCGATGACTTCGGCCGTGACCGTGTCGGACGCGAGCGATGCCTCCAGCAGACCCGGAACACGGTGCAGGACGGGGCGGGTCAGCGCGGACTGGCCGCTCCACAGGTGGGCGAGGTGGCTGAGGCCGAGCCGGCGGGCCCGGGCCAGGTCCTGGGCGGTTGCCGCGCTGTGGCCGGCGGACACCCGCACCCCCGCCTGCGCGAGATAGGTGATCAGCGCGTCGGCGCCCGGGAGTTCCGGCGCGAGCGTCACCATGCGCAGGCCCTCCGGCAGCGGCGTGAGCTCGGCACGGAGCTGCCCGGGCGTGCACAGGTGGCCGGGGTCGTGCGCGCCACGCTGGCCGTGGGCCAGGCACGGGCCCTCGAGGTGGACCCCGGCCAGCGTAGGGGCGTCGGGGCCGGACAGCAGAGCAGCGGCGGTAGCCAGCGCGGCGGCCGTCCGTGCCGGGGACGTGCTCGCCAGGGTGGCCAGGACGGTGGTCGTGCCCGCGGCCAGGTGGGTGTCGAGCACGTCGTGCCAGGCGGCGGGCTCGGGCTCGGTGAAGTCGTGCCCGGACGCGCCGTGGACGTGGATGTCCACCAGGCCAGGGGCGACCAGCAGCCCGTCGGCGTCGACCGGCACCGGACCGTGCACGCAGGTATCGCTGACGACGCCCCGGCAGATCACCACATCGCCGCTGCCCCGGCGCCCGGGCGCAGTGTGGACCTGCAGGCCGGAGCGGACGACCGCACACCCGGCGCCGGACAGGCCGCTCACCGGTGTCCTCCCGGCCCGGTGACGGCCGCCGCGGTGGTGCAGGCGCAGGCGGTGCCGTCCGGGCCGCCGGGCAGGTGGCGGTCGTACGCCTTGCCGTCCCAGAGGAAGCGGGTGCCGTCCGGGACCAGCGGCTCAGTGAGGGCCAGCGCCACCGCGTCGGTCAGCGCGCCGCCGAGGGCGTCCAGGAGATCGACCTTGCGCAGCAGACCCAGCTCGTGCAGACGCCGGGCATGGACCAGCTGCTCGCTCTCTCTGATCTGCCGGGGAATCGCGATCGTGTTGGCCCTGGTCGCCAGGACCTCCCCCAGCATGTTCGACCCGGCCGCGCCGACGAACAGATCCGCCGCCCGCATCCACGGCAGCAGGTCCGGCTCGTACGTCCGGATCTCCACCCCGGGGTCGTCCTCCCACAGCTGCCGCAATGCCTCCTGGTCGGAGGGCTCCAGGTAGGGGCCGGTGACCAGCAGGGCCCGGTCGAAGAAGTGGCGGCGGCCGCGCAGGGCCGTCGACAGCGCGCGCCACAGGTCCCCGGCGCCCTGGCCGCCGCCCATCGCGGCGACGACCAGCCGTTCATCGGCGCCGATGCCGGTCTGCGCGCGGGCCTGGTCGCGGGGCAGGGTGCAGGGCTCAGCGAGGTAGCCGGTGTAGTGCAGCCGGTCGGCAGCCTCGGGCGGGATGTCGTAGTAGTCCGCGAGGTCGAACACCTCGGGGTGGGTGTGCACGTTGAACTGGCAGTAGTGGTCCAGCACCCACGGCCCGCGGCCGTCCCGGCCGAAGTACTTGCGCGTCGTCTTCTCCTTGTCCAGCAGCACGCCGCGCAGGCTGAGGACGGTGTGCTGCGCGTACCGGGCCTCCAGCGCCGGCACGAGTTCGTCATCGGTGCCGCGGGGGATGTGGTCGCTCAACAACACGTCGGGCCGGTAGTGGCGCAGGAACGCGGTGATGAGGTCGGCCCGCACCTCGTGCAGGGTTTCGGTGTCCATGGCCAGGCGCGGGCGCAGGTGCCATCCGTCGGGGTCGTCGAAGTTCGCGAAGGAGGGGATCTTGACGACGTCCACCTCCGGCGGGAGGAGGCCCAGGCCGCGGTAGGCGCCGGTGATCCCGGCGACCGAGTACGGGTGCTCCGAGCGCAGCAGGTAGTGGGCGACTTTCGCGGTGCGGGAGGTGTGGCCCAGGGAGCGGCCGTTGTGCCAGTACAGGGCGACGGTGCGGGCGCGGGCGCCGGGGTTCGTCATCGGCGTGCTCCTCAGGGTGTTGCGCGGGTGGTGGTGAGGGCGTCGGCCGCGCGGGCGGCGCGCTGCGCGGCGGCCGGGTCGGCCGGGCTGTCCAGGGCCGTGCGGAACGCGTGCAGGCTCCAGCCGGGGTCGACCTGGATCCGGGACAGGGCGTAGGGGTGGCGCAGGTCGGGCTGATGGTGGTCGTCGGTGGCCAGGGCCAGCGGGTACAGGCCGGCGACGGCGCGCTGCACGCGCGGGTCGTAGGCGCCGTAGGGGTAGGCGAAGGTGCGCGGCGGGCGTCCCAGCAGATCGGCCAGCGCCTCGTGGTCGCCGGCCGTCTGCCAGGCCAGTGCCCTCTCGCTGAGGGCGGTTAGGCGCCGGTGGGTGTAGCTGTGGGCGGCGACGTCCCGCCCGGACGCCGTCCACTGCTGCACCTGGTCGGGGTCTGCGGTCTCCTGTGCCGGGTGCGGCACGTGGCGGGGCCGCTGGTCGGTGAGGTAGCCGCCGCAGACCGCCATCAGCGCGGGCAGGCCGAGTTGTTCCAGCACGGGCAGCGCGGTGGTAACTGTGTTGGCGTAGCCGTCGTCGAACGTGAGCAACACGGCGTTCGGCGGCAGTGGCCTGCCTTGGGTGAGCATCGTGTGCAGGTCGTCCTCGGTGACCGCCGTGTACGGTCCGCCGGCCAGCAGTTCCATCTGTTCGCGGAAGCGGTCGGGGGGCACGGCCATCGGGCTGGGCAGGTCCTCGATCAGGTGGTACATCAGGATCTTCACCGGCTCCCCCGGGCATCGACGTGCGAGCGGGCGGGGTGCTGGTCCTGGTGCCAGGCGACTGTGCACTCGAGGCCCTCGCGCAGCGGCACCGCGCTCACGCCGGGGAACAGTTCGCGCAGTTGGGTGGGGTCGGCCTGCGAGTGGGCGACGTCCCCGGGCCGGGGCGGAGCGTGTTCGACCCGCACTGGGGCGTCGAGGACCTGGTCCAGGAGGGCGATGACGTCCAGCAGCGAGGTCCGGGTGCCCAGCGCGAGGTTGACCGGCCAGGGCGAGGTGACCCGGCCGGTGATCGCGGTCGTGATCACCTCGCACACCGTGTCCACGAAGGTCCAGTCGCGGGTCTGGGTGCCGTCGCCGTGGACGGTGACGGGCCGGCCGGACAGAGCGGCGTCGATGAAGGCCGGGACGACGGCCGCGTAGGGGTGCCCGGCCCGCTGCCGGGGCCCGAACACGTTGAAGAACCGCAGCGGCAGCACCTCGAGCCCGTAGCAGGCGTGGTAGGCGCCGAGGTACGCCTCCGTCGCCAGCTTCGACACCGCGTACGGGCTCAGCGGCATCGCCCGGCTGGTCTCCGTCTTGGGGAGGTCGGGCTGGGCGCCGTAGACGGACGACGAGGACGCCGCCACCACCAGCGGCCCGCCGGCGCGGCGCGCGGCCTCAAGGACCTGGAGGGTGCCGGTCGCGTTCGCGTGGTGGGTGGCCAGCGGGTCGGCCACCGACCGGGGCACGGACGGCAGCGCGGCCAGATGCACCACCGCGTCCGCGCCGGCCACCGCGTCCTCGATCAGGCCCGCGTCCAGGACGCTCCCCTGCCGGAAGTCGGTCTCCGCCGGGTCGCCGCCCAGCAGGCTGGTGCTGCCGGTCGACAGGTCGTCCACCACCGTGACCCGGCCGATCGCCGGATGCCGCAGCAGCCAGGAGACCAGGTTCGACCCGATGAACCCGGCGCCGCCCGTGACAGTGACCCGCAGTCCGCCGGTCACAGCTGTTCCACCACGGCCGTGGCGGTCCGGCCGGCCAGCCGTCCCCGGCAGTCCAGCACGAACGCCGGGCAGGCGGCCACCAGGTCGTAGTCGAAGACGTCGTGGTCGGTCAGCACGACCACGACGTCCGTAGCGGCCAGTTCCTGCTCGGTCGCGGCCACCAGCCGAACCCGGCCGACCGCCGCCGGGTCGACGAAGGGGTCCGCCGCGCACACCCGCGCGCCGCCGGCCTCCATCAGCCGGGCCACCTCCATGGCCGGGGACTCGCGCAGGTCACCGCTGCCCGGCTTGTACGACAAGCCCAGCAGCAGCACCCGCGCACCCAGCAGTGTCCGGCCCTGCGTAGCAAGGTGTCCTTCCACGCGGTCCACGACGTGGGCGGGGCGGGCGGTGTTGATCCGTCCGGCGAGGTCGATCAGCTGCGAGCCCCGGCCGTCACGCACCTGCGCCGCCCACCACGACAGGTACACCGGGTCGATGGGCAGGCAGTGCCCACCGATCCCGGGGCCGGGGGTGAAGGGCATGAACCCGAACGGCTTGCTTGCCGCCGCGTCCAGCGCTTCCCGTACGTCCAGGCCGGTGTCGTGGGCCACCTCCGCCAGTTCGTTGACCAGCGCAATGTTCACCGCCCGGAAGGTGTTCTCCACCAGCTTCGCGAGCTCCGCCTCCTCACACCGGCTCATCGGGACGACGACGTCGACCAGTCCGGCGTAGAAGGCGGCGGTGCGCTCCCGGGAGTCCTCGTCAATGCCCGAGACGAGCTTCGGGGTCGTCTCCAGCGTCCAGGCCCGGTTGCCCGGGTCGATCCGCTCGGGGCTGAACCCCAGCGCGAAGTCACGGCCCATCCGCAGCCCCGACGCTTCTTCCAGCACCGGCCCCAGGACGGTGCGAGTCGTGCCCGGATAGCTGGTGGACTCCAGCACCACCAGCGCGCCCTCGCGCAGATGACGGCCCACCGTCCGGCCGGCCGCGGTCACGTACGACAGATCGGGTATGCCCTCGCGCAGCGGCGTTGGCACGGCGATCACCGCCACGTCGAATCCCGCCACGTCCTCCGGGCGCGCTGTGGGCCGGTAGGCGCCCTGCCGCAGCAACAACTCCAGCTGCGCCGCGGTGACGTCTTCGACCGGCGACCGGCCGGACGCCAGGTCCTCGATCCGCCGTGCGTCGGTGTCCAGACCGATCACACGGTGACCTGCCTGCGCGGCATGTAACGCCAATGGCAGCCCCACATAGCCCTGGCCGACGACCACGACCCTCAAAGACGCCGTACGGGCGGGAGCGGGTACGGCGCACACAGCCGTGCCGGCCGCAACCGGCGCGCGCAGGACCGCTGGTGTGGACACACTCACCATCAACTTCTCCTCTTCGTATGGGGCGGTCGTGCGACGCGGCCGGAACGGCCCACGCCCCGGCAGCCGCGCCCGGTCAGGCCATGGGGAACGAAGGGCGGCGGCCGCGGTCCGCACGACAGCCGGGAGCCTCGAGGTCCGTCGTCGTGTCCGCCCGGTGCCCGGAGACGGGCCGGGCGCCGGGCGGCACGTTCTTCAGGTAACCGGAGCCGACTGGCGCGGTGGAGGCGCACAAAGGGGGCCAACAAATCGCAGGCTGTGTCTGGGTGTTGTGCACCCGCCTGCCCGTCCTACGCTCGTGCCCATTCCACGGCTACGGGGGCCGTGGGCCCCAACCCGATGGGGGCTCAGTGCCAGGCACACCACGACGGTCTCAGGGCCGCAACGAGGAGCTGGAGCGCCTCATCAAGGCGTCCGGCGCCAGTCACAAGTCGCTCGCCTTCCGGGTCAACCAGATCGCCCGGGCCTCAGGGCAGGACACGAAGTACGGTCATACAAGTGTCTCCAATTGGGTGAATCTCGGAATGATCCCGAGAAGCCCAGTTCCCCGATATCTGGCCGCTGCGCTGGGAGAACGCCTCGGACGGACGGTCTCAGTCGAGGAACTCGGCATGTATGAGCGTCAACGCGGCAAAGGTGACCTGGGGTTGGATTTCCCCCGCGATCCCTCCGACGCGATCAGCGTCGCCGCGACTTTCTGGAGAACCGTGGACCGCCGACACTTCCTCAGCAACGGCTTCGCCGTCTCCGCTTTCACCACGCCCGTCACGCGGTGGCTCACTCAGCCCGCGGACGCGGCCACCACCCACCAGGGCGGCCGGCGCGTCGGCCGCAGTGACCTGACCGAGCTGTGGCAGGCTGCCGACGAGGCCCGCCTGTGGGACTCCAAGTTCGGCGGGGGCAACTGGAAGACCAGCTCCGTCACCGAATGCCTGCGCCTGCGCGCGGCTCCCCTGCTCTCGGGCACCTACACGGAGGCCATCGGCAAAGAGCTGTTCGCCGCCACCTCCGAACTCTCCCGCGTCGCGGGCTGGGCAGCCTTCGACGCCGGCCGCCACGAAGAGGCACAGCGTCACTTCGTCCAAGCGCTGCGCCTCGCCCGGGCCGCCGGTGACGTGCAGGCCGGCGCCTACGTGCTGACCACGATGTCCCTGCAGACCATGCTCCGCGGATTCCCGCGCGAAGCCGCCGACATGGCCGAGGGCGCCTACGAGCGGGCCAAGGACTCTGCCGCGCCACGGGTCCTGGCCTTCGCCAAACTGGCCGAGGCCCGCGCCTACGGCCGCGCGGGCGACGCCAAGGCCGCCGGAGCCGCACTCGCCTGTTCCGAGGACCTGCTCGGCTCGATCCGCCCCGGCAGCGACGACGATCCCAACTGGCTGTCGTACTTCACGCACGCCCGGCTCGCCACGGACGCCACCGAGATCTACCGCGACCTCGCGCAGCCGCAGGCCGCGATCACCTGGAACGAGCAGGCCGACGCCATGCCCCCCGGGCGTTTCACCCGCGCCGTCGGCATCCGGCTGTCGGTCCTGGCCAGCACCCACCTCCAGGACGGGGACCTCGAACAGAGCCTCGATGTCGGGTCCCGTGCCCTGGAAGTCCTGCGCACCGTGTCCTCAACCAGGGCCCACGGCTACCTCCACGGCCTCACCACCGATCTCGAACCGTGGAAGACGGGCAACGCCGACGTGTCCGAGTTCATCGGCAGGGCCCGGAGCGAGCTGGCAGCTGCCTGACCGGTCACTCGGGAGACGCCTCAGCTGGAGGAGGTGGCCTGGAGCTTTTCCAGGATCTTCTCCACGCCGAGCAGGCGTCCAGGCCGATCTGCTGGAGCCAGTCGATGAGTGCGCGCCGTTCCGCCGGGTCTCGCTGGTCGACGCCCGGGCATCACATCCGTCACCGCCCTCACGACTGTCGAGCGAATCGCTGGCGGACTGAGCATTCCCGGTGCCCCTACTGGGGCTTGCTGCGCAACCCTGGGAAGACACCGCCGTTCTCAGCACGGAGTCCGACCATGGAGAAGATCCGATGAAGCGCCGCAACCTGCTGCGTGGCGCTCTGGCCACCGGCCTCACCGCTCCGGCCCTCGCCGCGCTCACCGCCGCCCGGACCGACGTCGCCCAGACCTTCTCCCCCGACGCTCCCCAGGACCTTGCCAACCTGGAAGCCGCTGCCGAGAGCTACGGGTACGGCTACCACGGACAGGCACCCACCCGCGTCCTGGCCGACCTGGTCACGGACTTCACCACCCTGCGCCCGCTGCTCACCGTCCCGCAACCCGCCAGGGTCCGGGCCAGGTTGTGCCGGACGGCCGGGCAGATGGCCGGGATGACCGCGATCGTCCTGCACGACCTGGGCAGCCGCCGCGAGTCCCGCGCCTGGTTCGCGACCGCCGCCCGGGCCGCCGCCGAATCCGGCGACGACCAACTGCACGCCTGGGTGCTGGCCCGGGAGGCGATGGTCCCGCTCAACTACGGCA
Organism: Streptomyces vulcanius; assembly: GCF_042653945.1. Taxonomy (NCBI): domain Bacteria; kingdom Bacillati; phylum Actinomycetota; class Actinomycetes; order Kitasatosporales; family Streptomycetaceae; genus Streptomyces; species Streptomyces vulcanius. Next base: position 97,605 of record NZ_JBHSFK010000040.1, on the reverse strand, counting down.
CCCCGCGGGCAGCGGCCGACCTCGCCGACCAGGCCCGGCTTGCCGCTGGCACCCGGCCGACCGCCGCCGCTGTGCTGGCGGCGGTCGTCGCCGCCCGCGCCTACGCCCTCAACCACCAGAGCGAGCAAGCCCGCGCCGCGCTCACCGCCGCGGACGCCCTCATGGCCCGGCTCCCCGAGTCCGAGCGTTCGGACACGTGGCTGACGTACGGCGAGCAGAAACACCACGTCCACCTCAGCCACGCCTTCACCACGCTCGGGACACCCGCCGCGCCCGGGAGAGCCAGCAGCGGGCGCTGGAGCTGTCCGCGCCGACCAGCACGATGACGCGCACCCTGCTGAACATCGACGCGGCGGCGTGCTCCCATCACGACGGCGACACCGAGCAGGCGTGCCACCGTACGGTCGCCGCCCTGACCGCGCTGCCCGTCGACTTCCGCACCGGCCTGGTCCGCCGCCGCGCCCTGGACCTGTACGAGGCGATCCCCGCCCAGCACCACCGCGAGCGCGCTGTGCGGGAACTACGCGACGTCGTGGCCGGCTGACGACTACGGCTCCCACAGTGGGAGGGCAAGCCCGGTCCCCTCGCAGTGGAAGCACTGGCCGCCACCTGGTGTGTTGCAGGCGCCGATGGTGCCAGCGGCGTTCTGGAAGAGCCGGGTGAGGCCGATGGTGTGCTCCGCGTGGATCGGGAGTTCCTGTCGTCTGCCGAGCGTGACGTCCAGCGCAACGTCAGGGCGGGCGAAGTGGGTGTAGGTAAGGTCGGCCGTCAGGGTGCGGAGCGTCTCGTGCAGTTCGCCCATCGTCTCCGCGCCGGACAGATGGACGCGGGCCGCGAGGATGGTGTCGGTGGCTGCGGTGAAGGACAGCAGCCCGGCTGGCCGGGCGAGCGGTCCGGTCCGGCCCACGGGGTCGGGGTGCGTGTGCTGGAGCCGGATCAGGGCGTGCCACAGGCTGCCCGGCAGGTCCGGGGCGGGTTCTTCTTCTCTGCTGCGTTTCATGAGCCCTGTCTACGGTCCGGCACAGACGTGCAGCCGTGTTCGGCCTCTGCTGTCCCGGACGGCGGCGTCCCGACTTCGAGAGCTGTCCCGCCGGGCGGGCGGTCACCGGCTGCCCGGCGTCCGTCGCCTCCTTGCGGACCGCCCCGGCCTGACCGGCGCGGTGCGGTCCGCGAGGGCGCTCCCCCACAGCTGTTGCGTGGGGGAGCGCCTTCGTCTCTGGCAGGTCTGCCTCAGCGGCAAGGCGGTTCGGGGTATCGGGCGCGGCGCCGGCCCGGGTCGTCGACGCCGATCTCGTACCAGGGCTCGCCCCGCTGGAGCCGGGGCAGGGTGTTCACCCACACCGCGACGGCGATGCCCTTCACGTCGTCGGCGAGCGCCTGGAGGCGGTTGTCGAGCAGGTGCTCCTCCTTGCCCGCCAGGACGACGTGCAGCCGCGGGAAGGTCGTTGAGCGGGTGTAGCGGTGACGCTGCCAGAACGGGAACGTCCCGCCGATCGTGCCGCGGGCGCCTTCCCAGACGCGGTGCCCGGCGTAGCGCTCGTAGTCCCAGACCTCCTTGGCGAGCCGGGCCTGGGACATGGTGCCGTTGTCGAGCTCGAAGTGGCGCACCTCGCTGGTCTTGGTCGGCAACGCGAGGACGGCGTCGGTGTTGAAGCTCAGGCCGGTCTCCTTGATGGCGTGGTTGACCTCCACCTGCCAGTCGGTCAGATGCTTGCGGCCGCCGAAGGCCAGGATCATGTCGGTCACCGCGACGCCGTGCGGACCGAACCCGGCTCGAACGGCCTTCGCTCCGGTGCCGGCCTTCGGTCGGGGAGGCAGCTCGTTGCCGTCGGCCAGAGCCTTCTGTCCCGCCGGGGTCAGGTTCCAGATCAGGTGCTTGCCGTCCTTGCCGTTCGTCTCCGCCAGCCCGAGCTCCGCCAGCTTCCTCATCGCCCTGCGCACGTACGACCGGCCGTCCCGATCCTCCGCCGTGATCACCTGAGCCATCTGCCGCACCGTGGCTATCCGCACGCACCCCAGCATCCGCAGCGCATCGGCCCGCACTTTCCTGGCCGGAGTGGACTTCTTCCCCTTCGTCGACGTCTCAGGGGAAGGGAGAGAGGTGTCAGCGTGCTGGGAGGCCCCCTGGCGGGCGATGTGAGCTGCGGTGATGGGCACGACGTTGGAATCGTTCGCGGCACCGTTCACGGCACTGGATTCCGGGTCGCCCGGAGGGCGCTCAGCACCCCTTGTCCAGGTCGGGTGCGGCTCCGGCTCGGGCTGCCGGGTGCTGCTGGTGTACATCATGGCAAGGCTCCTCACGCAGGTGGCGCGGGGGTTCGGGATGGAATCCCCCGTCACCTGTTAGAGGTGTGGCGAGAGTCGACGGTGTGACACTCGCCTGAGCGCCGTTACCGATCCGTGATCGTCAGGCGGGCTGTCCACTGCCACCGAACCTGGATCGCCTGCCAGTGGTGTTGGACTGCTGCTTCGTTTGAGGGTTGTCCGATACGGGCCGGAGGGCGCGGGCGTACGCCAGGTGTGTGTCAGCTTCTGTCTCGTGCGCTCGCCCGGACGGTCGGCGTCCGCTTCTGGGGGATAGGGAAGGACCCCTTGCGCAGGCCGTACTCGTACTTCGCGCGGCGTTTCGTGGCCTGGTCTCGTGTTCTTCGGGGCCATCTCGCGGCCGGTCCCCCCGGGTTTGGGCACCGGGCAGGCCACAGGAGCCGGACGAACCGGGAGCGGCACCCCCTGCGCCTGACTCGAAAGGTGATCTATGACCACGCGCACGTCGGCTGATCCGTCCGCACAGGCGCTCTACGAAGCCATGTCGGGCCTCGCCGGTCCGCTGAGCTCCGGCGAAGGCGCCGCTCCGGACTTCGCCGCCGCACCACGCGCGGCGGCCGGCGAGGAGAAGTCGGTGCTGATCCTCGGTGCGGGGGTCGGCGGGCTGACCGCCGCCTACGAACTGGGCAGGCTCGGCTACCGGTGCACGGTCCTGGAGCCCCAGACCCGTACCGGCGGCCGCAACCGCACCGCCCGCAAGGGCGACAAGCTGTACGAACTCGACGGCGAGGGCAACAGCCCGGTCCTGACCCACACCTGCGCCTTCGACAAGGGCCTGTACCTCAACCTCGGCCCCGGACGCATCCCGTACCACCACCGCCGCGTCCTGAAGTACTGCACCGACCTCGGGGTGGCGCTGGAGCCGTACATCATGGAGACCACGGCGAACGTCGTGCACCGCGCGGGCCACACCCCACCCGGCCGGCCCTGGCGCAACCGGCGGATCGCCAACGACACCCGCGGCCACCTCGCCGCGCTCCTGTCCGCCACCCTGACCGAGAGCGACGAGTTCACCGGGCTGCTGCGGGACCTGCTGCGCAAGTTCGGCGACCTGGACGAGGAGGGCGAGTACCACGGCTCCACCCGCTCCGGGTATGCCGAGCCCCTGGAGGTCCAGGAGTTTCCCAGGCCCGCGCCCCCGCTGGCCCTGGCCGACCTGGTCACGTCGGAGTTCTGGAAGCACCGCTTCTACCAGCCCGTGGACTACCTGTGGCAGGCCACGATGTTCCAGCCGGTCGGCGGCATGGACAAGATCGTCCACGCTCTCACCGAGCGGGTCACCTCCGAGTACGACGTGACCGTTGAGCTCAAGGCCGAGGTCACGTCGGTCGATCTGACGGGCGACGGGGTCAGTGTCACCTACCGCTCGGGGGGTCAGGAGCTGACGGCGTCAGCCGACTACTGCGTGAGCAACATCCCGCTCCCGGTGCTCAAGCAGCTCACGCTGACCGGCTTCTCCACAGAGTTCCGCAACGCCGTGGAAGCGGTGGGCTTCGCGCCGACATGCAAGGTCGGCTGGCAGGCCAACCGCCGGTTCTGGGAGAACGACCACAACCAGATCTACGGCGGCATCAGTTGGACCGACCACCCCATCACCCAGTTCTGGTACCCCTCGAACGACTACTTCTCCAAGACGGGCACCCTCACCGGGGCCTACAACTTCGGCGACCACGCCGAGGAGATGGGCAAGCTCGCGCCGGGCGACCGGCTGCGCCTTGCCCGGGACGGAGCGGCTCAGCTGCACCGCGAGTTCCTGGAGAAGACCACCGTGCCCCAGGACCTCGGCGTCACCATCGCCTGGCACAAGGTGCCCCACCAACTCGGCGGCTGGGCCGACTGGGACCCGGCCGACCCCGCCCACCAGGTCGCCTACAAGCAGCTCCTCCAGCCCGAAGGCGACGGCCGCTTCTACGTCGTCGGCGACCAGGCATCCCCACTACCCGGCTGGCAGGAAGGAGCCATGATGTCCGCCCAATACGTCGCCGCCCAGATCCTCGGCCTCCTCCCCCGCACCGCCCCCGAAACCGTCCAGGTCCCCGACGCCACCTTCCTCACCCAGGGCCTCTGACCACAGCACACGCCCGGGGCCCGGCCCACAGCAGCCGGGCCCCGACCGACCGACCGACAGACGGATCAGCGGAACCTCCGCACCCCGACGCCGCCTGATCCAACTTCACTGGCAAACGATCCAGGTTCGATGCCAGAGGACACGGGCGCGGCGCAGAGCTCGGAGACGATCGCGAACGAGGTCGTCACCATCGGCACCGCCATGGCCGGCGGCATCACCGCGTGCGTGGTCTGTCCGTGCGCCATGCCGTTGCGGATCTGTCGGCCGTAGTCGAGGTACTCCGCCTGCCGGGCCGTCAGGACCCCGTCGGCGGCGCCCTGCTTGATGAGCTGGAACAGCGGCTTGGTGCCCGCGTCCGGGATCCGGTCGCGCAGCACGATCTCCACCGCGATCAGGGAGTGCATGACCGCCACGGTGGAGAACTCGTAGCAGTAGTAGGACTGGCGCAGCAGCTCACGGGCCGTACGCAGGACGGTCGCCGCGGCCTCGGGCACGCCGTCGGGCACGACCAGGTCCTCAACGAGGTCGTGCATGTCGGCGTAGCTGTCGACGAAGAGGTGGGCGCGTTCGTCCGGGACCGGGAACGGCAGCCGCTGCGTGGTCATCTCCGCAGTCTCCCAGTGCCACGCACCGTCCGGCAGCGGCTTTTCCCGGGGCGTCGCGCAGCGTGGCGGGACGGAGATTTCTCCCTGCCGGAATGGGTGGAATGTCGCAGGTAGCGGAACTGGACAAGGGGTAACGCGAGCGCCGAACGGGCAAGGCCGTTCACCGTCAGCGGCCGGGCTCTGTCCACAGGGCCGCGGTTCGAGGGTGTCTTCGAGGCCGCCGCGATCAGCGGGGCGGCCCGCAGATGAGGAGCCACCCATGCCCGAGAACACCGTCACCGCGTCGCTCGCCCCGATGGAGCCGGACGACGTCGCCGACGCCTTCGCCTACATCCGGGCGTTGCAGGCCAACGACATCGACACGGCCAGCGCGGTCGCCAACGACACGGGCCCGAAGATGCGCCGACTGCTCCTGGACGTCGCCGCGCGCGTCGTCATCCCGGTCACCGCCGTGGACGACTGCGACGGGCAGCCGTGCGCGCACTCCTTCCTGGCAGCGGCGCTCGGACGGCTGCTGCTGGAGGTCCTGTGCCACGGCGACGGCGCCTGCCTGGCCTTCCCGCCGGGCATCGCCCAGACCATCATCCGCTTCACCGAGAACATCCTCACCGAGGACCACGGCGACGTCGCCAACGTCCTGCGCCAACTGGAGGCCGCAGGGATGAAGCAGGCGATGCAGGCGCACTCGGCGCACGGCACCACCGCGTAGCCGCACCACGGTGGTGCGGTCCAGCGCGCATGCAGGCGCACCATCGCACCACCGTGGTGCGCTCCACACACCACCGCACCGCACCGGGCGCGCGCGCCACGGCCGGGCGGGCTCCCCTATCACACACCCCCTTGACCACGACCTGATCGCCAGCCGAAACGGGCTGTGTCAAGGGGAAACGTCCTCGGTTGCGGACTTGGACAAGGGGTCGCGCGCGTCCGGCCTCACCTGGTCAAGGGGTCGGTCGGCGGTGGGCGCACCGGTGCGGTGCGGGGCATCGGGTGCGGCGCACCGGGCGCGCGAGAGTGCCCAGCATCGTCGGGTGGTGCGGCGCACCGGGTGCGGTGGCGCACCATCGCGGTGCGCACCACGGCGGCGTCCATCGTCATCCGGCGCACCGGAGTGGAGTCCATTCGGTGGAGCCCACTGAGTGGGCTCCATTCGGTGGACCGATGCCCGGCATCGTCACCACAGCCAGGCGGTGGAGTGCCGCACCCGGGACAGGGCGCGTGCGTCGCGGCGCGCGGCCGCGTTGCCGATCCGGTTCTGTCGGGAGCGGGGCCGGCGGGACTGCGAGGCGGCGAGGCGGCGCTTCCCGGCGTCCTGGAGTCGCCGCCGCTGCTTGCGCAGCTCCTGCTTCTTTGCGGCCTTGGACTTCGGCTTCCGAGGGCGCTTCCAGATCGGCTGCCACCCCTGGGGCTCATCGGGCTCGGGCTCCTGGTCCTCGTTGAGCGCGGCGGCCATCTGCGCGCGGGCCGCGTGGGCGCGTGCGAGTGCGTCGTCGGGGTTGGGGCGTTCTTCTGGGGTGCTCATGCGACTCCTCCTGTGGTCCGGCCCGGTGTGTGCTGGGTACCGGGCTGCTGGGTGTGCGGCGGCGGGGCCGTCGCCGGGGCGGGCTGTGGCCTGGGGCTGTGGACGACGCCGCGCTCCCGCGCGCCGTCCTGGAGCTTGGCCGCCAGCTTGGCGGCGGCCTCGAAGGTTCGGCGGGTCTGCTCCACCACGTCGACGTCAATGCCGAACTCGGGTTCCAGCGACAGGGGGCGGTCGGCCTTCGGGTCGGTGCGGAACGGCCGCGGTTGCGACCTCGAGGCGGCGGGCACGGCGACCGCGCCCGGCCGGGAACGGGAGCCCAGGCGCTCCGCACGCCGCGCGGCACGGACCCGTGCGGCCAGCGCTCCAGCTGCGAGGCGGGCCCGCTCGTACGGGGGCGCGGACCGGTTGCGGGTCAGCGGGCGCAGCACGGCCTGGTCCTCGGTGTCGCGCGGGTACAGGGCGCGCAGGTCAGCGGTCATCTTCAGACCGCGCCCGACGGGGCGGGTGTAGTCGTCGACGACCGCCTGCACGATCTGGTCGTCCAGGCCGGGCTGATGGGGTCGGCCGCGCAGGACGTAGGAAAGGTGGCGGCGGGCTTCGGCGAGCAGGTGGTGCCGCTTGAACGCGCCGCGCATCACGTACACGACGGCGACGACGTCGACGGCCGCCAGCGCTATGTCGACCACCGGCCGCACCCGCGCCCACACTGCCGCGGCCGCCGCCCGCGCCCGCTCCGCCAGCCGGTCGACGGCGTCCACGCCGTAGGCCCGGATCGCTGAGGTGCGCCATCGCTTGCGCAGCTCGGTCAGGGACAGCAGCTCCGTGCGCTTGGGCGGGCGCGTCTGGTCGGCGGCCTGGCAGGCCAGCGCGTAGGCGGCCCGCTCCCACGGCGCGTGCCCGTGCTTCTCTTCGTACTTGGCCGTGAGGACGGGCAGCGCGTCCTCGATCTGCTGGCGCCGGGTCGACTGCCAGCCGATGAGCCGCTGGTCGATCCCTGCGATCTCCATGACCGGCCGGCGGCCGGGCGTCACCTCGCGCGGCTCCCACGCCCACCCGAGCCGGGCGGACACCTCCTCCATGAAGTACAGGAGGTAGAGGGTGTCGGCGGCGACTATGTGGGTCATCAGCGAGTCCGCCGAAAGATTGCCCCACGTGCCCTGGTCGTCCGGCCGTCGGGCGCGGATCGACACCACCGCGTGATCGTGGAGTAGCGGCTTCGACTCGGCAGCTCTGGACTCGTAGTGCCGGAACACTGCAACGATCAGCCCGTCCCGAACCGGCTTGCGGTGCTTGCCGCCGCTCCCCCAGCGGATCTCCGCGACCGCATCCTCAAACCACGCCAGCGTCTTGTCCCGGGCGATGTCCTGGCACAGCTCCAGTACCAGGCGCGTTCCGTCATCCCCGAGCGCCCACGCGATGTGTGCCGTCGACGGCGCCCGGAACACCAGGTGCATCGCCAGCCAGGGCGTCCGCTCCTTGGCCTTCTCGGTCTCCGGCGACTTGTTGTGCTCGATGGGCCTGCCCAGCACGGTCGCCCGCCGGGCACGGGCCGGGCTCTTGCCCTGCGCCAGGAGCTCGCGCTCAATCCGGTCGGCATCCGGGTGCCGGCCTTCTCCCAGGAGCAGTTCGGCCTGCCGCTCGGTCACCACGTCCCCGGCCGTCAGGCCTACCGCGGCCAGACCGCGCCCCTTCCAGACACCGGGCGGGACACCGGCTTCGTCCTGGGCGGCGCGCAGCGGCGTACCCGCCGCGCGGTGGCCGTCGCCGACCATCACGCCGCGGAAGAGATAGCGCCACCCGCTCCCCGGGCGAACCTCCGACATGCTGATCATCGCCCCATGGAACCCCGGCTTTGACCTGCGAAAAAGCGTGATCCGGGTCCTTCCCGCCGGGCGGGAGGCGATCACGAAGTCTTTACCGTGGCGCCCGCCAGGCGGGCCGTCTCGCCAGCCCGAGACGGTAAGCCGTCGACGTGTGCACTCTCCCGCCCATGCATACGACCAGAACCGGAATTGCCTGCGCTCTTTGCCTCACGCCCACTACGGAGGTGGTGTACCTGGTCCTCAGCGCCCAGTCGCCCTTCCCGCAACGAGAGGACGTCCAGGACCGCTGGTGCCCCGTCGGCTGCCGCCAGCTCCACCCCGAGCGGTGGAAGGAGGCGATGCCGCTGCTGCCCGGCGACGACGCCTGACAACGTCGTGCGAATGCTGCGGCGCGAAGCGAAGGGTCGGTTTCCCGAGTTTGGGAAACCGACCCTCTCGACACAGTCGGGACTCAACCGGCGGTGGCGACCTGGCTGTCCCTGTGCTTGATGAGCAGGTCCAGCATCTTGTTGAACTCGCCAGGCGGCATCTTCTGGATCAGGTGCATCGCGGCGTTGCCGCCGTCACTGTAGGGGAACAGCTTCAGCTTCTGTTCTGCGGCCCGCTGCCTATCGGATGGTTCGTCGCTTTGGGATCGCGGTTCGGGAACGGACTGCTCCGTCCCGTCTTCCTGATGCGGTTCTCCCGTGTCCGGCGTCGCCGTACCAGGATTGTCGCGACCTGGTGGGTGGGCGTCGTCGTCCCCGTTGTCACCGGCTGCCGAAGGGGGGGAGGGCGACGCGTTCGTCGCATCGTCTATTACCCGGTAATGGCCGCCCGGCTTTCCAGAGTCCTGGCCGGCTGACGCGGCACTCTCCGCTGGCTTCTTCTGGCTGTGTTCCTGCTTCTCCGCCTCTTGACGGGCCCGTTCGTCCTTGAGTTCCTTGAGAGCCTTTCCCTGCTCGGCCGCTGGCTTGTTGCCCACCGCTCGCAGCAGTTTGATGGGCTCTTTGCCGATCCTGGCCTGGAGTTCGGGTGTGAGGTTGAGCAGAGCCAGGCGTTGCGACACCCAGCCTTGGGAACGGTGCAGCCGTTTGGCCAGGGCGGTCTGGCTGCCGTGGATTTTCAGGAGCCGGTCGAGGGCACGGGCTTCGTCGAGTTCTTCGAGATCTTGGCGGTGGATGTTGGCGACGAGAGCGGACTCCAGGAGTTCCTCGGAGGTGCTGCCCTGGTCATCGCTGACCATGATCTTGATGCTGGCCAGTTGTGCTTCGCGGGCGGCGGCGAGGCGGCTGCTGCCGTCGATGACGACGTGGGTGGTGTCGGCTTCGAGGTCGGCTGCGCGCTCGGGGTTTGCGGTGACATAGGCATCACGGTTCATCACCGTGATCGCCTGCTTCTGACCGTGGGTCTTCAAGCTTCCGGCGAGGTCCGTGAGGTCGCCGAGGCTGGAGCGGGGGTTGTCGGGGTTGAGGCTGACGCGGTGCGGGGGGAGTTCGGTGGGCGGGGCGATGCCATCGGTGGGAACTCCTGTGGCGGCGGCTACGGCTTGTCGGCGTGCGCTGACGCCCCGCACTCCCCCTCCGAAGCGGCCTGCGCCCAGTTGGTCGGCCTTGCTCATGCGATCTCCCTGGCCAGTGCGCGCATCCCGATCGCCTGCTGTGATTTGGGGGCGTATGACAGCAGGGGCTGTTTCATGCGGACTGCTTCCTTCTGTTCCTTGAGGTCTCCGATGAGGCCGACGACGCGTGGATCCTTTATGTCGACCCACCCCTGCAGTGAGGATGTGGCGATGAAGCCGCGGCGGGAGTCGTAGAGGTTGACGACGATGCCGAGGTAGTCGATGTCGATCTGCAAGTCGCCGCGCAGGTCGTCGATCTGGGTGGTGAGCAGCTCGTAGGCGTCTGCGGAGCTGTCTTCGGCCTGTACGACGATCAGGGCGCCTGACTGGCCGGGCTTTTCTCCGTCACGGCGGCGGCCGTAGTAGGCGGCGGCGTCCATGCTGAGGCCGAGGCTCGGCGGGCAGTCGACAAGGATCACGTCGTAGTCGGCTTCGAGCGGAGCGAGCGCACGTTCGAGGGCGGCTTCCCGGGCTCGTACGGCGGACAGCCGTACGTCGAGGAGGAAGGCGTCGTTGCAGGCGGGTAGAAGGTGTAGTCGGCCGCTGAAGGTGTCGTCGTCGACGGAGACGATGAGGTCACGGAGGTCGCCCTTGGGATCACCTGCCATGTGATTGGTGAGGCTGTCGCCGTTCATCGGCAGTGGGGCGGCACCGAGTTGGTTGGTGAGGTGACACTGCGGATCGAAGTCGACGAGCAGGACGCGCAGGCCGAGTCCGGGCAGGTTTTCGATGTCGAGCGGATCGTTCGCCGGCTCGTTGCCGGACTGGTCGTCGCTCGCGCGGAGCGCCTTCGCCAGTGCCTTGGCGACACGGACGGAGTACAGGGCGTTGGGGTCTTCGGCGAGTGCTTCACCGAGTCCGGCGGTGATGGCCGTCTTGCCTACTCCGCCCTTCTGGTTGCAGACGACGATGCGGCGGGTGACTTCGGGGCGTTCGACATCGGGGCTGGGGTTGGAATCGAGCCACAGCTGGACGGCCTGAGCGAGGCCCTGGATGAGGGAGACGCGACGGTCTGCAACGACTTGACGGAACTCTTCCCACTGCCCGGGAGGCAGGAAGGTGGAGAAGGAGTCGGCTCCGGCGGTGTCGATGGTTGCTGTGGCGGAGGCCAGGCCGCACCAGTCGTTGATGCCCTGTTCAACAGCGGCCTGGATCTCGATGCTGTGTTGGGCGGCTCTGATCTTGAGGTTCTGCCGGAGCCATCCCGGCAGCTTGGAGACGACCTTCTCGCGGTCGCTGGAGGTGGCTGGCGAACTCATGCGGGACACCTTACTAACGTCCTTGATCGATTGCGCCATCGACACGTTAGTTTGGAGGACCTGTTGGGCCGTCAGCGAGCCACCTGGCCATTACCCGGTAATAGCTCCAGCTGTCCAACCCGGGAAGGCCGCACGCTATTACCCGGTAATGGGCGATCGCTGGAGCCCGATGTCCCGTCTCAAACGATCTGACACCGGCTCAGCTCTGTGACCTGCCGCGACCAGATCAGTTGAGACGTGGGGATGCTCGGAATCTCGGTTGATCTGGTCTTGGGTGAGAGGATCTCGGATGTTGTCTCAGCTGATCTGGTCCAACTCTGCCGTTTCGGACTGATACCACGCATGGGTCGTCAGCCACGGCTGGTAGTCCCTGAAGAGGGAGTGCTCCCGGGCATCGGCGGGCTGATGCTGAGTGCCGTGTTGCTCAAGAGCCTGAAGGACATGTGGGACAGGGCCTACGGCAGCGGCAGCTCGGTCCTCGTCATCGCGGTGGGCCCGGCTTCGTGCTGATGCTGGTCATGCAGCGCCGCAGCCCGGCCCTCTTCCGTGGCGAGGTGCTGCACGCGTCCGCGTCGGCTCTAGTGGCCGAGGACTGAACCGCTCCCTCCGGTCCCCCGGCGCGGGTGCCGGACGCCCACCGCGGGGTCATCATGGGAGCGTGATCGAGCTGTTCCCACCGATGCCACTCGCGGAGTGGCGGGATACCAAGGAGACGCTGCACCGCTTCGCGCAGATCGTCGGCAAGATCCGCCTGGCGGCGAGCGCCCGGCGCAACCACTGGTGGAACGTCCCGTTTCATGTCACGGGGCGCGGCATCACCACGCGTCCGATGGGTCAGGTCGACGGGAATCCGATCTTCACGATCGACTTCGACTTCGTCGACCACCGGCTCGTCGTCGCGACGCTGAAGGGCGAAGAGCGGTCCTTCCCGCTTCCGGGCCAGTCCGTCGCGGCCTTCCACGACGCGACCCTGGCCGCTCTGGCCGCGCTAGGGGTCCGGGTGGACATCGCCATTCCCAGGCCCTTCGACCTGCCCGACGCCGGCCGGCCGTTCGCCGAGGACACCGAGCACGCGACGTACGATCCCGTGGCCGCCAATCGTTACTGGAGGGTCCTGAGCCAGGTGGCATCCGTGCTGGAGGAATTCGCGGCGGGCTACTCGGGAAAGAACAGTCCGGTGCACCACTTCTGGCACACCTTCGACATCGCCCACAGCCGGTTCTCCGGGCGACGGATCGACCAGCCCCGGCAGGCCGACCCCGTTACCCGGGAGGCATACTCCCAGGAAGTGACCAGCTTCGGCTTCTGGTTCGGCGACGACACCTTCACCGAGCCCGCCTTCTACTCCTACACCGCCCCCGAGCCCGCCGGCCTGGCCGGGGAGCCGCTCAGCCCCGCGTCCGCGCGGTGGGTCGCGCGCGGCGACAGCCACCTGGCCGTGCTGCGCTACGACGCGGCCCGCGTCGAGAGCGATCCCCGTGCCGCCGTCCTCGCCTTTTACGAAAGCGCCTACCAGGCAGGGGCCGGACGCGCCGGATGGGACATCGCGGCGCTCGCTTGCCCCGGAGGCATCACGGACCCGGTCCGGCAGATCTGACTCCCGGACCGGAAAGTCCAACGCGGTCAGTGGAGCTGCCGCTCCCAGTCCTCAGGGACCTCGTCCCGGGGGCCCGGAGTGGGCTGCGAGGCCGGGTGCGCGGTGGGCGGGGCCAGCTCCGGCCCCTCGTGGTACTGATCGGTCTCGATGTTCCAGAACCAACTCTCTCCCGGTTCGAAGCTGGTCAGGAGGAGGTGTCCGGCCTCGCGCGCGTGCTTCGTTCCATGCGGCGAGGGTGAGGAGTCGCAGCATCCGATGTGCCCGCAAGGGCGCAGCGCCGGAGGTGGAACCAACCCACTCCTCGCCCGCCATGCACTCCACGCAGCCTGCTCCGCTGCGCGTTGCCGTCGGATCGAGACCTGGCATCTGGTCGTGCGGCATGAGGGATGCCTCCCTGATGAAGCGCCATCGTCAGGTTTCGGCGCCGGTGCGCGCCAGGATGCCTTTGAGCAGGCCCGTGGCCTGTCCGACCTCAATGAGGTAGCCGTCCGGGTCGCGCATGTAGCAGCGCAGCTCAGCGCGGCGGTCGATCGGCGGGGTGAGGAACTCGGCCCCTTTGGCACTCGCCGTGGCGTAGAAGTCGTGGATGTCCGCCACCCGTACGTTCAGGAAGCTGGAGACGGTGTTGGGGTCCTCCGGTGTGCGAAGGACGACGTCGGGTTTGTCATCGGTGGGCCCGCCGCCGGGGTTCATGATGATCCAGCTGTTGGCGACCTTGACGATGCAGGGGTTCTCACCCAGCACCACCCTTCCCCCAGTACGTCCGCATAGAACGCCCGCGAGCGAGGGACATCGCTGACCGTGAGGAAGTGCGTGAGCAGCAGGCCCTCGGCCGGTGCGGGTAGATCCTCGGCCGACGCGCCTGCGGAGATGAAATCGGACATATGCCGAGCGTATGGCGCGGGCGGCCGCCCGGCATTCCCACCCGGCAGACCCCGTCAACCGTCGTCCGGCCCGCGGCCGAGCCCTTCTGCAGAACCCGCCGCGGGCGGATGAGGACACCGGCCTAGTGTCCTGCGCGACGAGGCCAGGCCGGGCGTCCCCAGGAAGATCACCGACGCGAGAGCCCTTCGAGCTTCCACAGCAGGGCATCACGGGCGGACTGCAAGGTAGGCCGCGGCGTGCGGGGTGTCGGGGTGGGCCAGGGAGACGACGATCAGGTCGGCCGTGGTCGTCGCCCGGGCGGGGGTGGGCCCTTTCCATAAACGGTCCGACGCGTACAGCGATGTCCCGGTAGAGGCCGGGCGTCCAGGTCTCCATGTCGCGCAGTGCGGCGAGCAGCGCGCGAAACTGGTCGACGGCGGCCTAGTCCTCGAGGCTGAGGGCGCCGGGTGCGTGGCCGCAGCGGCGGAAGAGACGCTTCATCGGGTGGGCTCCTGCTCGGGGTTGGTGTGGGCGGGACTGGCGGTAGGCGTTTTCAGCACGCGCGGCAGGTGGACATGGAGGTGTTCGACTTCGACCTGGCGGCCGCGGTCGCGGAGTGCTCGGGCAAGGAGTTCGGTGAGACCACTTGCTCGGTGCTTGCCGCCTGCGCATCCGATGGCGATGCGGCGGGGGCCGGCGGGGAGGTCGGCGTAGTCGGCGAGGTTGGCGATGAGTTCGCGGGCGCCGGGGGTGTTCAGGACGATGTCCTGGACCCGGGGGTTGAGGCCGTCCAGGTCGAGGATGTCGCGGGCGGCGGCCGGGTCGCGGAGGCGGTCACGGACGTCTTCGATGCGGTCGGCCGACGGCGGGACGGGGCGGCCAGCGGCGTCCTTGGGAAGGTGGAGGAAGCCGAACGACGTGAGCACGAGGACGGGTTCGGTTGCGGGCTCGGGCATGTGGCGGGTTCCTTCGCAGCGCGGTCTGGTGCTGCGGGGCCGCCGGAGTCGGTGTCGACGGCCGCCCCGCAGGCATGAGGGGTGTCCGGCCGGGCCGGTCGGGGTCAGCTGGCCGCGAGGGCGGCGTGCTGGTCCTGTTTGGTGGCCGCGTGGTCCGCTTCCGGCGACGCGGGGGAGTCGTCGACGGGCCACTGGTGCCGGCAGTCGGGTGAGGGGCAGAGGTGTACGCGCTGCCCGGTCACGTGGTCGTAGTCGAGTCCGCGGCTGGAGCGCCCGCAGGCCGGGCAGTGCACGGGGTCGCCGAGGTCCTGGGTGTCGCCCTCCTGGGCGTACATCCAGGTGACGGGGAGGGCTCCGGGGGTGTCCTCCGACGCGCTGCGGATACGCCAGTCGGTGCGGGTGGGGTAGGCGACGAACCGGCACCAGCCACGCGCGATGCTGTCGGCGAGGTCGCGCCCGTCGAACGCGCGCAGGCGCTGCCCGCAGATGTGGCGGTAGTAGGCACTCGTGGCGGCCAGGACTTCCCGCACCGGCGGGTGGCCGCTGAAGAGCAGGTCGCCGTCCTCCCCGATCTCGGTCACGAGCAGGCCCCGCAAGGTGAAGCTGACGTCGTCGCCGGACGGGACGAACACCGCCTGGTCCATGTCGTAGTCAGCCTCGGGGATCGTCGCCGACCCCCAGATCCCGATGCCGTCCAGGACGGTGTCCAGCCGGTGGCGGGCGCCGTCGATGACCGGCTCGGTGCCCAGGGCGCGCGCCCATGCCGTGATGCCGTCGGTATCGTGTTCACCGACGCGCAGGATCAGGCTGTGCAGGGGGCGGCCCGGCTCGGGGCACATGCTGCTGGAGATCGCGAAACCGGTCAGCGGCAGGTCGGGGTGCTCCTGTAGGAGGCGCCGGCCGATGGCGAGCTGCCCGTTCTCGCGGGACCCGTACCGCTCCAGCTGCGCCAGCAGCAGCTGGGCTCGCTCGGGTACTGGTGGACCGATGGGCATCTGTGACTCCTTGGTGAAAAGGGGAGCGCCGCGCCCGCACGGTGGCGGGCACGGCGCTCTGGGGTGGTGGCTGCTACTTGGTGGTGGTGTCGGCGGGGGTGTGCGCGGTGGAGGCGAGGAAGGTGGCCAGGGCGCGGGGCTGGTCGGTGGCTTCGAGCGTCCACAGCCGGATGGGCGTCTGGTCGACGGTCGTGTCGATGAATGTCATCCGCCACCACAGCCACTCGGGCAGGCCGGTCTGCTGGTGCGGCTCGGTGGTGCCGTAGCCGCTGGCGCCCGTGGTGCGGGCGGTGGTGTTCAGGGCCTGCGCCCAGGCCCGCAGGGCCGGCTTGTTCTCTACCTGGATCAGGGCGGCCGGTCCGAGGCCGCCCACGTGGGCGACGTCCACCGACGTGGCGGGGAGGTCGGGGTGCGCGGCGAGCAGGGCGTCGGCCGCGTTGGAGGCCGCGGTGTGGGGGCTTGGATGGGGGATGGTCATGGGTTCCTCGGGTGGGGGCTGTCGGTCGGAGCGCTGCGGGTGAGGCCTCGGAACGGCCGGACGACGGTCGATCCGTCGGTGCGGCGGATCGCCACGTTGCGTGGCCCGGCGGCGGGTCGCCGGCCGGGCCACTGGAAGTGCAGCCAGTCGCCGGTGACGTCGGGAACGCGGCGGGCGCAGTACGCGATGAGCACGGTGACGGGCTGGCCTCGTTCCAGGTACACCCGGCCGGTCATGCCGGTCACCGGGCTGGTGCCGGGACGGCGTCGTGGTGCTGGCCGTCCAGGATCCGTCCGGCCCGCGTCTTGCCCACGCGGCGCATGCGGACCGTGTCCTGCGGGGCGGGGGCTTCCCGTTCCGTCCAGCTCCGGCCCTGGGTGTCGATGAGGGCGACCCGTCCGTGGTCGTGTCCGTGGTCCTCGGGTGCGAACGCCCCCCACTGTTTGAGGAAGAACGGCACCCCGGCCCATTCACACTGATCACGCAGGTGGCGGGCCCACTGCGGGTGCATGGGGCGTGCCCGGGGCCCGCTCTCTCCTCCCGTGATCACCCAGTCGATGCCGTGGAGGCCGTTCTCGCAGCATCCGGCAGCGTGGACGAAGGAGGCGGTGAGACCGTGACCGCGCTCGCTGCCCCTGGTGATGACGGCCCGTTTGAGGTCGACGGGCCCCAGCAGTGGTTCGCAGGAGAGGAACCGCACGGCGGCCGGCGTGCCCAGCAGGGCGGGAATCCGGATGTCGGCCCACTTCTGGTCTTCGACCGAGACGCCCAGCCACACGTTGGGCAGCGGCTCTCCGCCCAGCATCGCGCCGACGGCGAGCCAGTCCTGCTGACACCCGGTGAAGTGTTCACGGCCCTGCTTCGCCACGAGATGCCAGAAGGTCGGGCGGGACAGCAGCGTCTTCATGCGGCCGTGCCGCTTGGTGAGGACCTGGTAGGTGTGCTGCGGGGTGAGCGCCATGACGGCGAACGCCTGGGCGATGTAGTGGTCGGGGATGTCGGTGTGGAAGAGGTCGGACATGCTGTCGAGGAAGACGCGGCGCGGGGTGCGCCACGTCATCGGCAGCCGCAGCCGGTCCGGCCGCAGCGTGATGTCGAAGCCGTTCTCGAAGTGGTGGCCGGCGGTGCCGCGCCACCGTTCGGCGAAGGTTTCCGCGTAGCAGTTGTCGCAGCCGGGGCTGACCTTGGTACAGCCGGTGACCGGGTTCCAGGTGCTGTCGGTCCATTCGATCGACGTGCTGTCAGCCACGGCCGTCCCCGTCGTCCACGGGGTGGGTGTAGCGGATGGACTTGCCGAGGCTGTGGGCGTAGTCGATCTCGCGGCGGGTGCTCTCGCCGATGTAGCCGCCGGGGTTGACCACGAGGACGTCGTCGGCGAGGTCGATCTTCCGCAGGTGCAGGTCGTCCAGGGCCTGCTTGAGGCGGTCGGTCTGGGCGGGGTCGGCCCACAGGGGGTGGGGCTGCTTGAGGTTGCAGCCGGGCGCGAGGACGATCCGGCCGGCCGCGGTCTCGTACAGGTTGGCCTCCTGGAACTGCTCCCAGTACCTGGTGGAGCCGCACAGCACGACGACCTTCGGACGGCGTGCGGCCTTCTGTTCGCGTGCGTATCCGTTGATACCGAGGGCGGTGAGGCGGTGGACGGTCTTCCAGAATGCGCGGGCGCTCATGCGATTCCTCGTCTCTGAGATGTGGGTTCTGGCGTGCCGAGACAGGTGGTGGTGTGGCTGGTCACGTGGTGCTGCGGGGCGGCCGGAGCGGTGTCGACGGCCGCCCCGCAGGCAGGGTGGCGCCCGTGGCCGGGCGGGGGTGGTTCAGCCGCTGATGCTGGTGAGGCGGATCGGCATGACCAGGCCCCGGAAGACGTCGGCCTGGTCGACGCCGTGTACGAGGGCGGGCTTGGTCGCGGTGGTGAAGTTGAACTGTGTGACGGGCCCGTCGATCTGCTGGAGGGTCTTGAGGAGCAGGCTGGGGTTGAAGGCGATGTCCAGCGGGGCGCCTTCGAGGTCGGCGTGGACCTGGTCGCGGCCTCGGCCCTTGTCGTCTGTTCCGGCGCGCACGGTGATCTGACCGTCGGTGACTTCGAGGACCATCGGGTCGGCTTTGCCCAGCAGCGGCTGGATGTGCTTGATGGCGTCGATCAGGGCCTCGGTGCCGGTGGTGGCGACGGACTCGAACTCGGTGGGAAACAGGGCGGCGTAGTTGGGCAGTTCGCCTTCGATGAGGCTGCTGGTGGCCCACCGGCCGGGGACGCTGATGGCGAACTGGGAATCGGTGATGGTGAGTTCCGCCGTGTCGGCGTCGGCAAGGATGCGGGCGGCGTCGCGCACGGCGTCGGCGGGTACGAGCGCCGTGCCCGCGACGCGGGGTTTGTTCTTGCCCTTGCCCTTGGTGGCCGGGTTGGGGGTCCAGGGCATGTCGGCGACGTGGAACGAGTACCGGTCGGTCGCCGACAGTGTGAGCGTGGTGTCGGCGAGGCCGAACTGGACGCCGGTCAGGGTCGCGATGGTTTCGTCGGTGCAGGCGGCCACCGCGACCGCGGCGCCGGCTGCGGCCAGGGCAGGACCGTCGACCGTGCCGCTCGCGGCGGAGATCGTCGGCAGGGTCGGGTAGTCGTCCAGCGGCAGGGTCGGCAGGAGGATGTGCGCGGTGCCGCAGGACAGGGCGAGGTCGGTGCCGTCCAGGGCCAGCGTGGTGGGCTTGCCCTTGGGGAAGGCCTTGACGATGTCGGTGAAGACGCGACCGGGGACCAGGAGCGTGCCGGACTCGGACACCTCGCAGTCCTCAGCCGCGCGGGCGGAGCGGTAGTAGTCGTACCCGGCCAGGGTCAGGGTGTTGTCGTCGGCGGCATCGAGCCGCATGCCGGCCATGACCGGGATGGGCGGGTTGCCGGGGACGGCGCGCAGCGCCCACTGGGCAGCGTCGGCGAGCTGGTCGGTGTCGATGGTGAGCTTCATCAGGGCCTTTTCGTCGTGGCTGCGGATGTGAAAGGGCCCGGGCGGGCCGCCTTGAGGTGGAGGCGGCCCGCCCGGGCCGGTCGATGCTGATGGGGGCCGCGCGGTGGCGGTCTACTGGTCGTTGTCGTCGATGCCGGTGACGGGGATGTCGCCGAACAGGTCGTCCAGGGCGCGGGTGACCGCGAGCCGGTCCTCGGGCCGGGTCTCGTCGAGGACGTCCCGGGTGAGTTCGGTGAGGTCCAGGTCGTCGAAGTAGTCGGTGAGTTCGGCGATGGTCAGCGGGTCCAGGCTGGTGTCGGCCTGCGGGGGCAGGCTGGCGAGCATGGCGGCCATCGCGGTGACCGCGCTGGCGAGTTCGTGGGTGGTGGCCGTGGTGATGTCGATGATGTGGCCGTGGGTGAGGTCCAGGGCGTTGTCGTCGACGGGGCCGATGACGAGGCGTATCCCGGGCTGGTCTCCGTGCTGGTGGGGGAGCGCGGTGAGCGCGTCGGCCAGGGCCTGGACCGCCGCAGGCCGACCACCGTGGTCTGCGGTCTCCGGTGCGTCCGACTCAGCGTCGTCTTCTTCTGGCAGAGACTGCTCCAGTTCCAGCGCCACCTCCCACAGGACCTTGAGGTTGTCGACGTCCAGCCGGATGTGGCCGTCGGCGGTGTCGGGGAGGGTGAGGTGTCCGGTGACGCGCAGCAGGTCACCGGTCTGGCACCTGAGCACCCTGTCCGCGAGGGCCGGGTCGCTGGTGGTGCACGGGATGATCGCTTCTTGTTCCTCGGTGCAGTCGTCGGGGGATGAGGTCAGCCGCCAGGCGGCTGTGCCGGGGCGGGTGCAGGACACGACGCTGCGGTCCAGGTAGCCGGTGAGCGCGTACGGGATGGGTTCCATCAGCGTGCCGCCGTCCGGTGTGCGGTACGGCTGGCGGCCTGCCGTTGCAGGGCTCGGGGCAGGGAGCCGAGGGACTTGCGGTGCCGGGCGCGGGCGCGGGCCTGGTCGCGGCCGTCGGCGAGGCTGCATCCGTCGCACGGCTCGGTGCCGGCGCCCTCGTGGCAGCGGTGGCCTTCCACCGTGCCGTGCGGGGCGGTGATGCCGTGGGTGGCGGCGAGCGGGTACAGGGTGTCGGCGGTGACGCCGGTGCGCTGGGTGATGCTGCGTTCGCTGAAGCCGTCGCGCAGCAGGACCAGCGCCACGGCCTGGCCGGCCGTGAGCGGGGAGAGCGTGACGGTGGCGTCGGGGGTCGCCATGGGGCGGGTCCTTCCAGGGGCCAGAGAGTCCATGGGCGCGGGCCGTCGCGGTGACGGCGCGCGCGGGGAGGTCTGCGGGGCGGCGCAGGCCTGCGAGAGGGAGCCGGACGCCGCTTGCAGCAGCGCGGCTTTGATCTCCGGGGTGCTCAGGTTCTGCAGCGCGCGACCGCCCAGCCTCTGGGCCGCGTGCATGGTGCGGTCCATGCGCTGGCCGATGTCGCCGAACGGCAGGTCGTGCCAGTAGCGCAGCCACAGGCACTTCCACTGGTCGGGCGTCAGATCACCGAGGGCTTTGCGGAGTTCGGCGAGGACGTCGGCCTTGGCCAGGTGCTCGGTGACCTGTTCGCCGACGTCGCCGACGGGCAGGTCCTGGTCGTACATATCGCCCACCGGGATCTCCCGCCGGTGCCGGGCGCTCTTGTAGTGATCGAGCAGCAGGTTGCGGGCAATCGTGGCCAGCCAGGCGCCGAAGTCGCTGCCGTGCCAGGTGAACGTGCCGATCCGGGCCAGGGCCCGTACGAACACGTCGCTGGTCAGGTCCTCGCTCACCTCCCGGTCGTGGGTGCGGCGCCACAGGTAGGTGTAGATCTGCGGCCGGTAGCGGGCGTACAAGACGCCGAACGCCTCGCGGTCACCGCCGCGGGCCCGGTCGACGATGGCGGCCACCGGCTGCTCCGCCTCGGAGGCCGGCCGCGTCGTCGTGTCGATGACGGTCACGAGCCGCCCCCCGCGTTCGCGGCGGCGAGCCAGCCGCGCAGGTGCGGGTTGGCGTCGCCGATCCTCCGCAGCAGCTTGGGCGTGGGCTTCCACAGACGCTGGGCACCGCGGGCCGGGACGGGCGTGGTCAGCCGCTGCACCCGGGCCAGCTCCCAGTGGAAGCAGCCCTCTTGGGACCAGCGCGTGCACGCGCCGTCGTCGGCGTGGATGCCGGTGAGGTCGGCGATGGCGACCACCGAGCCGCGCACCAGCTCGCAGTCGTCGTCCAGCGTCTCCCGGACGGCGTCCAGGGCCAGGGCCTCGATGTCGACCTCGGATCCGGCGTGGATGAGCAGGGTGCCGCGCCAGCGGGTGGTCCACACCCTGTTCTCGATGCGCTTGGCGACCTGGTCGTCCTCGAGGGCGATCAGGTCCGACCAGGGCGGCCGGATGGTCATGCACCGGATCGGGGTGAGGTCGTGGTCCGGCGCGGTCTGAGGCCGGCGGGAGACCGTGGCGAGCGCCTCGTAGTTGGTGCGCTGCTGCTGGGGGGTCAGCGGCAGCGATCCGGCCGGGGTGCGGGTGCGGAAGTACTCGCCGGTGGGGATGGCTTCGCGGGACAGCCTGGCCAGCAGGGCGGTGTCCGCGACGGGGAAGAAGGTCGTCATCGCAGGTCCTCCGGGGCGAGGGGGTGTGCGGTGGTTCCCGTGCGCCCGAGGCGCCGGCCGTTGACGGTCGGCTCGCCTGCGTGCTTCGGGGTGGCGATGCGGTAGAGGCCGGTGCGCTCCCGCTTGTGCTCGTACATCGCGCCCTCGGCTCCGCGCAGCACGTAGGTGTAGTCACGGGAGTTCAGGTCGCTGGGGCTGGACGCGCCGATGGACACCGCGACGTCGACCGCCTGGCCGTCGACGTCGACGCTCTGGTGGAGCAGGTGGTGCAGTTGCTCCAGGCGCTGGTCGCGGTCGGCGGCGGGGCAGGTGAGGACGGCGGCGAGCTCGTCACCGTGCAGGCGCGCGGCGATTCCGTCGTCGCCGACCCACTGCTGAAGGCGTTCGGCGACGGCGATGATCAGGGCGTTGCCGGTGTCGTGCCCGAGGCGGTCGTTGACGGCCTTGAAGCCGACCATGTCGAGGAACACGAGCATCACCTTGTCGCCGTGGCGGGTCAGGCGGCGGGTCGCGTGCTGGACGTAGCCGGGACGGGCGTGCAGGCCGGTGAGCGGGTCGCGGCGGGCCGACGCCAGGCGCCGGTGCAGCGCGATGGCGTGTACGGTCCAGCCGGTCAGCGGAACCGCGGCGGTGGTCAGTAAGAGTGTGCGCTGCCCAAACAGGGCCCGTGTGTGCAGGGCTGAGCCCATAATGAGGATCTCCCTCTCATCTCGTACGGGGTGGGTTGGGCCCGGGGCAGCCGACGAAGCCGCCAAGCACTGACGGCTGTCCCGGGGCGGAGCTACTGGTCGAAGTCGCTGGAGTGGGCTTGCCTCCAGCCGCGCGGGTCGTCCCACGGGCCGGCCGACGCCGCCATCCAGTCCGGCTCCCAGCCGGGCCGCACGGCACGTGCGCTCCAGCCCGCCGGTCGCCTGCGGGGGATTTCGAGTCCGGCCTGCTGCGTGGCGACCGCGTCGGTGTAGGCGCCGTAGGCGAGGCGTAGGGCCTCGCCGGTACTGGCCGCCGGTCCGGTGAAGACGTGCCAGCCAGACAGCCCGGCCTGGGTGGTGCTCCTGATCGGGACGTCGACCTCGAAGTAGGGCAGTGCGGTCATGACGTCCAACCTCCTTTCGTTGCTCGTGCCTGAGGGGCCACTGCGACCGTCCCGGTCCCGGCGGGCAGCCGGGGCGGGAAGGTCCCGGAGAGCTCTCAGAGCGGGCCAGCGAAGGGAAATGCCTTGCCATTGCTGGCTGTCGGGCTCGACTCCCCAATTGGGGAGTCGAGCCCGACAGCCGGAGGTGCGGGGTCAGCGGACGGCTTCGACGGCGTTCCGCAGATGGATGCGCGCCCGCGCCAGCTGCTCACGCTGGTCGTCTCCGGGGCCGTTCAGCGCCTCGGTGAGCTCGGTGACGGCGTCCATCAGGTCCCCGCTGACGGGGTTGACGGTGTCGCGGACGCGTGCGACCAGGTCGATGAACTCGTTCGGTGTGGGATCGTGCGGTGCTTCCTCGGAGATGAGGGCGGCGAGATCGCGGCTGAAGCAGGCGCTGAGCGCGGTGAACGTGTTCTTGGCGGGCTGGGCGGGAGCGGCCACAAGGCCTCCTTCGCAGTCGGGCTGCGGGGTGTTCGTGCCGAGCACAGCCGTGGGCGACGACGTGTCGCCTCCCGTGTTCTGCTGCCGGTCGGCGAGGGCCAGAAGCTCGAAGCCGAGCTCCGGCGCGGACAGGATCGTGCGGAGGATCGAGGCGAAGCCGTCACGCTCGATGGGGTTGAGGCGGTCCCACACGACGTGTGCGTCGGTGTGGACGCCGACGGCCTGGAGGTAGGCATCTTCCGTGGTGACGGTGTGCTCGGCTCCGCACCGGCCGCACCGGTAGGTGGCCCGGTCCCAGCCGGGAGCGGATACGGGGGTGGGCTCGGTGGTCATCCGCGGGCCTCGTGCAGCGCCTGTGTGGCGCGGTCGTCGGCCTCCTGGTCGATGTCGTCGACGGAGCCGTGGACGGTGCAGACGATGTCGGGGTCCTGGTCCCGGTCGCCGGTGAGCGCACTCCACAGGTCGGTGACCGTGTAGGCCGGCGCCCACGCCTCGCCGTCGCAGTCGTCGTCGAAGGGGCAGGGCAGCAGGACCTCGAAGCCGACGCTGCCTTCGTCGTCGATGTTCGTACGCAGGGCGAGGGTGAGGTACTGCTGGCCGATGCGGATCTCCGCGACGCGGTCGTCGCCGGCGAGGCGGGAACCGTCCTTCCACCGCCACAGCGGCAGGAGTTCGGGGCCGAAGAACCGGCGGGGCAGGATGAGGTCGCCCAGTCCGTCGCTGCCGCCCGTGCCGAGCTCCCGGATCCGTATGTCGCTGATCTGGCTGAGGAAGGGCTCCAGCCGGTAGAGGGTGTCGGAGAAGAAGACCTCGTTGAAGCCTTCCGCCCGCAGGTTCGAGTGGGAGTGGACCATGGACTGGTGCTGGGCGGTGACCGTGTCGTCGGGCACGCTCCGGTTGGCGGGCCGGTCCTGCTGCCGCTCGATGCATACCGGCAGCGGGGTGGAGACGAGGACGGCGATGACCGGCATGCCGTGGCGTTTCGCGGCATCGATCAGCGGGGCCCTGTCCTTGGCGTAGACGGACGTGGCGTCGACGACCGTGTTGAGCCTGCGGGCCATCCGGCGGTCCACGATCAGGTGCATCGCGTCGACGGCGTCGGCGGTGGCCTCCTGCGCGCCGCAGTCGTCGGCCATGACGCCCCGGAGCTTGTCGAGGCTGACGACCTGGTGCTCCGGCCACGTGCCGGCGAGCGTGGACTTGCCAGCGCCGGATGCTCCGATCAGCACCAGGAGCGCGTTCTCGGGCAGGTCCGGGTAGAGAGGGGCGGTCATTCGGCTGCTCCTTGGGGGTCAAGGGCGCGGGCTGCCCAGATCAGGAGCTGCCCGGCGTTGTCGGTGATCAGGGCGGCGGCCTCGTGCAGCGGGCAGGAGGCGTCGCCGTCGCGGTCCGGCTCGATCTGCTCAGCACGGCGCGCGGCGACGGTGACCAGCTGCGCCACGGTCGCGATGAAGCCGCCGGGCGGGTCGGTGTCCTCGATGAGCTCGCGCAGGATCGCGGCGAACTCCTCCTGGTCGACGTCGCCGGCGGTGAGGTCGTCCTCGACCTGCTGGAGGGCGAGCTGCGCGATGCCGACCGACGCGCGGACGCGCTCCAGGCGGGTACGGCTCACCGGCGGGCCCGGGTACGGGTGGTGAGCCAGGTGGTGACGGCGGCGGCGCCGATCCCGATCGCACGGTGCAGGGCCGCATCCAGCTCCATCCACGCGCTGCCCGGCCCGGTCAGCTCCGAGGTGACCTGGTCCTTGTCGTCGACGCGGACGGCCTTGCAGTGCTCGATGTAGCCGGTCTTGCCGCTCTTGCGGGCGAGCCACATCAGCAAGGCGCCGCGGTCGATCGCGGCGTGTGTCCCGGCGTTGATGACCGTGCCGGCGAACAGTGCGGTCGGCGTGACCCGGTAGCCGAACGCCCGGGTGACCGCGACGGTCGCGGCCAGCTGCACGGCGGTGTAGGACGCGACGTGGCAGGCCACCGCGCGCCTGCCGAGCTGGCTCTCGGTCATAGTCGGGTGGGGGGAGTCCGGGTCGGCCGGGGAGCCGTCGGCGTGGACCAGGTCCTCGCCGTACAGCCGCTTCTGGGAAGCCGACTTCGAGCCCTGCACCCAGTGGTCGCAGAACGGGTGCAGCTCACCGAAGACGCTCAGCAGGGTGCCGAACAGGGCCAGGCGCTCGGTGGTGAGGGGCAGACGGGGCATGCTGGTGGTTCTCCTGATCTCGCAGAGGGTGAAGGGGGTTGGGGCGGCTGGCGCGGTTCGAGCGCGCCAGCCGCCCCTTCGTGCTGTCACGGCCGGGTGTCGCTCCATTCGCGCAGACGGCGCTGGCTGTCGCAGTCGAGGTCGTCGCTGTTGTGCGGGAAGCGGCCTCCGGTGGCGCGCAGGTCGGTGAGGACCTGCAGTAAGTCCGACTCGCCGTCCAGGACGGTGTCGATGTAGCCGTTTCCGCAGGTGCAGGGCGCGATGAGGGTGAGGACGTCGCGGTCCTGGTCACCGTCGCTGGAGTGGTGCAGCCACAGGCCGCCGTCCAGGTAGGCGACGGCGCTCGGCTCCAGTCCGGCTCCGGCCAGGGCAGGCCGGCCGCTCCAGTCGACGTCGTCCAGGACCTTGCCGAGGGTGTCCGGGTAGGCGTTCCAGATGTGGTCCAGGGCCGCCGTTTCGGCGTTGTCACGCTGTTCGTCCTCGCCCTGCACGCCGATCTCGCGGGCGATGTCGAAGAGGAGGGCGAGCGGGGAGGCCGCGCCGACCGTGGTGGTGGGCGGCGTGAGGGTCTCGGTCATGTACGGCTCCTTCGGAGTTCCGGGCGACCGGGCTGTCCGGTCCTCCGCGCTGCCCCGGCCAGCACTGGTCAGCTGGTCGGGGCGGCACGGGGATCCGTCAGAACGGGGGTTCGTCGTACGGGACGGTGGGGCGAGGCAGGAGGCGCAGGGACAGCTCGCGCCGCTCTGCCCAGCACCAGCAGGCCTCCATGTCCGGGTACGGGCCGCTGGTCCACCAGCCGCCCGCGCCCCGGCAGTCGGGGCAGTTGGGGCGGGGGAGCGGCTCCAGCCAGATGCCGTGCCAGGAGCAGGTCAGTCTCCAGTGGCCGGCCTTGAGCGCGACGGTGGCCGCCGTGGCCGTGAGCGGTACGGCGGCCACGAGCAGCAGTGCGGTTCGGGCGCGCACGGCTCAGACGACCGGGGACGGCTGGACGTCCGACCGGGTGCTGCTCTCAGAGATCGCGGCCGGGGCGGGGTTCGCCTCCAGTTCCATGCGGACCAGGCTGTCGGCGGTGCGCGGGATACCCAGGCGGTCCTGCTCACGGATCGCGTCGTCCGGGTCGCTGAACGCGGCGCAGGGCAGTCCGCCGCTCATCAGGACGTACACAATGCCGAAGTCCCACGGGGTGATCCATGGTGCGGTGGCGTCCACGGTGAGCGTGGTGGTGCTCCAGGGGGCGTCGAACCATGCGGCGTCGAAGTCCTGCGGGTTCGTGTATCGGGAGGGCTCCCAGCCGTCGGGGGCGGCGCCCTGCCGTTGGGCGGCTGCCTTGGCGTCTTCCACGGTGGCGTGGGCGGACTGGCGTCGCCCGTAGCGGTACAGGAGGGTCACTGTCTGCGGCTCGGTCAGCTCGCGCATCGCCTCCAGCCCGGCGCGGCCTTCGGCCGTGTCGGCGATGCGGAACTGGTCGGCGTGGGCGAGCAGGACGCGGGCGGCGTGGTAGCCGGCAGCCGCGGGCGGAAGGCCCGTGGCCATCAGCGCGGCGATCTCGTCACCAGCCCTGCGGAGGCTGTCGAGCGTGGTGCGGAGCTTCTCGATCGTCCCGTCGCGCTCCTCCAGGAGCTGCTCCAGGTTGGAGCTCTTCTGCTCGAAGTCGCCGGCCCTGCCGCGTTCCTGGGCGAGTTCGCTTTCCAGACCGGGGACACTCTTCGCGGTCTCCACCGCTTCCTCGTACGTGCGGCGGGTGGACCGGCGGATGATGCTGATCACGGGCTTTCCCCCTTGATGGTGTGGAGTAACCGGGTGTTCCGGCTCCCCTTCACCGCCCGGACCGCCAGGCGGCGGGACGGGCGGATCAGGCAGCCGTCAGCGTTCGAGGCGCTGCCGGGTCAGGCGGCGAGCCGGTGTGTGTCCGGGGCCGGGATCATGACCGTGTCGGGGCTGGGCTCGATGCCCATCTCGCAGGGGTCGCAGCGGCCTTGGGAGCGCAGAGGGAGGCACCCGTAGTACCGGTTCCGGCATTCGGGACACGTTTGTCTCGCCGCCATCGCCCGGTCCAGCGCCTCTTCCTGGGCGAGGGTGGGTGTCCGCTTGGGAACCGCCAGGTCGACGCGGTACAGCCACGCCCACCGGTTCCCGCCCCGGCATATGAGCCGGGCGACGGGATCGTGGCCGCCGGGGCTCAAGCCCAGCGTCCGTAACTGGCGGCGGGTGGCGAGCCCTCCGGGCGGGACGGGCCCCTTCCCTCGTACTGCGGTGCGCACGGCCACGGCGCCGGGTGCCTGGTTGTTGCCGTACTCCGGGAAGCTGCCGTCGTCGTAGAGGTCGACGTCGACCAGGGCGACGTCGTCTTCGGCGGGGCTGTCCATCACGGCCTCCAGGCGCCGGGGAGTTGACGGGGCTGCTGCGGGTAGCGGGGGCCGGGGCGAAAGGGGCGGGGTCGGCCGATCCGGCGGCGCGGTCTGGGGATGAGCACGGGCAGTCCTCCAGGCGTCGGTGGGCAGGAAGCAGTGCGTCCCGCCGACGGTGTTCGTCGGCGGGACGTGAGGGCGGTGCTGGCGGCCGGTCGGCCTGTCCGGTCCTCGCCCACCAGCTCGTGGTGGGCGAGGACCAGGCGGAGCGACCGGATGGTCAGCGCTGGAGCGGGTAGATGTCGTCGCCGTAGTCGTCGCCCGCCGGGGTGGGGGCGGGGAGTGTGGCGTGGAGGTGGAGCGCGGGGTTGAACTGGTACTGCGGCGGGTGGTTGTGGACGATGGGCCGCAGGGTCAGCCCGCGCAGGGCGAAGATGCTGGCGAGCGCCCACATGAGGGCGGCCAGCCCGGTGGCGGCGGCGCGGCCTCCGGCCGGGGAGGCCGACCAGACCATCGCCAGCGATACGCCGCCGAACAGCGCCCACGTGATGCGCGCTCCGGCGTTGCGGAAGAAGCCGCCGATGAGGGAGAGCAGTCCGGTCAGCTGCCAGAACGCGTATAGGGCGGCGGGGGCGACGGAGAGGTGGGCGGCTTGGTCTGCGAGGAACACCCGGACGGGGTGGTCGACTGTGCCCCACAGTCCGCCGCCGTCACCGGCGTTGGTGGCCGGGACGGCGGACAGGCCCTTGAGCGTGGCGGAGGCGATGTCGCCGACGGTGTCCACCATCATCACGATGAGGCTGAGCCCGCCGAACAGTGCGGCCGCCTTGATCCAGTTGGCGATCTCGTGCCAGCTGCCGCGCCGGGCCTGGAAGACCTCTTCCCACCGCTGGTAGAGGAAGCCGCCCTCTTCCCACGACTTCTTCCAGGCGGCGCGCAGCTTCGCGAGCCGCCTGGTGCCGTGCTTGCCGTCCAGCCCGAGGACCGGCGGCGGGGGCGTCTGGCCGATCAGGTCGAAGAAGGACGGGTTGTCCTGGCCGTTGACCGGCTTGTCGTTGGTGGGCATGGCGTAGCTGCTCCTTCGGCGGAGGGGTGGTGAGCGGTGGTGGGCTGGCCGGAGTCGGTCAGCGGATCTCGTTGCGGGTGCGGGCGAAGAACGCCCCGCGCGTGGTGCTGTTGTTGTGGATCTCGGTGTGGTGGGTGACCGGACCCTCGTAGACGTTCTTGGTGACGGCGGAGCGCGCCTTGCTGATCACGCCGCCGATGGCGGTGGCGGCCATGGCCAGGCCCGCGAACGGCAGGGTGACCATGAGGACGCCGTTCAACGTGACGGAGGCCAGGCCCTGGAGCACGAGCCAGGCGCCGCAGCCGATGCCGGTGACGCCGGCGCCCACGCCGATGGAGGCCACCGCGATCCCGGCCGCCCAGGCCGGGACGATCCGCTGGTCGTCCTGCGTCACGGGCGGGGTGGTGCCGAAGGCCGGCGGCTCGGTGTCGTCGCGGAACGAGGTGGGGTGGTGGCGTACGGGCTTGCTCGCCCATTCGTCGATCAGGCGGTGGGCTTCGGCCGCGGCCTCGGACTCGGGCATGCCGGACTGGGTGTTCAGGGGGTCCATCGGGGTTCTCCGATCACGCGGAAGGGGAGCGCCCTCCTGGCCGTCGTGGCCGGGAGGGCGCGTGGGGGAGAGGACGCGCGACGGCGATGGGCGCCGCCGGAGTTGATGTCCGGCGGCGTCCATCGGCGTCGCGCAGCAGGGGAGTTGGCGCTGACGGTGGGTAGCCACCGCACCCGTACCCCGGGCATCCTCGAAGCCGACAGGCGCGGGGAAGGGGATGGGGTGGAGTTCGTCTTCGAGTGCGGGTGGTGTGGTGGGGACAACTACTTCGTGGGCAAGCAGGTCGGCTTCTGGGTCGACAAGTGGGAGATCCCCTCGGAGTGGGACTGCCGCTTCTGCGACGGGCTCAACTACACCCACGACCCGCCCTGGACAGAGGCGTAGTTCCCGGGGAAGCTGCGTTGTCGGCTGTGTCCGGTCAGAAGCTGGAGATCAGTCCGGCGAGCGAGGCGAGGCCGCTGTTGATGATCGGGGCCAGGCCGGTGGCGGCGAGGGTGAAACCGAACAGCGTGCAGGCCAGCGCGGAGCCGACGCGGACGTAGCCGCCCTTGAGCAGGACGAAGACGATGATGCCCAGCAGCACGGCGGCGGAGATGGAAAGGGCCACGGCAGGTGGTGCTCCTTCGCGGGGGTCGGGGTGGGGCCGGCCGTGCTCGGGCAGGCCGGCCCCGGGATGGATGGGGTGGGGAGCGGTCAGGTGTTGTTGAGGCTCTTGATGGCCTCCAGCGCCTGGCGGGGTGAGGTGACCTGCTCGGAACGGCCACCGGAGCCGGAGCTGCGCTTGCCACCGCCGCCCTTGCCGCCTCCCCCGCTGCGGCGGCGGGAGCGGCCGCCGCCGTCACCGTCGTCGTCCTCGTCGGGCTCGGGCCAGAACTCGCCGGGTCGCACGGGCTCGTTCCAGTCGAACCACAGGCCGCGCTTCTCCAGCTCGCTGATCTCGTAGTCGGTGAGCCGGTTGACCTCGCCGGGGAACAGGTTGGACAGGTCGGTGTCGAAGTCCGCGTACAGCGACCGCATGAGCACGGCGCGGCCGTTGTCGAGGACGATGACCGCGACGCCGCCGGTGGAGACGCCGTTCTCCGGGTCGGCCTCGCCCTTGATGGCCCGCTCGATCGCGGAGCCTTCGCTGCGGGAGTAGCGGGCCGGGATGGTCGGCACGTCGTAGGCGTTCTCCATGGTGCCCTCGGCCGCCTTGCGGGTGGCGCCGGGCGAACCCATGTTGAAGATGACCGGGCGGCTGTTCTGCCGCAGGTTGTCCTTCATCTCCGTGGAGAACCCGTTGTGCGCAAACGGCGACTGGCCCGCCGGGTTGAAGCCGATGCCGTACTTCAGCCCGGTGACCGTGAGGTCCTCGCCGTCTTTCTGGATGAACTCGCCGAAGTCCCCGTCCTGCGCCGCGGTCATGAATTCATCCGCGTACACGTTCAGCTGCCGGTACGGGCAGCGCGTGTCGCCCGGCTTGTAGTCGTGCGGCTGGCCGTCGTGCGGCCAGGGCATCTCCGCCCTGATCTCGCACAGCGCCTTTGACGCCCGCAGTTGCCGGGCCATCCACAGCGCGTTCGAGCCCTGCCGGTCGATGTACCGGCCGAGCACGGTGGTCTTCTCGTCCTTGCGGACGGTGGACAGCCACACCACCTGGCCGTCCAGGGACTGGGCGGCCATGTTGATCGCGAAGTACTGCGTCTTGCCGGAGCGGGACACCCCGAGGGTGAGGCCGTGGGCCGCGGCGTTCTTGTCGTGCTGGTACACCATGGTCTTCACCGGCTGGCCGGTGATGGTGAACCCGCACACGTACATGCCCTTGGCGTCCGGGGTGAGCAGCTCGCGGGTGGCGGGGAAGATCGCGCTGAGCGGCGGGGTGTCGAACGCGCTGATCAGGAACTCGGCGCCGTCGATGAGGACGAACACGCAGGAGTCGTCCTCGGGGAGGTTCAGCGCGCGGCAGACCTTGGCCAGGTCGATGCGCGGGGTCTCGGTGGAGTCGGCCATCTTCGCCCGGTAGAACGTCACCCCGCGTTCGTCGTCGCGGGTCTTGTGGACCAGCTCGGAGCCGGGTGCGCCGCCCTTGGGGCCGCCGACCCGGTCCGTCCAGCGCTCCTGAGCGGTCGGCTTGGTGCGGCGGCGCTGGTTGGCGTCGGGAGTGATCCGGGCCTCCATCCAGCCCGGCCCGCCCTGCCGGCCGGGCTGGATCGCGACCTCCGCCAGGACGACGTCGCTGGAGGGCACAGCGAACGGGGCGGCGACCGTGGCCTCCGTGAGACCGGTGATCGGCCGCCCGGTCTCCGAGGCCCGCAGCAGGATCGTCATGTCGTGCCGCATACCGGGGTGCCGGGTGGCCTTGACGACGTGCGTGCGGCCGGGCATCCCGGCGTTCTCCCACATCATCCGCACCTCGCGGGTGAGCAGGTCGGCGCCGTCGTGCTGCGGCTCCGGGGACGGCTCCGCGGCTTCGACTACCTGCAGCTGCGGGGCCGAGACCGCGACGGCGGGACGGTGGCGGCGGCGGGCGTGCCGGGAGAACGGCATCACCAGGTAGCCGGCCGCCGCCCATCCGGCGGCGAGCAGTCCGTCCAGCCAGTACGGGCCGAAGCCGGTGGTGTGTCCGGCGGCGACGTCGACGGCGGCGGCCAGGACCAGCGGGGACCAGCGCAAGATCTTGCGCCCGGCGCCGGGCTCATCGCTCTTGTAGGCCAGGAACCAGGCTCCGATCCCGGCCGCGCCGGCCAGCTGCACGACCTGGTTGACGGGGCTGTCGGGATAGACGTTCGGGGCCACGGCCAGCACAGGCGCGGCAAGGGTGTAGGCGAGGCGTTCGAGCGTGACACTGCGCGGCGTGGTCACCGAATCTCCTTCGGGAACAGGACGGGCGGCCCCGCGAGGTGTCGCGGAGCCGCCCGTGGCGGGGTGGGTTGAGGTGGAGGGGTTCAGCGCTCGAAGAAGCCCGGCTTGGGAGTCTTCTCGCGCCGGTTGGAGCGCAGGTCGTCCAGCGCCCCGTAGAGCTTGGAGTGAGTGCGCCGGCTCCGGTGGGTGAGGTCGGCGGTCTCCTGCGCGGTGTCGGCCAGCTTCTTGACCTGCACGGCCGCGCCCCCGAGGGCGACGGAGACGTTGCTGGTCAAGTCCACGAACTTCGCGTCCAGTCCGGCGGTGGCGATGTCACGGGCCACGTCCTGGGCGCGTTCGGCGTTGGCCTTGACGCTGCGCACCAGCGACTCCAGCTCGAGGCCGGCGTCGTCCAGCGCACTGCCGAGAGTCATGAGCTTGGCCTGGACGGCCTTGTAGCGGTTGTCGTCGTCAGCCGGGGCGGGCACCGGGCTGGCGCCGCTGGGTGCGAGATCGCTGCTCATCAGCGTGTTCCTCCCTGCTTTCTAGTCGTGGTGGGCGGCGGCCGACGTGTACTGCAGGCCCGCGTCTTCCTTGGCGGCCATGTCCTGGCCGTAGATGCGGGCGACCATCGC
Organism: Streptomyces vulcanius; assembly: GCF_042653945.1. Classification (NCBI taxonomy): domain Bacteria; kingdom Bacillati; phylum Actinomycetota; class Actinomycetes; order Kitasatosporales; family Streptomycetaceae; genus Streptomyces; species Streptomyces vulcanius. The sequence goes on along the minus strand of NZ_JBHSFK010000040.1, from coordinate 64,775 downwards.
GGCCGCGAGCTTGGCGGCCTCCAGGGCGACGCCGCACTCGGCAGCGCACCGTTCGGCCTGCTGCCTCATCCGGGCCGCGGCGTCGGCGAGGTCGGCGATCAGGTCGGTGACCTCGGTGGCGATGTTGTGGTCGCCGATCAGGTCGGCCGACATGTCCCGCAGGGCGTCGGCGACCTTGTCGAGCGCCTCCGCGAGGGCTTCGGCCCGCTCCTGGTCGGAAGCGGCCTGGATGGCGATCCTCGCCATCTCCATCAGGTACTCGTCGAACGTGATGTCCGTGCGGTGCTGGGCGCTGAGGCCGCCCGCGCCGGACGGCCTGCTGACCTCCGCGCTGCTCACGCTGCTCCCTTCGGTGCTGGTGGGTCGGCTGCTGGTGGGCGGGCGGCTGGCGACGGGCCGAGCGCTCTCGCCGGGTGCGTCGGTGGCGTCCGGCCGACTGGTGCCGGGGCGTTTGACGACCCCCCGCCTGGCGCGCGGTTGCCTGGGTGCGCGGGGCAGGCCGGCGCGGCGGGCGGCGTACCAGCCGAACGGGTCGCTCTCGTCGTCGACGATCACCGCGTCGGGGATGTCCTCGCTGGTGTCCGGCTTCGGGGTGGGACGGTTCGGGCGGCCGTCGGCCCACTCGGGCGTGGGCGGCGTGCGGTCCCGGCCGAACGGACTGCCCGGGTCTCTGCGTGGGCCGCGGCGGCGTTTCCCGCGCCAGCGGAAGTCGGAGCGCCCGGCCCGCCAGAACCAGCCTTTGCTGTCCCGGCCCGTGTCCGTCCAGTCGTCCTCGTCCGCAGCCTTGTCTGCGCTGCTGGGACGCTTCGGGTCGCCCGTTCCTTCAGAGGCCCTGTCAGAGCCCTTCTCGGCTCCTTCCTTTGCGGGTTTGTCCCCGGTGTCTCCGGGCTTGAGCTCTTTCTTCTTCTCGCCCTTTCCTTCGGTGCCCTTGGCGTCCTTGTCCTTGGTCAGGCTGACCTTCTCCGCGCCGGCCTTGTCGGCCTTCGTGTCGGCTCGGCGCTTGTCCCAGCGGCGCTGGGCTTCCTCCCCGACGGCCTGACCCAGGGTGGTGCGGCCGGGATCGGCCGACGCCGCGGCTTCCCGCTTCGCCTTCCGCGCCGCGTCCCGCTCCTGCCGCTTCGCGCGGCGGTCGTCCCAGTTCTGCTGCCGGTTGGCGCGGGCCTGGTCGCGGTCCTTGGACCGATCGGTGATACCGGCGGAGTGCCCGGCGCTGCGCCGTTCCTGCCGGGCGGCCTGCCGGGCCCCGGCGCGCTCCTGGCGGCCGCGGGCCCGCTCGGCACGGGCGTTGGAGGCCGGGCCGTCGGCCTTCGAACTGCCAGATCCCGTCTGGGAGCCTTTCGAGCCCCCGGACGCCCCGTTGCTCCCGGAACCGGTTGTACGGCTGCCAGAGGACCGGTCAGAGCCCTTCCCGCCGCCTTTGCTGCTTCCGCCGCCCCCGGTCGTCCCGGACCCCGAACGCCCGGCGCTGCCGCCGGAGTTGGGGCCCCGTGCCCCGGGCCCCTTCGGCCCCGGCCCCGAGTTGTTGCGGGACGGACCGCCGCCGCTGCCGCCCCCGCCGCGCGAGGACCCGCCACCACCGCCGGCCTTCGAGCGGCCCTTGTCCGTCCCCAGGCCGGAGCCCGGCGACTTCATGCGGTCGGCGTCGGCCTTTCCGCGTACCGCCGCCTTGTCGCCCTTCGCTTTCATCATCGCGGCGTGGAGCTTTCCGTTCTGCTCCATCATCGCGACTTCCTGCGCGGTGCGGCCTTCCAGCAGCGCAGCCTTACGCGCTATTTCAGCCTCGCGGAAAGGCGCTTCGCTTTCATGATTGGCCCGCGCCATTTCCAGCCGGAATTCGAGCCAGTCACCGAGACGGTCAGCGAGGGAACGAGGCTGCGCGTATTCGCCTTCCTCGTATTCGCCGTCGTCTTCTCCGGTTTCCGGTGCCGTAATTCCGTCCGAGCGCAGTGCCGCCGCCGGGTCCGGAGCTGCCGGAATCGGCGGCAGTTCCATCGTCGTCTCTTCCGGCGACTCCGGCGGCGCCGGGGGAATGTCCTCCGGCGGCGGAATGGTGTCGGCGTAATCCGCGATCGGCGGTGGCACGTACGAGGATTCACCGCTCCAGGGTCCGCGGACCAGGATCCCGTTCGGATCGTCAACGTCGGACACGGTGCACCTCCCTCCTGGGGACTTGACAGAGCGTGGGGTCTTGTGTGCACGCGTGTGCACGTGCACGTGTGCACGCTTTACACGCGTGAGGCCCCGCCGGAGCCCGGCGGGGCCTTCGCTGGTGACGTTCAGTGACGCGGGGGGTGCTTCGCCACGACCTGCTCCGCGTACTGCAGGAGGTCGTTCCAGATCCGCGCGTCGCCCTCCGCGCGCTGGTCCATCGCCGTGATGAACAGGCGGCAGATGAGGGCGAATCCGGAGTAGACGTCGCCGCGACCGGCTTTGACGTCCTTGGCGATTCGGGATCGTGCCAGGCGGAGCCAGAATTCCATCAAGCCCGCCTCGCCGCGAGATTCGCGGGCTTTGTCCGCCTCTTCCTTCAGCCAGTTCCTGCGCCGTTCGATGGAGCGTTCGGCGCTGCTGAGGGGGCGGTTCACGCCGACTCCCTGTTACCCAGGTCGTAAATCGACGTAGGGACACTGTAGCTGGAATTCTGAATCTGTGCACCCTGCTGCGGCGGGTTGGGCGCAGCCTGGAGCGACTGCGGGGTCTTCTTCTGCTTCCTTTCCAGCTCCTTTTCCTTCCTGTCCTTGGCCGTATTCACAACGGCCTCGTCGTGAGCGCGGCGCTTATAGGCGCTCTTTTCCAGGCCTTTGGTGAGGTTGTTCAGGTTCTTGAGAACCTGCCCGAGGGCCTTTTCGACGGGCATTGCACGCAGCCGCGCGTGGTACCAGCGGTCGCCCTCCACGTGCGTGTCGCGCAGGTGCACGCGGGTCTCGTGCGCGAGGGTTTCCAGGTTCTTGCCGATGTCCAGCAGGACCCGCTGAACGTCGGCCAGGTACCGGGCGGTTGCCTCCGGGCTCTGCGCGACGTCGCGCAGAGGTGCGTGATTCTGGTCGTTGTCGCTGTTCACGGCGGGGATTCCTCCTGGTGTACTTGGGGATCTGGGACTGCTTCCGGCAGTCGCGGCGAGGGCCAGCCCACTTCCGATGGGCTGGCCCTCACTGGTGGTGCCGGACGGGTGGATCAGGGGCGGTAGCCGTCGGCGAGCAGCGCGACGGCCTCCTGGCGGTACTTCGAGGCGGTGTCCGTGGACGACACGTCGAACTCCCGCTGGATATCGGCGATCGAGATCACGCGGCACAGCTCGCGGTGAATTTCGTCGGGCCCCAGGCCGACCGTCACCAGGCCGGCCGCGAACGCCATGCGCGCGACCTTGCGGACTGCCCGCTCGCGCGGGTGCAGCTTCGCGGTGTCCTCGATTTCGACCGCGCGCCGCTCGACTTCGGCGGCGGCGAGTCGCGTTTCGGCAGCACGGAGTTCGGTTTCGGCCTCACGCTCCCGGGCCGCCTGCGTGTTGGCGCGGGCGGTCGCCGTGCGCTCGGTCTCCTCCGCCGTCAGCCGGTCGGCTTCGGCAGCGCGGCGCCGCGTTTCGGCAGCGGCCTTCGCCGTTTCGGCAACAGCCGCGTCAGCTTCGGCAGCAGCCTTCCGGGCTTCGGCGATACCCCGGGTCTCGATCGCTTGAGCCTCCGCCGCGGCGACCCGGTCGGCCTCCGCAGCTTCCTTCCGCTTCTCGGCTGCCTGGCGCTCCAGTTCGGCCGTCTGCAGGTCGGCGGCCGCCGCCGCGCGGCGTTTATCGGCCGCCTTGCGCTCCGCCTCCGCCTGACGGGCACGGGATTCGGCGACCAGCGCGTTCTCCGTCGCCTTCTCCTCCAGCTCAGCGGCCCGCTCTGCGGCGCTGACCTGGGCTCGGGCGTGTGCGCGGGCCTGGCCGGTCTGGCCGTCGACCTCAGCGCGGACCGCCTCCACCTTGCCCTTGGCGCGCAGCCGCTCCGCTTCGGACTCCGCCTTGGCGACCTCGCCGCGCGTCTCCGCGTCCAAGCGCCTGCGCTCGGCTTCCTCCTCACGCTCCTGAGCTGCCCGTTCCTGCGCATCGGGCATGGCCAGGGCCTGGTCGACGGTGTAGCCGTACGGGGCCATCTTCATCGGCAGCAGCTCATCCTCGCTGGCCTTGGAGATGTCGCCCTCGTACTTGCGCTTGAGCCACTGCTCGTAGGCGATGAGCTGCTGGTCGCGGTGGATCATCTCCGGGTAGGAGGTGACCCCCCACAGCCGCATCCGGCGGAAGATCCGGGCCGTCGCCACCGGGGCGAGGACCCACCGCAGCCACGGGATCGAGTCACGTCCGGCCTGGTCAGGCCGGACCATGCGGTCGATCGAGGTGCGCCCGATCTCCACGACCGTGATGAAGAGGATCGGCACGACACCGTGGGCGCCGGCGGCGACGTAGTCGAGCAGCCTCCAGGCCCCTTCCGGGGCCCCGGACGCGGCGTTGAGGATGACCGTCGCGCCGGTCAGCAGCCACACCGGGTAGCGAATCCAGCTGATGGGGCGCTTGAGCCAGGCCATCAGCAGGTCGACGGCGATCATCACCATGATGCCGACGTCGACGCCGACCGCGAACAGCTGGCCCTTGCCCAGCGTGCCGAAGCGGAGCTCCTTGAAGGCGAAGTCCGCGACGTGCTCGAAGCTGAGGTACAGGCCGATGCCCGCGAGGGCGAGCGCGGCGATCACGATCGCTCCGGCGGCCCACTTCTGGCTGCCGGTCAGCTTCCCCGGCGAGGTCTTCGTTCCGGTTCCGCTTTCCGTCTCCGAAGCGAAGTCCTGCGCCTCCGAAACGGCGCCGGGCATCTTCGAAACCGGCTCGTGCGTTCCCGAAACGGCGGCCGGAGTAGCCGATTCGGGGTCGGGTTCGGCCGCGGTTCGCGGCCAGTCGGTGATCGTCATGAGGGCCTCCGGAGGGGGTCGTTCAGGGTGTGGGCGAAACGGTGGGGGCCGCTCCCGAAACGCGGGCGGCTGCTCCCGAAACGGCGGTCGGCGGAGCCGAAATGGGCCTCGAGGGGCCGTTGCCTTCCCGGAGCGGGCCGTGCTGAAAAGCCCGCTGCCCGTGGTGCGGGCGGCGGGTCCGGGGGAGTGCTGGGGGGCGGGCTCGAAACTGTCCGTGGCTCCCGCCGGGCGGGAGCGAAACGGGACTGTCCGACTCCCGTCACCGCCCGATCCTGTCCGCCGTGGTGCGGCGGCCGGTGCGAGCGGATCAGGCAGTCGTCAGGCCGTGATCGTGAGGGGACGGTGCGGGTCGATGACCCGGCCGTCGGGGAGCAGCTCGCCGGTGTCGTCGAAGACCAGCACGGCGTTGCACAGCAGGCTCCAGCCCTGCTCCGGGTGGCTGGCCACGACGCGGGCGGCCTCCGCGGCCGGGCTGGAGGCCGGCGGGCAGTGCGGCGTGTGCGTGCACAGCGAGTCCGGCAGCCGGGTGGTGCCGGCATCGGTCGTCGCGGTGTCGAGCGGGGTGGTCGTCGTGCCCATCAGGGCCTCCCTGGGCTGTCGGTCCGGGCTGTCCGGCTCCCCGTCACCGCCCGTCCCGGCCGCCAAGGTGCAGCGGTCGGTGCGGGCGGATCAGGCAGCCGTCAGGACCAGATTCAGGAGGCGTTGCGGGCCTGGCGGGCGGCACGGCGCTTGATGCGGCGGCGGTCGTTCTCGGACATGCCGCCCGATACGCCGTGCGTCTGACCGGTCTCCAGCGTCCAGGCCGCGCACGTCTCCAACACGGGGCACCTGCGGCACACCGCTTTGGCCTCGTCAATCTGCAGGAGCGCCGGGCCGGTGTTGCCGATGGGGAAGAAGAGCTCGGGGTCCTCCTGGGCGCAAGCGCCGCGGACCCGCCAGTTGCTGTTGACCGGCAGGTCGGCAGCGGGGGCTTGGGCGGCGCGCGTCGCCTGGACGGTGGTTACGATGACGGAGCGGTTCATATGGGGCCTCCCATAGGTCCGTTGCGTACGAGACAGCCCCAGGGCGGCCACCCTGGGGCTGTTCGCGTGGTGCGGCGGCCGGACGGCCGGAGCGGGGTGACATCCCGACGCTCTCCGCCGGCCCCGCCCGGCGAGGGGCGGAGACGACGGGCAATGCCGGAGGTCAGCGGCGCTGCTGCTTCTGCCGGGCCTGGTAGGCGTCCTGGAGCCGGGCGAAGCGCTCGTGGATCGGCGCCCCGGCCACGCACTCCTGACCTTCCTGGCAGGCCTCGCAGCTGGTGGTGTGTTCGGTGGAGTCCTGGAACGCCTTCATGTAGCGGACGTACAGGTCATCCGTCTGACGGGCGGTCATCGGCGGTTGTCCTCCGACCGCTTGTTCTGCTCCGCGTTCTTCCGCGAGAGCTCCGCGCGCTCCGCGTCGGTCAGGCTGGTGATCACGCCGCCACCCCCCAACCGGCGAGCACCGGGGTGGTGGCGGGCAGGAGCACCAGGGCGACGTCGATGCGGGCAGCGTCCTCGGGCTCGTAGCCCTTGGCGTCGTCCTCGCGCTCGATGTCGTCGACGATGCCAGCCGTCGGCCGTGCCGCGGAGCGTGTCATGCTGTGGTGCATCAGGTCCTCCAGACAGGTCCTGGACAGCCCCGGGGGCCCAATCCCTGGGGCTGTCGCCGTTCACTCCCCAGTCGGGGAGTCGGCTGCCGTTCGAGCAGCCACGGCCCCGGCCATCCCGCGTACGGGATGGCCGGGGCCGTGGTCGATCGTGCGTGGCGGTTCAGCGCTCGGAGCGCTTGGGGCGAAGCGTGGTCAGCGGGACCAGCGGGCTGCCCAGCGGAGCGTCACCGGCGGGCAGCTCCGCGCGCCGGGTGTCGGTCTCACGCACCGCGGTCTCCGTCGATGCCCACTTCATCTCCCGCAGCAGCCACAGCGCCCGGCCGTCACCCGGCTCCTCTTCTTCCTGCACCGCAGTCGCCCGGCCGGGCGCGTTGCGAAGCTTGTAGAGGTAGAGACGGGCGAGCGGGCTGCCTTCGGCGCAGTGAGCGTGACCGGACTCCTGGCAGACCTCGCACTGCTCGCAGTGCGCCCGGAACAGCCGGAGCGTGCCGCTCGCGTCCAGGTCCGGCGCCGTGATGTGGACGATGGCGGGGACCGGCGAGATCTTCGGCTTGCGGAGCACGTTGGTCGGGCGCCGGGACGACGTCTCCGTGATGGCGTCGGCCAGGAGCTCACGCCACTCAGCGATCGTCAGATCCAGCTTCACCCTGCGGTTGCTGCCGATGCACCGGCGGGGTTCGGCGGTGCCGGCGCGGCCGGTGTGGTGGGGGACCAGCTTCGGGTTGTGGCCGTCGTGCCCGGTGATGGGGCACCAGGTCCGGCAGTTCGGGCAGACCAGGCTCTCCGTGCCGGGGAGCAGGTCGATGTCGATGGGGAGCAGCTTCGAGACGACGATGGCGGGGAGGCTGCTGACCTGCTTCGTGCGGGTCCGGGTCAGACGCTTGCGGGCCGTGGGCATCGCGGACGTGATGGTCATGCGGATCTCCTTGCGTAGGGAGGGAAGGGGCTGCGTCGCGGTGCTCTCTCCGCCCGCCAGGCGCACGGGAGACCCGGCGTCCTGGAGGACGGACAGCGCATAGCGCTGCGACGTGCACGCAGGTGAGTCGCGCCCAGGGGATTTAGTGGTGCATCAACCCCGGCCCCCTCTCGCGAGGCGGACGACTTCCTGCGGTGGTGCTGGTAGGGGACCGAGGTTCCGGCTCCCTCATCCGGCGTCGCCCTCAGGCGATTCCGGGTGGGGGAGCCGGGTCCGTGGGGGACCCGACTAGGGATTTCACAACCTCGGTACCGAGGTTGCTTCTCTAGTAGAACTCTCCTCGGTACCGATGTCAATAACATCGGTACCGAGGCTGTAGCATGTGCGGGCTACTCCCGGTGTGTTCAAGCCGTCCCGCGAGGTACCTCGGTAACCAGCGGCCTAGGATCGATACCGAGGTTGGGAGACAGATGACCGATGAGACGGGCGCGCAGCTCACCAAGGCTCAGCAGATCGCGGCTGAGCTGAGGGCAGCGATCGAGCGCGGGGACTACGGCCCCGGCGATCGCCTGCCTGGAGAAAACGCGCTGGCCACACAACACGGCGTCGCCGACCTCACGGCCCGCAGGGCCATGAAGATCTTGCGCACCGAGGGCCTCATCGAGACCAAGAAAGGGGCCGTCGCCCGCGTTATCTCGTTCCAGCCCATCCGCCGCCGCGGCATCCAGCGGCTTGCCCGCAACCAGTGGGGAAGCGGGAAAACAGTCTGGTCGGCAGACGACCACCGCGCTCCGGACGTCGACCAGATCAAGGTGCTGGAGAGCACGGCCGCACCTCAACACATCAGCGACGTATTTGAGTTGGCGCCCGGCGAAACGGTCTGCGTACGCAGCCGGCGATACGTCATGGAGGGACGCCCGGTCATGATCGCGGAGTCGTACCTGCCGCAGTTGCTCGTTGCAGGCTCGCCCATCGTGCAGGCCGACACCGGACCCGGCGGCATCTACGCTCGCCTGGCCGACCTTGGTCACGCACCAGCCCATTTCCGCGAGGAGATCCGAGTGCGCATGCCTTCCGCAGAAGAAGCAGCCCGACTGGCCATCCCTGCCGACAGAACCGTCATCAAGGTGGCGCGCACGGCGTTCGATGCCGAAGGGCGAGCAGTGGAGATCAACGAGATGACTCTGGACTCGACAGCGTACGTACTGGACTACGAGTTCGACGCGTGACGTTCCTGGGTCCCGCCCAACACAATCCGCCATTGCGATGCCCTCCAAACACTCCACTGCGTGTGGGGGCCATCACACCCGGCGGAGGCTCGGAGGAACATCACGAACTGCTCGTCACTTCGCTGAACGAGTTCCTCAACGCGTTTTCAACGACAAGCTACACACGGGTTTCCGGGGCCCGCCCTTAGGCTCCGGATCATGGTGAAGACGGAGGACCACGGGGTGGGAAAGCGCGCAGGGTGGCGCCCGGACAGGCTCAGGGAGCACCGGGAGGCTCACGGACTGACGCTGGAAGACGCGGGTGAGCAACTGCGGCTCGTGGCAGAGCAGGCCGGGCTGAAGGATGTACCGGCCGCGAATCCTCAGACCTTGAGCCAGCACGAGACGGGCGAGAGCTACCCGGGTCCGCCGTATCGTCGGGCTTACTGCCTCTTGTATCGGGCGACGGAGCCATCCCTCGGATTCCGGCCAGCACTACCGGGGGAGGAAACGAAGTTCGAGGTCAGTCCTCTTCCCGAGCAGCGCAATGGGCTGCATGTCATCGCCGTGGAACGGGCCTTGACGCGGATTGCGGACGGCGACGGGTTCGACAGCTACAGCTGGCAGAAGCGGGTGATGGAGGCCTGGAAGCGTCGTCGTACGGGCGGAGACCCGCACCGCCCCTGCGTGGTGCTGGTCGGCGGCTTCGCGGGATCCGGGAAGACCGAGTTCGCGCGGTTCCTGACCCAGCTGACGGGCTGGCCACTCGTGGACAAAGATCCCCTGACCAGGCCCTTGGTGGAGCCGTTGCTGGCCGCGCTGGGATCACAACCGCAGGACCGCCACACCGACGTGTACCGCACGAAGGTCCGGCCAGCCGAGTACGCCGCGCTGATGCAGGCCGTCTACTCGCACGTGACCTGCGGCATCTCTGCGGTCGTGACCGCCCCGTTCATCGCGGAGCTCACAGACAAGCACTGGATGGAGCGGCTGATCAACAAGTGCGCGTCGCATGGTGTCGACGTGGCACCGATCTGGGTGCAGTGCGACGTGGAGTCGATGCATGAGTACATCTCGCATCGCGGCGCGGCCCGGGACGCGTGGAAACTTGAGCGGTGGGACGAATATGTAGCCACGATCGACGTAGATCTGCGTCCGGCGGTCCCACATCTGGTAGTCGATAACCGCATGGGCGGAGCGATCTCCCTGGCAGACCAGGCCCGGCAGGCGATCGGGGCGATGCCGGCATGAAACCGGGCATCATCCTCTACGGGCCGCCGGCGGCCGGGAAGGACACCGTCACTGCGGCGCTGGCGAAGGCCGACCGCAAGTACGAACAGTTCACCCGGATGAAGGTCGGGACAGGGAAGACCGACGGCTATCGCATGGGCGCCGTGGCAGAGCTGGAGAGCCTGGAGGCAGCCGGGGACGTCGTCTACTACAACGAGCGGTACGGCAACGTCTACGTCATCGACCGGCCCGGCCTCGCTGACGCGTTCGCGGCCGGGGTTCCGATCGTGCATCTTGGTCAGGTCGCCGGGGTACAGGAGCTGCTCGCCGGGTATCCGGCGGAGTGGCTGACCGTGCTGTTGTGGTGCCCGAGGGCGGTAACCGAGCAGCGCTCGCAGGGCCGTGGGGATGCGGACACGGCGACGCGGATGACGGTGTGGGAAGAAACCCAGGCCGATCTGGTCGCGCACGCCGGGTTCCGGTTCGATCTGACGCTGCGGACGGACCTGACCCAGCCGCCGCAGGCCGCGCGGCTCATTCGGCAGGCGCTGTGGCGTCGTTCGGAGGGGCCGGCGGCGTGATCGGGGCAGCGAGCTGGTCGAGGGCGGCATCGAGCGTGATCTCCGTGTCGTCCTTGATGGCGTGCCACCGTTCCAACGTGCGCGCGGCCGCGCGCAGCACATCGTCCGGGATGCCTGCGGCGGCGAGCATGTCGCCGGCCTCGTCCAGCTCGGGGCCCCAGCGCCAGGCGCGGGCTGCGGTCTTCGGGATGTACTGCGGCTCGGTGAGGTATGAGTCGGTGCGCTTGGATGCGACGGTGATGAGCTCCTGGTCGACGCCATGTTCGCGGGCGATGCCGATCGACAGTGCGGCCAGCAGCCGGGATGCCTTCTGGAACGCGGTGTACGAGAGCTTGAGGGCGCTGGCCTGCCCGAGCTCGGAACCGAGCCAGTGGGTGTGGACCGCGGTGTTCGCGAAGACCGCGTCGACGCACTCCGTCGCACCGCTCGGGCCCGACAAATACAGGGTCGGGGTCTTCCCGCCGGTCGGCGGGGAGCCGACGACCGAGGCGTCGACCACCGCCCACGTCTCGGGCAGCAAGCCAGCAATCCGGCGCACACGCTCGGGACTGATGGCGTTCGCCTCCACGTACAGGCCCCCGCGGAAGCCGTGCTTGGCGACCTGGCGGGCGATGTCCTCGGCGGCAGCGGGCGGGCACAGGCTGATCAGCATGTCCGCGCGGTCCAACAGCTCGCTCAGTGACTCCACCGCCTCCAGCCCGGCCTGCTCGGCGCGCGCGATCGATGCCTCGCTGCGGCCCTGGCTGCACCACAGGACGTTCTTCGCGTTCAGGTTGGCGCAGGCGGCGACGGCCGCGCCCATGCTGCCCGGGTGCAAGATCGCGACGGTCTCCTTCACAGCGTTCACGGGTCTACCTCCGGTGGTCATGGGTGCGCAGGATGCCGATCGCGTCGAGGACGTCGTCAACGGTGTAGTCGGGGGCGTCGACGTGGGCGGGCCAGGGACGGCCGCGCAGCCAGATGGTGCGCAGCCCGGCCTGCTGGCCACCGCCGATGTCACCGCCGGGGTTGTCGCCGCACATCCAGCCGCCCTCGGTCAGGTCGTGTCCGCACCGCCCGGCGGCGAGACGGAAGAGCCGCGGGTCGGGTTTGCGGATCTCAAGGTCGCCGGAGACGGCGACGCCGTCGACCAGGTCGGCAAGGCCGGTGGCGGTGAGTTTGGCGCGTTGAATGTCGGCGGCGCCGTTGGTGACGACGCCGATCGTCCAGCCGCCCTCGCGGAGGCGGGCCAAGCCCTCGAGGACGGCGGGACGGCAGGAGACGGCAGCTGCCATCTGGTCGACATACGTCTGCCAGAGCTCCGCTGCGGGCTCGGTCAGCGCGAAGGCCTCGCACACCCGGAGGAAGCTGCCGGGACCAGCTCGGTCTGCGAGTTCGGTAAGCAGCCACGCTTCGACCTCGGACCCGAAGCCGTGCGTCCGGCACACGCCGACCACGGCATCGCTGAAGGCCGATCGCCGGTCAACCAGCGTGCCGTCCAGATCGAAGAGGGCCAGTCGCTGTTGCACGAAGGTGACCCTATCCGCGACGCAGCATCGTCTCCCTCTGGGCGTGCTTTCGGCGAGCTTGAGTCGGACCACATCCCGTGGCGCGGGACGCTCGGGCATCAAGTTGACCGCCCCACGGGAATCGCAGATCGACCTGTCCAAAGGGCTTTTGATTTGCGATCAGAATGTGCTCGAATCAAGGAAACTTGCCTGTTCACCAGGGCGTTCCTGCACATGGAGATGCTTCATTTCACGAAGGGCGTGGCGCGTTTGACGGACCGACAGCAAACGTGGGGCCATGCGACACGTAAGCCCCTGGCGCCCGTATCGGAGAGGCGGGGGAGTATCGTGTCCCCGAGCTTGATCAATAAAAAAATGGCCCCCGCGACCTTGAGCAAGTCGAGGGGGCGGGCCGAAGGACTTTGTCGAAGGAGTCCGACGGCCAGCCGACCACCCGTCCTTTTCAGCGAGTCCAAGGTGATCGACATGACCCAGGGTACCCGCACCCTGCCCCAGACACACAGCACCCCGCCGTGGTGCCAGCAGCGCATGAGCGACCGCTGGCCCTTCGACGGGGCGTTTGTGCTGCGCACAGCCGCCTGCCCCTCGGTTGAGGGGAGCGGCATGAGTTAGTCGAGGGGCGGCTTGGCCGCCCGGGGACCAGCTCCCAGGTGATTCGCAGTCACCTCAGCTGGCGCCCCATCTGCCACCGGAGAGCTTCGCAGGCCCTCCGAAGGGATCGCCCGACCGGTTCGCACCCGGCCAAGCGGTTCAACTCTCGGTTCTCACCAGAATCAGAAGCACCCCGAGGGGGCTTCTGCACGACCACCTTCAGAGAAGGAGGCCGTCGTCATTTTGCACGACTGCTCGGGCTTTTACCAGCCCAGATACGCCCGTTTCATCACCCTTTGCCCGTCTGTGACGTCCCACATTGACGGATTTCACAGCACGATTCATCCCGTATGCCCGGCCTTTCGCTCGGTTCATCGCGTGTTTCCTGCGGCAGGCCTGCCTCAAGTACGGACCCCTTCCTCGGTTGTCCACAAGCCCGTCGCCGCTCGCTGGAATCTGTCCACAGGCCGGAGGTCGGAGCCTGCACGGGTGATCCGTATCGACCTGTCGCCTGTCATCGTCTCCGCCGAGGTGGCCCGGTGAGTGCCATGGCGGCGTCGGCCGCTTCCGTGTTCGACATCCCCGTTGGCGATGTTTCGCGCCGTCAGCTGCGGTCGGTGCCGGCGCAGGCCGGTCCGGTCGTTCAGTTGGAGCTGGGCAACCCGCTCCAACTGTCGAAGACGATGCGGACCCGGCTGCTTGCCGCGGTGCGGGCTCTGGTGTCGGACCCGGCGCTGAAGGGCGCTGGTGACCCCGCGCGGCTCGCGGCGGTGGTGCTGATGGCGAAGGCGAAGGTCGCGGACGACTACAGCACCCGGATCACCGCCAAGGAGCTGGGCCGGTGGGTGGGACTGAAGACGTCCCGGATCGCGCACAAGGTGCTGCCTGAGCTGCGTGAACGCGGCGTGGTCGGGTCGAACGAGACGACCAGCGCTGCCGGGCGGATGACGGGCCTGGAGTGCTGGGTGATCCCGATGTACCGGGCGCAGCACGGCGGGGACCGGCGGCATGTCCTGGCGTTGTCGCGGGTGGAGCTGGTCGTCCTGCTGAAGTTGATCGAGGCGCTGTTCGCGCCGGGCTGGGCGGACAAGGACGGGCGGGTCACCCGGGCGGGGATGCTTGCGGACCGTACGGGGCGCGGGGCGGCGACGGACCGGCTCGGGCTGCTGCTGATGGTGCTGTCCTCGAACTCCAGGGGCTGGCTGCAGCTGTGCTCCGGCAGCGTGGACACCGAGCGGGGCCGTCCGGCCGCGACGGCGGGACGGCTGCTGGGCTGCTCGCCGGCCGCTGGAGCGAAGGTTTTGGCGCGGCTCCAGGAGCAGGACGTGCTGACGGTGGACCGCCGCGAGACGGCGTCCGGGCTGAACGCGCGCAGCCGGGTGCGGCTGCTCCCGGTCGCCCGGGCTCACGGTGTCCTCGTCCGGGAGGCCCGCGAGGCCGCCGCCTCCGTGTTTTCAGACCTCGCCGGTAGTGCATCCGGAGATCATGAGACGGCCGGAAGCCTTGTAACCCCTGTGGTTACTGGGGTGGAGGACGCCGGGCAGGGCGGGGAAGCCGGTTCCACAGACCTCGCCGTTGCTGCACACCTTCACGCCTTTCACGCTCCTGTGGTTACTCCTGCTGGTTCTCTCCCGCTCTCTGGTGGCTTTTCCGGCGAAGGCCGTGGTGGGAACCCTGGTCTGCCGGACCGCGCGTGCGTGCGCGAGGACGGCGGCCCGCTGCGCGGGGAACAACCGAAGAAGTCCCCGTCGATCAGCAGCGAGAAGCCCGGCTGCGGGCCGGTGGCGGGTACTCCGGTGCGGGTCGTGCACGGTGCGGGTCAGGGCAGGCAGCAGCGGGGGAGGGTGCCCCTGCCGCCGGAAGATCTGCGGGCCGTCCTGGCTGCGGTTGACCTGGTGTGGGCGCGGCTGGACCGTCCGGCCGCCCGCCGCCTGGTGGAGGCCGCAGCCCGCAGCGAGCTGAAGCGGGTGATCGGGTTCGCCGGTCGCGCCGACGCTCCGCAGGTCCTCGCCGACCGGCTCGCCCGCCGCCTGGCCGACCAGATGCGGCTGCACGGGCCAATCAAAGACCCAGTGGGCTGGCTGATCGGCCTGGCCCTGCCCCAGCGTCAGCAGTGCGGCGACGTGCGATGCGACGACCGGATGCTGCTCGACTCCGGCCAGGACTGCCCGCGCTGCGCGGAGAAGCAGGAAGACCGCCGCGACCAGCGCCGCGCGTTGGCGGCCGCCGTCGACGCGGCGTTGCCCGGCGCCTCCGAGACCGAGCGCCGGGCGGCGACCGAGCAGCAACTGCACCAGGACGTGACCGCCCGGGCGTGGGCGAAGGCGTACAAGTGGGAACAGGTCCGCGCCCGGCAGACCGCCGCCAAGGCCCGCGCCGAAGCCGCAGCCGCGCAGCCGGCCGACGTCGTCCCAGCCGCGCCGGTGGCCCCGGTCGTACTGCCCGCACCGCGCCAGGCCGCCGTCGTCCCCGCACCGGAGCCGGAGACCGCCGACGTCGACGACGACCAGGACCTGGTCCTCGAGGAGCTGACCCGTGAGCAAGTCCGCAACTGGCGGGTGCGGGGGATGAAAGACCACAGCGTCGTCTTCGACCACATCGACCGGTACAGCGAGACGTCCGCGCGACGGCTGTTCAGCCACCAACTGGTCGACCAGGCACAGCACCTCTCCCGGCTCGGGCACCTGAACCTCGGCTACGCCACCTGGGGGCAGGCATGAGCGGCGGCGAGGTGTCCGGGGTCGACCTGGCCCGGGTCGCGCTGCGGGCCGCGATGGAGACGGCGCGCAAGAACGGCAGCAGCCAGAAGGCGAAGCAGAAGCCGCAGCCGGTCCGTACGGTGCGACGCGACGGGCGCGAGCCGATGGGGCTCGGTGCCGCGATCGGCGCGCTGGTCACCGAGCGGGCCTGGGAGCTCCCGGCCGCCGGCGCCACGCTGCGCCAGCGGTGGGAGGCCATCGCCCCCGAGCTCGCCGGGCACGTCACCGCCGTCGGCTACGACGCCGACTCCGGCCAGCTCACCGTGTGCCCGGAGTCGACGGCCTGGGCGACGAAGACGCGCCTGGAGCAGACCCGGATCATCGCGGCTGCCAACAAGGCAGCGGGCCGCACGGTCGTGCTCACCCTGCGGATCCTGCCGCCCGGCGCCGTACCCATGCCTGCTCCAGCCGACGTAGCCCCGGAAGTCCCGGCCGCGCCCACGGGCCCGGCGAGGACCGGGGAGACGGCGCGCAAGGGCTACCGCCGCGCGCTCGCCGCGCACCAGGAGACCGCGTCGCCCCGCCGGGTGGACCCGGGCATCGAGGAAGCGGTGGAGCGGCAGACCCGGGCGATGCGCGAACTCAGCCGCCGCGCGTTCCCCGACCCCGAAGTCGTCCCGGACGATGCGACAGCCTCGATCGAGGTGACCCGCGCTCAGCGCCGCCGCGCAGCCGCTACCACCGAGGCCGCCGCCCTGCGCCGGGCCCGCACGGAACGAGCAGGACGGGATTCCGGGACGGCTGCCGCAGTGCCGGGGTCGGCGGCACTGCGGCCCACAGCGTGAACAGGGAGGGGGCTGGCTGCGGGAGGCAGCAGGCCAGCACCCAGGGGACGGCTGGTTTGCAGTACGTAGACCATCACAAGGAAGGGAACATATGTTTCATTTTTGGGGTAGTGAGTACGGTGCGGACGTCGGATGGTTGGATGCCAGTACCCGGTGGTGCGGCGGGTCGTTGGGGTTACAGCGGGCCGCGACTGCGCCGTCGGGGATGAGGCTCGGTTCGAGTGGATGGAGGGCCGGCCAGTGAGTGACCGCAGTGCGATCGAGTGGACCGAGGCGACGTGGAACCCGACCACGGGGTGCGACCGCGTCTCCGAGGGGTGCGACAACTGCTACGCGCTGACGCTGGCGAAGCGGCTGAAAGCGATGGGATCGCCGAAGTACCAGGCCGACGGTGACCCGCGCACATCCGGGCCCGGGTTCGGGCTGACGGTGCATCCGGACGCCCTGCTCGTGTCCCTTGATGCTTGAACAGTGCGTGCGTCAAGCTGACTGAGCGCTCCAATTCCTCTCACGCTAGGTGAAGGGTGGCTACTATTTGTAGTCATTGCGTGGCTGCGAGGCGGCTCTTGCGCTGACCGGAAGCCGAATTCCCGGGCTCGCCGCACGGGCCATCTCCTCTGGCGAAGGGAAAATCCCGGCGTGACCGCCAAGTCCAGGAAGAAGACCGCCGCCTCGCCGAAGAGGACCGCATCCGCTGAGAAGGAGCGGATCGAGTCGCTACGGCGCTTCATCCGCGCCTGCAGCCCCGAGCTGCTGGAGGATCCGAACATCACCTCCGTCGGGATCGGTCGCAAGGTCACAGACGGCAGGTATGGCCGGCAGCTGGTGGTGCAGTTCACCGTGGCCACCAAGGCGGAGCAGGAGGCGCTGGGCGCTCTGGGCACGAACCTGATCCCCGAAACCATCCCTTGGGAAGGCGTCGAGGTACCCACCGACGTGCTCGAGCGCACCTACGAGCCGCACTTCCGGACGGTGGAAGAGGGCGAAAGCCCAGCTCGCAAGACTCGGCTGGACCCGATCGCGCCGGGCGTGAGCGTCGGTATGGCCGGGACCGTGCCGCCCGGAGCGGGCACCGTCGGCTGCATCGTCTTCGATAAGAGCGACGGCAAGCCGTACATCCTGAGTAACTGGCATGTGCTGCACGGCGGTGACGGAGAGCTTGGCAACGAGGTCTTCCAGCCCAGCCCGCACGACGACAACCGCACCCACCGCAACCTCCTCGGCGTGCTCACTCGCTCCCACCTCGGCGTGGCCGGCGACTGCGCGATCGCGACCGTTGAGGACCGCTCTTTCACCCGGGAGATTTTCGAGCTTGGCGTGGTGCCCAAGGAACTGGGCGAGCCCGAACTAGGCGACAAGGTGGTCAAGAGCGGGCGGACCACCGGCGTCACCCATGGCGTCGTCCGCCGCATCGATACGGTCGCCAAGATCAACTACGGCGCTGAGGTTGGCGTGAGGAGCATCGGCTGCTTCGAGATCGGCCCCGACCCCACCAACCCGCCGGCTGACGGCGGGATCAGCCTTCCGGGGGACTCCGGGGCGGTGTGGCTCTTCAAGCATGGCAACGGCCGCCCCAGCACGGTCCTGGCCGGGCTGCACTTCGGTGGTGAAAGCGTGGGAGGACCAGACGAGCACGCCCTGGCCTGCTTGTCTACCTCAGTCTTCGAGAAACTTGAGATCAGCCTTACACCGCCCACCACGGAGGCCATCCAGGCCACGACTGGATACGACGCCGGCTTCCTCAGTGAGCACGTCGACGTCCCACAGTTGGATGCTGGCCTCGCCCGCAACGCAGTCAGTCTCGATGGTTCCGAGGTCATTCCCTACACGCATTTCTCCCTGGCGCTTAGCGCGGATCGGCGCTTCCCGTTCTGGGTCGGATGGAACATCGACGGCGCTTCTCTCAAGAAGCTCAGCCGCAGCGGGATCCCTTTCGTCAAGGACCCCCGACTGCCCGCCGCCGCTCAGGTGGGCAACGAGTTGTATGAGAACAACAGGCTGGACCGCGGCCACATCGCCCGCCGCGCCGACCTGCTGTGGGGCAGCTTGTCGGAAGCAGAGAAGGCCAACTCCGACTCGTTCTTCTACACCAACATCACCCCCCAGATGGATGACTTCAACCAAAGCTCCAAGAACGGAGTGTGGGGCCAGTTGGAGGACGCCGTCTTCGCCGATGTCGACGTCGACGACCTGAGGGTCAGCATGTTCGGCGGCCCCGTCTTCCAGGACAACGATCGCGCTTTCCGTGGGGTGAGACTCCCCCGGGAATTCTGGAAAATCATCATCTTCACCGAGCAAGGCGAGCTCAGGGCCAAAGCGTTTCTACTCACCCAGAACCTCAACCAACTCGAAGCACTCGAACTCGACGAGTTCCGTGTCTTCCAGGTCACCCTCGGCGAGATCGAAGACCGTACCCAGCTGCGCTTCCCAGTAGTTCTTCACAGGGGCGACAACCTGCTTGTGCCCGAAGTGACAGCCGACCGCACTCCTGTGGAGAACTTGTCCTCCATCGACTGGGGCTGGCTCCGCCCTCCCCCCCTATCAGCTGCAGCCACCAAGCCGGCCCAGTGGAATCAGCCGCGTACACCGTGAGAAGAGCCTCACTGCCAGCACAGCACAATGGTCTCCTGGTTCAGCCGGCCGCGAGCGCGAACGTCGTACAGTTTCTAATAGTCCGGGATAACGGCCACATGCCGGCTGAGGAAATCGATTCAGGAACAGTGATCCAGCATGGCAGAATTATGCGCTACCTGCCCCTCGTCACACCGCGGCCCTAAAAGCTGCAGCTGCAAGCACGAGCGCGGTCAAAGCGAGAAGTATCACTGACGCCAAGTAGAGTCCTTGACCTGGCAATTCACGATCTCGATCAGCGTCCATTTCATGACTGTGGTCTCGCTCGATTTCGAAAATTGCTCTCTGGCAGGGTTCCCAGGCAAGACCAAGACTCGCCCCTGTAGCCAGGGCTAGAACCATGAAGGCAACACGAAATCCGGAGGCGTGACTGAAAATGCCCGCACCTACATCGCCAGCTCCAAATAGTCCGATACCTGCGAGGCCGGCACCCAGATACGTAATCCGTCTGATTTGATACTCGGCTTGACGCTGGAGCCAGTGCCAACTTTTTTTATCCATGACCCCACTTTCTTCGATAGCCCTTCCTCGCCGGAAATCAAGCGGCAGCCACTCACAGAGTGCAGGTGGTGCCCCTGGACATTCGGATTCCGGTCACCTCGAGATCGAGGCCGATAGTCGAAACCGACGCCTCGCCTTTCGCGGTCATCGAACGCGCCTCCGCCAATCGAACACTCCCTGCTTACTGTTGGGAATTTAGTGTGCTCATAGGCGTATGTCAGCGTCACCGGCGAAAGGTCACCCGTTTGACTGGCCTGCATGGGTTGCTTGCAGGAGCCGTCGTCTTCTAAACGAGGTCGTGGCCCAGGACGGTTGCGCTTCGTAGAGCCAGCCGCGTGACAGCGCCAAGCCGCTGCCGCAGTGAAGGGCGAAGCGGCGGAGGTGGCGATGAGGAGGGCGAGAGCGGCAACAAGCCTGGGCAGGAGTCAGCCGGGAATCCGCGGGGCCCATGAAAAGGGCGGGGTTGAGGGCCAGATCGGCTGGTTCCGCCGAAACCATCTCGTCCCCGTCCCGAAGTCGCGACACCGCGAACTGCGCGAGATCGACTCCGACGACGTCCCCGACCCCCTGCACCCGGAACCCGGCGGCCTGCACCCCTGGGGCACCACCACCAACAGCCACAGACTCCACTGGTATCCCAAACACGGCCACATCGTCGTCATCGGCCGCGCCGGAAACTGGGAATGGACCGGCGCCATGACCGGTTTCCTCACCCGCCAGAAGCTGACCTGCCCCCTGATTCCAGGCCGCTTCCCCAGTTCCGGCTTCACCACCGAGGCATCCCCAACCAGGTAGTCACGCCAAGGAGTCGGTGACACTGGGGCGGGCCCGAGAGCACCGGCGCGGTCGTACAGTCAGGCGGCACGGCAGATCGCGGTGTTGTTGCGCTGCTACTGGCCGCTGCCGCGGCACGCTCGGCTGGCCTGGCCGGCCGCTTCCGCCAGCGGGAGGCTGGGCGGAAGCGGTGCGGTCCCCTTCGGTCGTTCTTCAGCACAAGGGGGCCGCGCGGCCTTCCAGACAGGAAGGTGCAACGCCGGGGGAGGCGTCCGTGTTCCATAGTGCTCCCTCCCCGCAGTGCCGCAATGAGAAGTGCGGTTTCGCCACCAAAAGCATTCATTCGGCCATGATTTGCCCCTCGCTGGTGACCGCCGTGGCGTAAAGGGCTCTTCATGTTGCCGGGGTTGCGTGAGCCCTTTGTTCCGTATCTTCATGATCGCGTTGAGTGGCGGGGTGTTGACGGACCATGCTGGCGTCCAGCTCCTCCGCGGCGCTTCAGCACCGCCGCGGAGGTGCCTTCCAGACCCTCTTCACGTCAGGGAAGATGCACATGTCCCGCACACAGGTGATGACCGTAGCCGTACTGGCAGCGGTCCTCGCGTGGAGCACGGTCATGACCGTGCTCGGGCAGCTCGCGGCCGTGGCCACGCTGCTGCCCTCGCTCGGACTGCTCGTCCAGCAGATCATGGCCGCCCTCAGCGGCACAGAGCGGCAGCGCACCACAGGGCCGGGGTCCTCGACGGCTGCCGCGGCAGCCGGGCGTGAGGAGCCGTCATGACGTCACCGGAGCCCGAGCAGCCCGACGAAGAGCCGCCGAGTCGGCGTGGCCGTCCGCCGGAGTCGATCGAGGAGGAGGTCGGCGCCACCCACCGCGCGTGGCTGGAGTTCCTCCGCAACCGGCTGTTCACCAGCGGCCTGACCCTCGACGAGCTCGTCAGCAGGTCCGGATACTCCAAGAGCCGCCTCTCGGAACTCCTGCGCGGCAAGGGCTACTACCCGGGCTGGGAGATCACCTACAGCGTGGTCCGTGCCCTGGACCTCCCGGCCTGGCCGCTGCGCCGCCTGTGGACTGCCGCGGCCCGGGAGGCGAACAAGAACCTCACCTGGATCGAGAGCCGCATCCACGACGTCCAGCCATTAGGCCCCGAAGAACGCCCGGTAGCCCACCACGGCTTCACCGAGGCCATGGAGAAGCCCTACACCGCCTACGCGCGCGTGTTCCTCCAGTCCGACCAGCGTGCCCAGTGGGTTGTCGCGGAGACCTTTGACATCCTCTGGCTCACCTGGGAAGAAGCAGTCGCCAGCCCCAACACCCCCCGCCACGCCTGGCTGCTGCTGCGCTCCCGCGTCATGTGCCGCGCCCACCAGCGGCACGACGGGCGCCCCGACCTGCGGACGGCCGCGCTCTCCACCGCCACCCAGGCCCAGATCCCCGACCTCGGAGCCCGCCTGGCCCAGATCGAGAAGCTCGCGCGGTTCTTCGACGCGATCGCCCAGCTGCCCCGAGACCAGCTGGACGTCACCGTACTGCGCTACCTGTGCGGCCTTGATCCCGACGCCATTCCCGGCATCGTCGGGCTCTCCCCGGCCTTCACCCACACCCTGGACCACCACGCCCGAGGAGCCCTGAACGGCATCCACCCCCACACCGACACCCGGGAGTGATCACCTCTCCATGCCCGCCATCGACGAACTGCTCGCCCAGTCCTTGCTCCTGCAGGAGCCACACGTTCCGTCCGACGTCATCCCGTACGAGGACACCGCCTACCCCGCACTCGCACCAGACGGCGCACCCCTGTGGGTCGCCCACGGCCGCGACGTGGCGGACGACGGCGCCGCACGCAGTCTCTACGCCCTGTGTGAGGCGGCCCTCGTCCACTGCACCGCCGACCAGCTCGCCGACTTCATCACCGACCAGCTGCCGCAGCCCCGGGCCGCCTGGATCCTCGGCTGCGTTCTCCAGCTCGCCGAAGCCGAAGCCGGCGCCCGCTTCTGGTGGCAGTACGCCGCCGGGGCCGGTGACGCCGCCGCCTCCTACAGCCTCTACCTCCAGCACCTCGCCCACGGCGACCCCTACGCCGCCAGCTTCTGGCAGGCCCAGGCCTGCTCCGACCTCCGGGAAGGACTCACCCGCACCTACCCGGCCGAGAACGACGATGCCCCCGCCTACACACTGATCACAGCCGACACCAGCATCCCCACCGTCCTGCGTGTTCTCAGCCGCCTCACCCAGGCCGCGCCCCGGGAACACACCGAGACCGCCACGGCGGTGATCGACTTCGTGGCCGCGGCCGTGGCCATCGGCTACGACCGTCACCCCGGCATCGAAATCCCCCTGCCCGGACCGGACTTCGCCGAACACCTGGGAATCATCCTTGCCGCCACCGCGGCCTCCTGGTCGACAGGCGAGGACACACTGTCGGCGGAAAGCCTGCCCAACCGCCCTCCACTGCAGGCCACCGCCGAACCCGGCCCGCCCGAGGAACACTCCCCGGAGCCCGATCGCCTGCTCGTAGAGGTGACTTCCTCAGACGGCGAACCCGTCTCCGCCTTCTTCAAAGCAGCCGTCGCCGTCTGCTGGGAGGCCGCCACCGCCGACCGCGCGGAAAGCAGGGCCGATGAAGCAGGTACCCGCCTGCGCTACTACCTGGACCGGCGGCGGATCACCGATTGCCGCCACAGGGCATTCCGTCCCCGAGCCGCACAGCCGTCCAGGTAGCAGCACCCAGCTCCGCTCCTCGCACCCCGCGCGGTCATCCCGCAGAGCGGTGGTGCCGGCCGCGAGCACAACAACATGGTCCTGATGCTGGCCGGCCGTCGCAACTCCGGGCGTCTGGCGCAGCGTTGGCGACCCGAGGGAAGACGCCCCGTTCCCTGCGGGGAAATGCAACGGCCTGATTGCGGGCGTCGCGGACGGCCTCGCCGAGGACGGGTCCGTCGGTGGCGGCCGCGGGTCGGTGAAGTCGAAGGCAAGGGCGCGCTGGGCCTGGCCGATAGCGCCTTCCCCGGCGACGCCGTGCGACGCGTTGCGGCGGGACCGGTTCAGGGCAGGCGGCCCCACGCCCGGCGTCGCGCTGCGCGGCCGGGGCCGCCGGTCCTCGCCGCCGAATCCGACGTACCTATTGTGCGCCGCCTCTGTATCGGATCAATCGCGAGAATCCAGAGTCCGGAATTCTTTATTCCGGGGTGGCGAAGGGTGGCGCTCTACCCGGCAGGGGGTGGCGAAGGGTGGCGCTCTTTTGAATCAGGTGTCCAGGCCGAGCGGGCCGCCCTTATGAATAGCGAGGGACATGGCCGTCTGCGCGCCCTGCCGTACGCGGGCGTGCGGGACGGCGTATGTGCCGTGGGTCACGGCTTGGCGCGGCCCGACCGCTGTTCTTCGTCGGCACCGTGCCGTATCGGAGGCTTTCTTCCGGAGAGGAGAATCGCGCGTGCGGAACAGCCGCAAGCGCGTTGACCTGCCATGATGCAGAGCGCTTTACACGAGGTCTGGCCCCAGTACCTTGCCGGAGTGCTGGTTCTGGCCACCGGGGCGGCGGCCGCGGCCGCCGCACGTGCCATCCGCCGGCGCCGTTCGGCAGACCACGCCCAGGACGTCGAGGCCAGCCCCGAAGAATCTCACTGACCCTAACCAGACTTCATATTTGGAGACACATATGCCTGCACAAGAAAATGTCGTCCGGCGGACGACAAAAAGCGTCGTCATCAGGACGACACGTAGCGGTCGACCTGAAGAGATAAATCGCGCTGCCGCCTGGCTGCATTTACACACCCAGCCCGAACGCGACCCGGATGAATGGGCCGGCGAACTGGCCCTCGCTGCCAGCCGCGAGTTTGCGATCGAGGACCGTGACCTGACTGGCGTGGCCGCCAAATACGACGAGTTGATCCAGCGCGTCCGCTACCGGGCCCCGGACATCGACGAGACCAGCGTGCTCGCAGCCCTTCTCGTGATCCGCACCCTGCGTGACAAGCTCCTCCTGGACGAGCGGCGCCTGATCGGCGCGGCCCGCGGACTCAACGTCACATGGCGGCGCATCGCCTACGCCCAGGAACTCAAGAGCCGGCAGGCCGCCGAACGCCGCTACCTCCAATTGCGCGACGACCTCCACGGCATCGCCCCCGACGATGGGGAGAGGACTCAGGCCGAACGTGTGGAGGCCGCGCGCGCCCGCCGCGCACGCCGTGCCGAGTCCATCTGGGCCGCCAGCCGCGCGGCCGCGATCATCTCCCTGGCGATGCGCCTGGACGCGGTGGACAGCCTGCAGCAGCGCGCCGACGCCTCCGAAGCCGCCCGCAAGGCCCACCAACTCGCCAACGCAGGTGCGGTCTTCGAGGGTCGGCCCGCTCCGCCACCGGTCCGCATGCCGTGGCCGGACCTCCTGCGTGAAGCAGTGGTCATTTACCGTACCCACCAGAGTGCCTTGGCCGAGTATCGAGTCCGCCCGCAGCCCACGCTCGGTGAGGATGCCCGGCCGCCTCAGGGGCTTCTCCTGCCCGTGATGTACGACCGACTCGTGCACGACCTGTTCGGCCTCATGGGCCACGCCCTGGACATCGACCTGCATGACCACGCCGGCCTCGCCGACGACCTCCGAGCCCTGTACGTGGAGGCTGGAGCCGCCTCGCCACACTTGAAGGAATGACTCCGCTACGACCAGCGCCACGCCTGCCTACAGCACGGCGGCCGCCCCGCTTCGGGGCCGCGGCGTTCGTCCCTGATCCGCTGGGCTACTTGCGGCGCGGTGAACGCGACCAGGTGCCGGGGCGGCGTCCGGACCGAAGGCCTGTTCACACGAGGCCGCAAGCAGAACGCGGCCGGACGCGCGGGCGTAGTGGTCGACGAGCTGGGGGGGGGACGTCGGTCAGACAGTCCGCGCTGCGCGCGGAGATGAGGTCGAGGGCCGCGGCGAGTTCGTCGTCACCCCGGCGTCGACCGGCGCGGGTGCGATGCCGGCCGGTGCCTGTACCTCGTCCGGTCGGCGCAGCAGCTCGACGGTCAGGGCGTCGCCCTGGGGCCGCAGCAGGCCGAGGCGCTCGCGGTCGCCGCGTACGGTGAGTTTGACGGCGACGGCCTGGCGGCGCCTGGCCAGGCCCGCGGCCAGCAGGAGGTAGGGGCGGCCCCTGTGGGGGAGTCCTGGGCGGGGAGGTAGTAGGCGCCGGGCCGCCGGGGGTCGATGCCGTCGGCGGGGACGGTACCGGGCAGCTCGATGGTGTGCGCGGTGGGCAGCGGCAGCCGGTCCAGGTCGTCGTCGGTGACCGGCACGAGGGCGCCGGAGGCCCTCTCATACGCGCGGCCCACGTCCTGCTCGGCGACGCGGGCGCCGTCGAGTTCGCACACCAGGAGATCCCGGCACGGGACCCCGGGCCCCCGAGGGACCGTCGGAGGGCACGGCCGAAGCCCTCGCCGGGGCACCCCGCTCTGCGTGCCTGGCTGGCACGTAGGCTGGCCCCGGACTCGGTGATCACGTGCCTGGGGGCGCTCGTACAGCCCTATGACCGAGAGACCCGATGGGGTCCGGGTTCGCCGATGAGGGCGATCGGCCGGACGACGGAAGAAGGAGGCGGCGTCGGATGGGCGGAGATGTTCTGCGCTGGAGCGGATACCGCAGCATGCCGTGGAAGAACGGCGGCGGTATGACCCGGCAGGTCGCGTCGGGCGCCGTGCAGGCGGCCCTGGCCCCGGTGGAGCCCGAGGACGGCTTCGACTGGCGGGTGAGTGTCGCGGACGTGGACGCGGGAGGCTCCTTCTCTTCCTTTCCCGGGATCGACCGCGTGATCACCCTGGTCGAGGGCGAAGGCATGGTGCTGACCGTGGACGGGACCCCGCATCCGGTCGCACCGTTGAGCCCCTTCGCCTTCTCCGGCGACGCGGCGACGGACTGCCGGCTGGAGGCGGGCGCGGTGCGCGATATGAATGTGATGACCCGCAGGGGCCGGGCGACGGCACAAGTACGGATCGTCAGCGTCGCCGCCGCACAGGGGGCGCAGATGGCGTGCGCCGCGGGCGAGACCCTGCTCGCCGTGGCCGTCACCGAGGGGATCGCCGTCGGCGCACCGAACGGGCGGGAGACGGCGCTCGGCCGTCTTGACTGCGTACCGCACGAAGGCCCGGGGGCGCTGGCTCTACGGGGCGACGGCACGGTGGCCGAGATCAGGATCACCGCGGCGCGCTGATGCCGGGAGCCGGCGCCCGCCCAGTCATCTCCGTGCCCGCGCCCTGGCGCTCTACGGCCGCAACTCTGTCCTCTCCCGCTCGGCGGCCGCTGTCCCCGCCCGGACCTCGCTGTTGTCGCGCATCAGCAACCACGCGGTGTCTTCAGTCAGGTGGTGTCTCTTGTGGGGGCTCCGCGGGCGTCAGAGCAGTGACCAGCGTCCGCTTCGCCATCCGAGATGCCGGATCTCCGCGCGGTGTCTTTTCACCGGGGCGTTCGTCGCCGTTCTGCTTGCATGCGGAGCGGACGAAACCCTTCTTGGCAGCGCTCGTTGTGGTCTCCGAACACCACGGGTACTCAGGTTTGCAGTAGGGATTGCTGCTGCGTGGAGGCGGCGAGGTGTTCTTGTAGTCGGGCATGGCGGAATTCATATGTGGCTCCGGCCTGTCGCAGCACTCCTCGCTCGTGGGCTTCGTCGAGGAAGTCCATCAGGTGCCACGGAAGGCGCCCAGTGGTGCTCAGCCACAGCCGGGTGACGAGGAACCAGCCCCATGCACTGAGGCAGATGGCTAGGGGGCCGACGAACAGCCAGGGGAGGAGGGCGAAGAGGAGGTACCCCGATTCTCTTTCCGAGCCGATGGGAAGGATAACGAGCCCGGTGGTGATCAGGTAGCTCAGCACGGTGAGTGTGACACCTCGGGTGATGGCGGTCGTTCGGTCGGTGCGCAGGCCAGCCTGCGGGCTGACGGCGCGTGCGGTGTCGGCCGGGGAGACCAGCCAGGTGTGGATGGCGGAAGTCAGGCCGCTGACCAGGCCCAATGCCACGCCGACCGTCAGGGCCAAGTCCATCATGATGCCGAAGAGTGCGCTTGGCGGCGCCGTGAGCAGCCAGTCACGTGAGCGCGCGGGCGGCAACCGATCTACAAGGTCGTAGTCGTCGGCGTATGTGCCGTTGGGGAGCCTGATCTCGGGATATTCGTCGGGCTTGCGGACATGGAGCTCGATGGGGCCGTGGAAGGGTGTGCAGCGATCGGCTGAGCAGCGTGTGGCTTCATCGAGGGATGCCGCAGCGCGTGCATATCGGGTGCCGTCCTCGTATTCCTCGACCACTCCGTCGACAGGCCCGGGGGTGCGCAGGTAGCGGTCACCGTCGGAGTGCAGGCCGTGGCGCCATCCGTCCGCGGTGATGACGTAGCGGGTACCGTCCGGCAGGCGGTGCGGTGTGCCATGAGGGAAGTCTGCGTGTCGGGCGCCGCGGATGCTCAGCGTCGTGGCGGCGGCGATACCGAAGGCGGACCCCAGGCACAGGCCGGCCAGCAAACCAGCTGTGAGCCCGCGCAGCAGGGCACGCAGCAAGCGTCGGCGGCGCCTGCGCCCAGCGGCCGGTGGGGAAGCGGCCCCTGCAGCACTGCTCTGCCGGTCGTACAGTCCCGCTGCCACGAGGACTGCCGCGAGCGCCGCTGCCACTGCGCTCCAAGTAAGAGGAAGCGAGAAGATGCTCGTGACGAGGAGGGCCAGCAGCGCGGTCAACAGGACGATCACGACGGCTCTGACGAGGGGGCGCCTGGCGAGCGGTGTGTACAGGGGAAACGGATCGCCGACGATGCCCAGCACGGCCAGGGCGGTGGCCGTGGCCAGACCACAGGCAGCGGCCATGGCAAGCGATCCCATGTCGCCGAATGTGATGGGCAGGGACCACGACCCGGTTGTGAGGTCGGTATGGGTGGTGAAGCCCACCGCCATGCCCGCCAGAGCCGCTGTGGCCGCGAGGAACAGCACGTCACGCGCCACCTGCCGACCCTCCCAAGCGCCCGCTCGCACCGCTGCGGGCCGGCCGCTCAGTGCCAGGTAGCCCAGGCACACCCCGCCGATGAAGACGCTCATCACCAACGGCAAGTCGCTTGCCGGCGTCCACAACCCTTCCGTGAACACGCCGCGTGCCAGGGCCATCACCGTGCTGAGGACTACGGCCGCGCAGCCCAGCAGCAGGATCGGTCCCAATCTGCGCAGGGGCCAGGGCAGCTCCAGGCGTAGCTGCCACCAGGCAAGCCGCCGGGTGCTGCGCCGCTGCATGGAAGCAGCCAAGTAGCCGAGCCAGTCGCGGGCCCGCTCGGCGTATGGGCTGTCGGTGAAGGCGGCCGGCACGAACGCCTCCAGCAGGTGCTGCTCCAGTACGGCCGGATCAGCGAACCGCTCCTCAAGAAGGTCGGCTGGGTCCTTGCCCGTGTCGCCGTAGACCGCCCGGGCCATGGCCACCATCAAGGGTGTGCTCAGGACCAGGCGCAGGGCCCGACCGAGGGGAGTGTCCGCGTGCGCTCGCAGATGCGCCAGGACGGGGTCCCAGAGCGTGGTCCGTTGCCCGTCGGCCCCCCGCACCGGCCGGGCGGTGCGCACCAAGTACCCGCTGGCGGAGGCGAAGGCCAGCGGCTGTAGTTCGATGACTGCGGCTTGCGTGAACACGTCCCCCGTCTCCACGGCTTTCGCATACGTCTGTGTGCGGCAGGTAAGCAACACTCCTTGCCCCGGATCGAGTTCGGCGTTGAGCCGATGCAGAGCCGCGCCCCAGGACGACTCCGGCATCTCGTCCAGTCCGTCCAGGACCGGCAGTACAAGGCTGGCGTGCAGTAGTTCCCGACTCCAGTGGGCACCTGGGTAGGTGGTGCGCAGATAGGTGGCCATCCAGTCCCGCAGTCGCTCCCGCTCGGGCTGCCAGCCGGACAGTGGGAAGACCACTGGGACGGGATCGCCGGAGGCGCGGTGTGCCAGCCGGTCCAGGGTGAAGCGGACCGCCAGAACCGTCTTGCCGCTGCCCGGACTGCCCAAGACCACTATCCGCCGTGAGGGCACAGCATCGAAAGCGGCCGAGACACCCTCGAGCTGGTCCTCCGACTCTGCGGCCTGGCCTGTGCCGTCCGACTCGTCGACAAGCCACGCCTCGGCAGGCGACCACTGCACCTGAAGCGGAGACGGGTCCTGGAGCCGACGCAGCCGCCACTCCGCCTGCCACTGCTCCTGTACCGCTGAGGCTAACCGGTCAGCCAGTTGCTGCAGCCGCTCCAGTGACGAGGTCTCGTCGGCACGCTCGCTGGCAGCGCTTTCCCGCCAGAGGTTGACGGCCAGGCCGATGGCAGACAGCCCGAAGCCGAGTACGGCTGTCAGCGAGGCGGTCTCGTCGAGTTCTCCGCCGCGCTGCGCCACAAACAGTACGGTCCCCGTGACCGCCACTGCCCCCAGCCAGATGCCATGGCGCCGCCATCGCTTCAGCGAACCACCGACCCGCCCATTCCTATACACGGAGCGTACGATATAGGTGACGTTAGGTGTTCATCCCTGGTGGGCCACCCGCGCGCGTGTCCACATCACGGGGCGCCTATAGGCGCTGCTGCTGCGGCGATGTTCGCGAGTTCCGCAATGCTGGTGAGCGAGTCCTCGCCCACCTTGATCGGGCGCACCCACACCAGGCCGACCAGCACTCCGCCTACCAGGTGACCGGGCGGGGCACGGTGCCCGCTCCGAGGCTGGCGGTGTACGCGTCCGGCCAAGAGCAGGAACAGGCTCTGGTCCGTGCATGGTCGGAGAACCAGCCCATGCCGTGGCCCAAGGCGTCGGCTCTGGTGCAGCAGGATGAGGCGCAAGGGGAGCGGGCCCGACGCAAGCTGATCCGGCTCGGCAACGAGTGGCGCAGGCGTGAGAACAACCGCCGGGAGCTGCAGTGAGAACGTCGTCCGACCGGTCGCAGAAACCGCTGATGACCGTACAGCCCGCGGTCATCTTGACGCTGGGCACGCAGATCGCCGTGCTGACCGTGCTGGCAGGAAACGCGTGGGCTGTCGCGGGACTGGCTGCCGGGGGCGCCCTCGCCGGCACCGTCGCCTTCGCCCGGTCCATGATCAGCTGAACCGGCCCGGGCGAACAGTGCGCCCGGGCCGACGCTGTGACGTGCAATGCAGGCTGGAAGGCCCCCTCCCTGCCATCGAGTGAGGCTTCTCCACGGAGGTTTGGCGGAAGATGGCACCAGGAATCGCTATGGCGTCGGCGGACGGTCCGGGTCGAAGCCCTTGATCAGCCGTGATGTCTCTGCCGACGCCACCTTCGCGACCTCGGGCCCAACCTTCGGGAGAGTAGCTGTGGTCGATCTCGGCTTTGTGGGCCACAGCCGGCCCGCCAACGACTACCGATTCTTGAGCGTCACCGACGGCGACACCCCCAACATCGCCATGGCGATCCGCATGGTGTCCATCGACACTCCGGAGAGCCACTACGGCGGTGCTCCACTCACCGCCCAGGCCACTCTGGAGCGCGCCAAGGCAAGGCTGCTGGACGGCACCTACGACGCACTGCCGCATGAACTGCGCGACTATCTCGTCTCCCGGATCACCCCCGACGCGGCGCAGCGCCATCAGGACGCGGGCAAGGCAGCGGCCGAGGCCCACACGGCGATGGTGGCCACCCGCCTGGCCCGCCCCGACGGCTCTCAGCGCAAGATGGCCGTGATCGCCACGGGCGAACTCGTCGAGGGCAACGGACGCCTGCTGGCCTACACCGCGCCCTGGTTCACCGGCAGCGCCTCTGATCCGCTGCCGCCACGCGACGACCCCCGGCGGCGCACGTTCAACCTGGACATGGTGGCGCTCGGCTGGGCAGCCACCTTCGTCATCTACCCCTCCATCCCGCCCACCAAGGACTTGAACCTGTTGCTGGACGAGGCCGACGCGGCCTGGACACAGCAACTCGGCGCCTGGGCGCAGTTCGGGCAGAACCTGCTGCTGGGATACGAGTACCGGGCCTGCATGAAGCTCGGCGCCAGGGAGCTGACCAATCCGGCCGAGGCGATCGCCCAGGCCTATCAGCGGGTGTGCGTGGACCTGTGGACGCTGACGGAGGTTGGCCTGTACGGCTACCACCAGGTGCCGCCCCAGCAGCGGCTGTGGATCTGGGCAACCGACCTGGAGCAGGCACGGAAAGACCTACCGATCAGTGCCTGAACCCAGCGGCTACAAGCCGGTGACTGCGCCACCCCGTCCCATTGAGCCGCACCTGCCGCGCCAACGCCGCCCGGACCATGCGCGGGTATGGCCCGGTGGAGTGAGCCTGGCCCGTCGCCTTCCCCCATGGCGACGCCCGATTGACTGAAATCGGCAGCCAATGTGTGGCATCTGCTCACCTATCCCCGAAACAGAGCAAATCGCTATGCAATCTTTGCGTCTCCTGTGCTTGTATGTCGTCAACGCGCGGCGGGGGCACGTGAGTTGACCAAGGTGTGCCCCTGTCGCATGCGACAACACCGGGGGTACAACTTGAAACTGATCAACCTGTTCGCCACGGGGGCTGCGGGACTCGGGCTGCTGGTGACGGCGGCCGCCCCGTCAGCGATGGCCAGCCAGCCGGGCGACAGCCGGCTGCGCGTCACCGTCACCTCACCCACCACCGGCTCACCCACCGCCCAGGCACGCGCGGCCGCCAGTCCGGCCGCCGCCGCGACCTGCACGATCAACCGCATCACGATCAACCGCTTCAGCGAGTGCGAGTGGGTCACCGTCCACGTCGACGTCATCCAGATCGTCAACGGACGCCCGGTCATCAAGGGCACCGCGGACTTCAACGTCAAGCACCAGATGACCCTGAAGACCAACTCCGCCAACTGGAGCGAGAAGTTCACCATCTCCAAGGCGCGGACCACCGGGCAGGGCAAGGGCGTCCACGTCAACGCCGCCGCCAAGTCCGGCGGCGGCACCAAGGCGACCGTGTCCTTCCCGCAGGGCCACACCCTCGACAGCGCGGCCGGCGGCTCGGTCGGCTACAAGACCACCATCGCCCCGAAGAAGATCCTCGCCAAGGCGAAGACCACCTACACGTACACCTTCACCAAGGCCGGCTACAGCCCCGGCAAGGTCTCCTACGCCTCGGCCGTCTACCGCTGCGACAACTACTACGGCTCCACCCGCACCAACCGCTCGGGCTGCGCCATCCCCGAGGTTCCCACCGGGGTGAGCATGGTCGGCCTGGCCCGCATCGACGAGGGCATCCGCAACCTGCGCGCCCGCGGCGGCCACTACGGCGACCCCAACGGCGGCAAGCCCCTGCACTGGATGATCAACAAGACCAAGGAGACCCAGCACCGGACCGCGGTGTGCCCGCGCACCGCACCCGCAGACATGCAGGCCGCCGGCCGGACCTCGTGCGACGAGTACCCCTTCGCCTCCACCTACGAGGGCGGCACCACGCTCGCCGCCGGCCAGCGGGAGATCACCTGGGTCAAGGTCCAGGAGAACAAGTCCCAGGGCGGACGCATCACCGCCTGGCGCGGCCAGATGCACGTCATGGACCACGACCCCTTCTACGTGATCGCCTGACCGCCGATACACTCCCGCAAGCCAGGGTGCCCCGTTCCCGCGTCACACGGGAACGGGGCACCGGCCGTGTCCAAGGAGGCAGTTCATGCTGGTGCGCGCGTCCTCGTTCACCGTCGACCTCGGCGAGAACGGCTACCTCATCGGCTTCACCGACGACTACGACTACCCCGCCGAAATGCCCTTCGGATGGCGCTGCGGCCCGGCCAGCGAGGCGAACGCCGTGGTCCTGACCACCACCGACACCGGCCCCCTCCAGCTGACCGTCCAGATCCACGACGCCGAGCCGCCCCCCGAGACGAGCGGCGGCTGGGAGAGCGCGGAGGAGCTGAGCCTGCACGCCGACCTGCCCGCGGTCTGCGTGGCGACCCTGGACCAGGGCGACATCCCCGACGCCTGGCCCCCAGACGAGGAACCCCTCGGCATCCAGCCCTCCCCGGAGAGCGGAGACTGGGTGCGCATGCGCCTGTACTGCCACGCCGACGACCCCACCCCCGGCATCGGCGACCACGGCGAACGCCACCTCGTCCAGTTCTGGCCCGCCCCCCAGACGCCCCCAGTGCACCCCGACATCACCGAGGAACACCGCCAGGCGCGCGCCGAGTACGCCGCGGACCGAGCCCTGACCGTGGACGACTACACCGTCACGTACACCCAGTACGACGCGTAAGGCCCCCAGCCTTCCGGTCGCACGGACCGCCGCCGGTGAGCCGGCGCGTGAAGCCCGCCCCGGCGGTCACCGGTTCCTCCGCCCGGCGCGCGGGAGACCACGCGGCCAGCGCCGGTACGAAGCGGCCCAGGTGCGAGCCGGCACGGAGCATGTACCCTCCGGTGATCGTGAAACAGCGACAACAAATTGTCGCAACCTGCTGCGTCCGGGGCATCGGTGAAGCCCCCTGAGCCGGCGTCCGACGGCTACCGCCAGGCGCTCGCTTGTGCACGCCCGGTCACAGAATCAGTGTCACCGGTGACATTCCGCCGGCCCTGGAAAACGACTGCATCGATGCCGAGCGGGACACCGTTCGCGCCGACGCCCGCCGGGAGTGGATCACTGCCCACGAGAGATGGGCTGTGTGCCGGCCTGAACTGCCCACCGCCTCGCAGCACGTCTACGTCCAGGCCCCCGGCGGCCTGGGCACCCTGTAGCCCTTCGACCCCGCTGGCCGAGCTGACCGCAGCAGGACTGCCTGCACGCCGGGCCACTCCTGGCCGGCCGCGCCATATGTCGTAACTTCCGCGTGTGACACAACGTTTGGTCCCTTTCGGCTGTCCAACACACGACGGCGAGGAAACGGGCCCCGCCGTACCCCTACCGCTTCGTTTCCGGCTATGAAGCGATCCAGGAGCGCGACGTGTCGAGTAAGCGCCTCACCTCCGCAAGCAGGACAAGAAGCCTACGTCTGTCCGCAGCGGCCACCGCGGCCGTGTTACTGCCGCTCGGTGCCACGATCACCGCGACGGCCGCCACCGCTGCCCCAGCCCCTGCGGCCCATGACGACTTCAACCACGACGGCTACCCCGACCTGGTGGTCTCCGCCCCGGGCGGCACGGTCAGCGCCCAGAAGGGCGCTGGGTATGTCGCTGTGCTGTACGGCTCCGCCAGCGGCATCTCCACCTCCCGGCGGGCGACTTTCAGTCTGAGCACCCCCGGTGTACCGGGAGTTGCCCAGGCCGGCGACGGCTTCGGCCGGACCACCGCCTCCGGTGACCTGGACGGCGACGGCTACGCCGACCTCGTCGTCGGCGCTCCCGGCAAGGACATCGGCACCGCGGCCGACGCGGGTGCCGCAGTCGTTCTGTGGGGCTCTGCGACCGGGCTGCGCTCCGACGGCGCCCTCTGGCTGAGGGACAGCAGCCCTGTGCCGGGCGACCGCTTCGGGACGGGCCTGGCGACCGGCCGGTTCAGGGGAACCGGCACCGGCACCGAGCTGGGCGTCCTGCACAAGAAGGACCTGCGTACCTACAGCTTCGACGCCACCGGCAGGGACCGGCACGCATCCGCAGCCGCTCCTGTGCCCTGGCACTGGGACCAGGACTTCACCCCCGCCGGCCTCACCTCGAGCGACTACAACAAGGACGGCGCCGACGACCTCGTCCTCCTCGGCACCTTCACCGAATACGAGGGCTACTACCCCGCGGAAACCCACGGCTCGGCCAGTTACCTTCCCGGAGGTCCCCAGGGGCTGAGCTATGGCCACTATGTGCCCGGTGGCCCGACCGGCGCCTCCGGCGACATCAACAAGGACGGCTACGCCGACCTCGTCATGGGCTCCCCCGCCGACCGCGACGACC
The DNA here is from genome assembly GCF_042653945.1 of Streptomyces vulcanius. Classification (NCBI taxonomy): domain Bacteria; kingdom Bacillati; phylum Actinomycetota; class Actinomycetes; order Kitasatosporales; family Streptomycetaceae; genus Streptomyces; species Streptomyces vulcanius. The sequence goes on along the minus strand of NZ_JBHSFK010000040.1, from coordinate 29,923 downwards.
TCAGCGGGGCCCTGCTCGACGGCGGAAGCATCGATGTCGTCCTCGGCGGACCCGACGGCCCCGGCGCCCCAGGATCCGCCTCCCACCGGCGCTGGACACAGGACTCCCCCGGGGTCCCGGGCACCGATTTCGTCGGTGACCGCTTCGGCGGTGCCGTCAGCGTCGGTGACGTCAACGGCGACGGCTACGCCGACGCCGCCATCGGCGCCCCGGGCAACAACGTCCGCACGAACGACGCGGGCACCGTATGGATCATGCGCGGTTCTGCCACCGGACTCACCAGCAACGGCAGCAAGACCATCAGCCAGGACCTGTCGTCCGTCCCCGGCACCGCCGAAAAGGCCGACCGGTTCGGCGGTGCCGTCCGGCTCATCGACACCAACACAAACGGCAAGGCCGAACTGATCGCCTCCGCCCCCGGCGAGGACTCCTACGACGGCGCCGACTGGATCTTCACCGGCACCAGCAACGGCCTCACCACCACCGGCTCATGGTCCTTCAACGGCGCCAGAATCCGCGCACCCTACGTCGACGCCCTCTTCGGGGCGACCCTCGCCCCCTAGCACTCCGGCTGCCTGGTTCTACACCACGTGAAGCCCAAGCCCCAGGGCCGCACGCCGCCGGGCCACGCCTCCTGGGAGGCCGGCCTCAACACCTTCACCAAGGACGACGAGGACTGGGCCTCAATTCCGATCATCGCTGTTCATCCATCACCTCGCGCGTGTCTGACATCGTGGACCAGACGTTAGGAGCTGCCTGCGAGCACGTGTTACCGAACACGGGAAGATCGCCTGCGGCGCAGTTGTCCGACATAGGCACCCTGCAGAGCCCGTGGTCTGAGGGCGCTCGGGGCGCCGCGGAGGGGTCACCGGCCTTCGGCACGACTGCGCGGATGGATCCCACCAGCCAATTCCTTCCCGGCGGGGACCGGGCCCAGCTGCCGTGGACGGCATGGCCCGCGAAATCCGCATCATGATCGATGACTAGACCTACGAAGAGTTGCAGCGTCTCGCCGCCGACGACCACGAGAACCCAGATCAGTACGCGAGCCGACGGCTGCCCGCTGACCTCGCGCGCCCGGTTCCTCGAGGGAGCGAAGACGTTCATCGAGGAGCACGTGCATGCCTTCGCTGACCGCTTCGGGACCAGCGCCCGCAGCCACGCCGCCTGATGGCGCCCGTTCTGTTCATCGATGAGCGCTGGCTGCTCGATATCGCACAGAACCTTCTGCCCGACGATCACTATGTCACCGACTACGGCGCGCTGGCCGCCGCCGTCGCCCGTCACCGGCACGAAGTCATGGGGACCCTGGTCCACCCGGCCGTACACCACCGGGCAGCCGCGCTCCTGCACGCCCTCGCCCGGATCCCTGCCCTCGAGCACTCGAACGAGCTGTTCGCCGCACAGGTCGCCTACGCCTATCTCCACGCCAGCGGCGTTCAGATCAAGGTCGGCAGTCAGGAGGCGATCACGTTGGTCGCGGACGTCATCGAGGGACGTCTCGACGTCCGCCAGGGTGCCGAGGCACTGAGGAACTGGGGCTGAACAGCCGGCACGCCTCGCAAGAGAGGCCCTGCAACATCACGCAGGGCCCGACACCGTGCCAGGCAACCGGCGCACGACTCGAGCGCGCCGAGCAGGCCCGCCTCCCTCCTGGGCACCACACCCACTCAGGAGGCCGAAGCCAAGGCCCGCGGCCTACTGGAGCGCGGCAGGATCCGGCGGCCGCGTAGTGGCGCCGATCGCTGTCGTCCTGGACCACACGACCGCCACCGCCCTCCATGATCCCAAAGACCCACGACACCAAGCGGCCCGGCCTGCTCGCCTACATCGACGGCCTGCGGTTCATACAAATCGAGCCCTTTGACACCGCGGCCGCACTGACCGCTACCGGACTGCTGCACGCCGGGCACTCCTGGCCGGCCGTCCACGCCATCCACGCCGCCCGCCCGTCCGCAGCCTTCCCCGCGGGCCGCTTCCTGCTCACCCTCACACCCGAACTGTACGAGATCACGGGTGTCCAGGCTGTCCATCCCGGCCAGTCGCCCCTCGTATCGGGACACGCCGGGTGCGGCCGGCACAAAAGGCAGCTGTCAACTGCGGGCAGTGCCACTATGGGTTGTCGTAGCGGTCGTGAAGGATCTTGACGGTGTCGGTCCACGCGCTGTCGGCCTGCTGGGGCAGGTGGTGGCCGGCATGGTTGGCCAGCTGCCGGTAGATCGGGTGCATGGTTCCCGCCTCGGTGGTGATCAGGGCGGTGAGCAGGGCAGGGCGCTGGGGTTTGGCACTGCGAGGGCGAGCGGTGGGCGTGACCCGCCGAAGCACCTGTACCTGATCAGACTCCGGCAGTTCCCCCAGGTCCTTGACCTGGGCACACAGATCGGCGAAGGCCACAGTCTTCCCCAGCCGGGCTGCGTGCTCCAGGACGTCCCGGACCGCGTCGGCCAGGCCAGCCGCGTCGAAGCGCGCGGAGCGGGGAGCCACAGGAGGAATGCGCGACGGCCGGGGACGTACCGGCGGCTGGGGGGCACGCGGCGCGGGTGCGGACTGCGCCGGAGCTGTCTGCCATGCCTGGACCTGGGCGCGCTGGGCGTCGGTGAGCCAGGCGGAAGCCTGTTCCGCGGCCAGGGCGAGCTGGCGGCGCTGGGGAGGTGTGATGATCGGAAACCCGAGTCGTTTCCCCTCCGCCAGGTTGCCCAGTAGTCGCTGGACCCTCTGCAGGGCCTTGCGCTCCTGAAAGGTCGGCTCGCGTGGTGTGGGCAGGCCGACGGCCCGTTCCAGCCTGAGCAGCGCGTCTGTCGCTGCCCTGATCAGGCCGTTCTCTTCGGCGGTTGCCCCGCCGCGGGTCACCTCTTCCGCCCGGTTCAGCCAACGGCGGATCTCCGTACGGCTGCGCCCGTCACTCACCGCCTGCTTCAGGGCCGCCATGACGTCCGCCCGGTCCGGCGAGGGGAAGTCGTGCATCTCGCCGCTGGTCGCCCGTACGGTCGGCCGGGGCTGCTGCGGCGCGGCCTTGGGTACCTGCACGCCGATGGGCCGCCGCGTGGTCCGCAGCCGGCGGACTTCTTCGACCGCCGGGGTGGTCAGCCCCGCGTCGGTGAACTCCACCTCGTGCAGGTCGAACCACTCGGTGGTGCCGCCATGGCGTTCGGTTCCGACCTGGATCCGGCGGCGGGTCCCGTCCGGGATGAGCTGGATGCGGTTGACGTATCCCTGCCGCAGCAGCACGTCCGGGTCGGATGCCATCTCGGGCCCGAGGACCAGCTGGGCGGAGTCCTCTCCCGCAGGTGCGGGTGAGCCGGCGGACTCGGAGAGCATGACCCGCAGGCCGGTGCGCCCAGCGGGGGTGAAGAACACTTCCCGGCCGATCGAACCGTCGGCTTCGCGCGGGATGGTGGCCGTAGCGGTGACATCCTGGTCCGTCATCCAGGCCAGCAGCCCCTGTTTGATGTACAGGTGGTCCGCGCTGGAGACCCCGGCCGCCTTCCGGGCACAGGTGGAGGTGTGCTCGGGATCCGGCCCGTGAGCGAAGTGGCAGGCGCGATCGGTGTACAGCTTGGTGAAGAGCTGGTGCCCGCACCCGCCCAGCCAAACGCCGCACCAGTAGGTCTGGCCGGCGTGGTGGGCCCGGAAGTCGTCGAGTTCTATCGCTTCCATCGGAAGGACCACAGGGAGCTCGGAATCGGCGTCGCCGATCACTGCGGTCTGCACTCGGCGTCTGTCCAGGGCCATGCAACCTCCAGCCGTACTGGAGACGAGATCCGCCTCCGGTCGGCGCCCCGCCACACTGCCGGGCGCCCAACTGACTGACGGTACCTCCCGCCACTGACAACGCCGGAGGTACTGAGGCGCCCGCGCCGCAGCCGGGCCCCGGTCGTCAGCCGGGGCCCGGCCGTCTTGATGCGCACTACGCCCTCTTTGCCGCCAGGCCGCTCAAGCGGCTCTGACCCGACTCCTTGCTTCACCCGACAGGCACCTACTAGGTACCATCGCTGGTATGCCATCTCTGAACGTGTCCTTCACCGACGAGGAGCTTGAGGGTGTCCGGGCCGCAGCTGCGGCCGAGGGCAAGAGCCTCAAGCAGTACCTGCACGACCTCGGAATCCGTGAGATGCAGCGCAAGCGGTTCGTCGCCGGCGCGGCCGAATGGGCCGAGCGGCTGCGCGGCGAGTTCGACGAGGCTTTCCCCGAGGAAGTGCCGCCCGGTGAGCGCGGTGACGGGGCTGCTGCCGCCTGATGCCGCCTCTCTACATCGACGTCTCCTGGCTGCTGGATGTCCAGGAGCGCGCGCTCGGCCATGACGACCTGTCTGTTTCGGACTACTCGGCGCTGGTTGCCTCTGTCGCCCGCCACAAGACCCGGCTGCCCACTCTCGCTGCCGCAGACCCGGACGCGGCCTGGCGTGCCGCGGCCCTGCTGCACACGATCGTGCGCCTGGAGCCGCTCCCGCACCGCAACAGCCTGTACGCCGCATTCATCGCCGCCCAGTACATGGCCCAGGCCGGCGAGGGCATTGATCCTCCCTACGGCGCTCTGTCTGACCTGGTCCGCAGGGTCCGCGACACCCGTATCAGCGTCCAGGACGTCGCCAGCCTGCTGCGCGGCTGGAAGCTGTAGTTCCCCGCCAGAGCCGGACGGCGGGCCTTCGCCCTCACGCAGGTGACGGCGGCCGGGCAACTGGATGCTGCGGGAGTGGTGTTGGCGGGCGGTGACCAGGCCGCGCCAGCGGGTGCGGACAGCGTGTTCGTCGTCCAGCCAGCGGATGGCGGCCCCCGGGCCGGGGCCGGTCGGCCACGGCGGGCCTGGTGGGGACGCAGTAGGCGTAGTGGCCGTTCGTGGTCGCGTCGCGTAGTCGGCCGACGGTGTCTGTCGGGTCGTCCTCGGCTTCGCGTACGGCGTGCTGGAAGGCGAGGGCGGTCTCCAGGAGCGGGGTGAGCCAGGGAGCCCGGTGACGGTGATCTCGGTGCGCAGCACCGGACGAACATGATCGCCCAGCCGTACATAGAGGGGGGCTCATGCCGGTGGCTGGCTCAGCCCCCTTCTGCGCCGACGCGGTTAGCGGGCGAGGACGGTGACGAGGGCGGCGGTGGTGGTGCCGCCGCCCAGCAGCGCCGCCAGGACGGTGGGGGAGAGGTAGAGCTTGAGCTCGAAGTGGCGGCCGACGCGTACGTGGACGGCGTGAGGGCTTGATCTGTCGGTGCCCTGAGCAGACGGGTCGGGAGGGGCCGATTCACTCGGTCGTAGCCATGCACCCCTGACCTGGGTAGAAACCCCAATTCAGGGACTACGGCGGGCGCGTTGGCCCACCTTCTTGTAGAAGGGCCGACCGACAAGACGAGACCCGGGACCGAGCATCCCGGGGTCTCTCTGTGCTCTGGCGTGTCCGGCTATTCCATGACCGGCCGGACACGGTGCCGCGCCCATTGCACACCCAACTCCGCGAGAGTGTCCCGCTGCTCACCGGTGAGCTTGTTCCGCCTCGCGCGGGTGATGGTGCAGTGTCAGCTGCAGGTCCGGTAGTCGTAGCCAGCGAGTCGCTTGATGCCGTCGCCGTCGTAGAAGTTGTACCGGCCCTCACTGTCACGGGAGACGTTGGCGGCGTACTTGGAGCCGGCGAACTTGTCAACGGCGGTGTCGGCGTCATCGCTGTCGATTAGATAGATCCCCGCGTTGTACCAGGTGTCCGTGCCGGCCACACCGTCAGCCGGCACCACGCCTTCCCTTTCCTGCCACTTCTTGGTCGCGGTCACGGTTGCGTTACCGAAGACGCCGTCGATTTCCGAGGAGGAGAGGAGACCAGATGCCCACAGGACCTTCTGCCACAGGCAGGTGGCGTTGGAAGATGTGTTGACGCTGGTCGACACAATGCCCTCGTTTCCCCAGTCGTCCTGGAAGATCCCCGCGCCGTAGACGTAGGCGAGACCGCTGTAGGTCCCGCTCGCGGAGGCCGGTGAGGTGCTCAGGGCGAGGGTGGCGGCGGTCAGGAGGCCGATCGTGCATGCGGCCAGTCTGGTCCGCTTTGTACGTGAGTTCATGGGTGTCTCCAATTCGGCGGGTGCGGGTGACGTGGGTGCGCGATCGCAGCAGGACCGGAGGGCGCCGTTGTTCCCGGCGTAGCGCGTACGGCAAGCAGCCCGATGGGCCATCATGCGGCGAAAGCGCGGGACGTGGAGGGATGGAGTGGCCTCTATCGGCCTTGCGGCGCTAGTCGTAGGCGCCGACGGCTGAGGCGCAGCCGTCGGCTGTGGACTTTTCATAGTCAGCGGCCTGAGCCTGGCCGGAGAAGGCCAGGCCCAGGCCTGCGGCGGCGGCCGCAACCGCGAGCTTCTTCCGGGTGCCCATGAACGGCATGCCTCGTGCAATGGTCGTCTCCTGAAAGTGAGAGAGTGTTTGGAGAGCGCCCGAGGCGATGTTGCCCGGCTGGATCGAAAGTAGCTGGGGGGGCTGTTCCCTTTCGTCCACCCAGGACTTGAACTTCGTCTACAACCAGTGTGGTTACCGGTGTACAACCTAGGGTGTAGCTCGGGCGGCAGGCCGGATTGACGGGATTGCGCACCGAGTGTGGAAGTTCGCGTAATTCCCCAGCCGGAACGGCATGGAATGGGCCAGGGACATCCCGGAGCCAACGCCTTCGTCTCCCTGGGGGCGACGGAGATGCTCCGTGGTCCCCACAGACGACGGCCGCACGGTCACGGTGAAGGGCGGCCTGCATCTGAACACCGACCCCGCCACCCAGGGCTCCGTCAAGTTCCGTGATTGCGTGGAAAGTTGGCGATCAGCCGGTAGGGGCGGATAGCAGAGCAGGCACGGGGGTTCGTGATCATTGTGGTGTCGAAGCCAGATGATCACGAGGACGTCCCGTGCCTGCTGTTGCATCTTCCCCTATCCCTGCCGTGCTGGAGAAACTGGGGCCGCTGGATGCGGACCGGATCGCTGACCTGCGTCCCTACCTCGAATCGGTTCCGGATCCGCGCTCACGCCGGGGCCGGTGGTACCCGCTGACTGCGATCTTGCTGGTGTGTGCCTGCGCGGCCGTCTGCGGCGCGAAGAGCATCGACGAGTTCGGCGAGCGGGCCACGAACTCGCTGCTGGCATCCCTCGGGATACGCCATCACCTGCTCGGCTGGCGGCGCAGCCCCAAGCCGGTCACTCTCGGACGCGTCCTTCAGGCACTTGACGGCGACGCCCTGGACCAGGCCGTGGGCGCCTACCTGGCCGACCAGCACCGCGTCACCGCGTCCGAGGAAGTGCCCGAGGCCCGATCGCGGCAGGTCATCGCCGTGGACGGCAAGGCCCTCAAGGGCTCAGCCCGTCTGGCCGCGCCGCGCCGTCATCTGCTCTCGGCGGTCACCCACGACCGCGTCGCCACGATTGCCCAGGTCGAAGTCGGTGCGAAGACCAACGAAGTGCGCCACTTCAAGCCCCTGCTGGCGCCACTCGACCTCGCCGACACCGTCGTCACCTTCGATGCCCTCCACTCGGTGAGGGCCAACATCACCTGGCTGGTCGAGACGAAGAAGGCCCACTACATCGCCGTCATCAAGACCAACCAGCCCACCGCCTACGCCCAGCTCGCCGCCCTGCCCTGGACGTCGATCAAGGTCCAGCACACCGCCTCCGCCACCGCCCACGGCCGCCGCGAGTCCCGCTCGATCAAGACCTGCGCTATCGCCGACAACCTCGGCGGCATCGCTTTCCCCCACGCCCGCCTCGCCCTCCGGGTCCACCGCCGTCGCAAGCCCACCGGTCGGCCCGAAACCCGCGAGAACGTCTACGCGGTCACCAGCCTCGCCGCCCATCAAACCCGCCCCGCCGACCTCGCCGCCGCCATTCGCGGGCACTGGGGAATCGAAAATTCCTCCCACTACATCAGAGATGTCACGTTTGCCGAGGATGCCTCGACCATTCACGCCGGCACCGCACCCCGCGCCATGGCCACCATCCGCAACCTCGCCATCGGCGCCCTGAAGATCCTCGGAGCCGACAACATCGCCAAGACCACTCGAGCCATCCGCCACGACCCCGAACGATCACTCGCCATCCTGGGCATCAGTAGCCGTTGGTGAGGCGTTGGGCGGGCAACAGTCCCTGCTCCTCGTAGTACCGCAAGGAGCGGGTGCTGACCCCGGTTGCGCTCGCGAGCTCTCCGATCCGCATATCACTGCCTCCTCACCAGGCCTTCCCGGCCCATGGGACTTGACATTCACGTCCAATGTGAAAGTTAGCGTTGCGACCATGTGTCGGTCTGTGGCTTGGTCGGCGCCAGTCAGCCAAGCCACAGGCCGACACACCGGTGGTCGGTCAGTGACCGGGCGGGTCGAATCCGAGAGCGGCCAGGGCCTCCTCGGCGGCCTGCTGGTCCTGCTCGTAGTCGCCGCCGGAGATCCCCAGCCCCCCGATGTACCGGCCGTTCTCGATGATCGGGTAGCCGCCGCCGACGGCCAGCACACGAGGGTGGCCGCCCAGCGGCGCGATTTGCGGGTTGACGAGCAAGTCGTTCCACGTATGGGTGGGGATGCGGAAGGAGATCGCGGTCCAGGCCTTGTCGACGGCGACCTCGGCGGTGAGGAAGGGCGCGTCGTCGGCCCGATCGAACGCCTTCAGATGTCCGCCCTGGTCGGTGACGGCGACGGCCGCCGTGAAGCCGATCCGGGCAGCGGCGGTGTGTACTGCCGCGATGAGTGCGCCGGCGGCGGCCTGGGTGATTGACGAGGCGGGGGCCGACTTCTGGACTGTGACGGTGCTCATGAATGTTCCTTTATTGCTGTGCTGTGCGCGTCGGGTGGAGGGGCCGCAAGCCAGGTCACCGCAGGGGTGAGGCCGGGGTGGGGACCACACAGGTGACGACGGACTTCTCGGGGATCAGCAGGCCGTAGACGACCGGGCCGATCTCGTTCTTCCAGCGGTCGTGCTCGTACACGGCTGTGTACAGGGCCTCGCTCTGGGCCTCGTCCTGGAACCGGCGGATCCACACGTAGCCGTCCTCGTCCTCGGCGTCGACGAAGGAGGCGGTCACGTCCATGCCCAGCGAGGCCTGGAACGGGATGACCACGTCCTCCATGTAGCGCACCCACTCCTCGCGGCGTCCGGGCTGCGCCTGGTAGCGGCGGATCTCGTAGTACACGGTGCTGCTCCTGCCTGTTTGCAGGGATGGTCAGTCGGTCACGGTGAGGACGATCTTGCCGCGGGTGCGGCCGGCCTGGACGTGGGCGTGGGCCGTGCCGACCTGTTCCAGTGGGAAGGTCTCCTCCACCTCGACGGTGACCTCACCGGCGTCGATCAGGCCGGCGATCGTGGTCAGCGCGGGACCGTCCGGCTCGACCAGGTACGCAGTGAGGCGCACGCCGGCTGCCTCGGCGGCCTGGGCCAGGTCCGGGGAGACACCGGACGGTACGGCGACCAGCAGGCCGCCCGGACGCAGGACCTTCAGCGAGCGGGTGCTGGTCTGGTCGTGGGCGTCGCCCACCAGGTCGATGACGACATCGACGTCCTTGACGACGTCCTCGAAGCGGGTGGTGGTGTAGTCGATGGTCTCGTCGGCGCCGAGTTCCTTGAGCCAGGGGTGGCGTGCGGCGCTGGCGGTGGCGATCACGTGGGCGCCCAGGTGCCGGGCGAACTGGACCGCGAAGTGGCCCACCCCGCCGGCGGCGGCCGTGATCAGGACGCGCTGGCCGGCCTGGACGTGGGCGGTGTCGACCACGGTCTGCCAGGCGGTCAGCGCCGCCAGCGGCACGGCGGCCGCGTGCGCGTGGTCGAGGGTGGCCGGCTTGCGGGCCCACTGGCGGGCCGGGGCGGTCACGTACTCGGCGTAGCCGCCGGCGGCGCGCGGGAACCACGGCATGCCGTACACCTCGTCGCCGACCTTCAGGGTGGTGACGCCGAAGCCGACCTCCTCGACGACACCGGACACGTCCCAGCCCAGGATCAGCGGGAGCGTCTGCAGCCCCGCCATGCCCTGGCCCTCGCGGGTCTTCCAGTCCACCGGGTTGATCCCGGCGGCGTGCACCCGTACCAGCACCTCGGTCGGCAGCGGCTCGGGGCGCGCGACCTCCCCGACGGTCAGCACCTCCGCTCCGCCGAACTCGCTGATGGTGACTGCCCGCATCGTGTGCTCACTCATGGTGCCCTCGCTCATGTCCGTCTCACGCTTTCTTGTGCCGGGACCGCGGTCCCGGCACAAGAAACAGTGGCGTGTGCCCGCAGAGGCGAGTGAGTGGCCGGGAGGACATCTGTCGTACCATTCCAGCCATGACGCATCGTGTTGTCGTTCTCGCCCTCGACGGAGTCCTGCCGCTGGACCTGGGCATCCCGGCCCGGGTGTTCAACGAGGCCTGTGAACCGGATGGGACCCCTCTGTACTCCGTCAGCACCTGTTCCCTCGGCGGCCGGCCGGTGCGCACGCACGAGGACTACCGGATCCTCGTCGACCACGACGAGTCGGTGCTGGAGACCGCGGACACCGTCGTTCTCGCCACGCAGGAGCCCAGCGAGCAGCTGCTCGCGACCGGCGCGCTCCCTGAGGAACTCGCCGCGGCGCTGGACCGGATAGGGCCGCAAACCCGCATCGTCAGCCTGTGCACCTCGGCCTTCCTGCTCGCGGCGGCCGGTCTGCTGGACGGTCAGCGGGCCACCACGCACTGGGGGCTGTGTGACGCGCTGGCGCGGCTGTTCCCCGACGTCGAGGTCGATCCGGACGTATTGTTCGTCGACAACGGACGCATCCTGACGTCCGCCGGCGGAGCGGCCGGCATCGACCTGTGCCTGCACCTGGTCCGTCTGGACCACGGGGCGGCGGTGGCCTCGGCCGCCGCGCGGCGCTGCGTCGTGGCGCCGTGGCGCGAGGGCGGGCAGGCGCAGTTCATCGAGCACCCGGTTCCGCAGGACACCGACCGTTCCACTTCGACGACCCGGCAGTGGGCGCTGGACCGGCTGGCCGAGCCGGTCACACTGGAGGACATGGCCCGGCACGCGCACATGAGCGTGCGCACCTTCACCCGGCGGTTCCGCAGTGAGGTGGGCAGCAGCCCGCTGAAGTGGCTGGCGCAGCGGCGGCTGGCGCACGCCCGCCTGCTGCTGGAGTCCACCGACCTGACCGTCGCACGGATCGCCACCGTCTGCGGCTTCGGCGACCCCGTCGCCCTGCGCAAGCACTTCCACACGTACCTGGGCCTGTCACCACTGGCCTACCGTCGCGCTCACAGCGCACCGGAGCCGATGACGGCACGGTGACCACCCAGCCGGGTCAGGGCTGCGACAACGCCCCACCCATCACCCGGCGCGTCGAGTGGCTCCTGCTGCCCTTTACCACCACTTCAAGGCAAAGTCCCGGACATCATGTACCGGGTTACCGAGGACATCGTCGATGACATGGACCGCCGTAGGCGGCGGTGCCTCGCCGAGTACTGCAACGACACGCTGGAAGACGGTCTGGCGATCGCGCCCACGGGCTACACCGTGGGTCTGTACGGTCTTCGGCTCTGGCCCGTAGTCGGCGGTGACGCCGAGTAGCCGCCTCGGTCATGATCTTGTGGTGGATATCACATTCACCACCGCCTGGCAGCGGGCCACCCAACTGCCGGCCCTCGCCCTCACCTGGCGGTCGGCCACCGCCCCGACGGCACCGCAGAGGAGAGCATCGCACCACCCTCGGGCCCGTGGAACCCGACGCCCCGCAGCGTCACGCGACGGCCAGTCCCGACACGGCACGGGACATATCGGGCGACCAGCCGCTCACGACACCGCCGTCAGCCCTTGGAAGAATCGAGGTCGACACCGCAATGATCACGAACCCCCGTGCCTGCTCTACTATCCACCCCTATCGGCCGATCGCCAACTTTCCACGCAATCACGGAACTTGACGGAGCCCTGCCCGCCACCGACAGGGAACCCGTCATCTACACCTTCACGCTCATGGCTCTCCTTGATGCCGAGCCGGGCACCCACTCCGACGGCAAGGCCTTCATCGGACCGGACGGCAGCTTCGGATCCGCAGCCATCAGTCGGCGAGGGGGACCAGGTGGTCGATGTCGAGGGCGCGGGCCTGGGTGAAGGCGGTGTCGTCGTACAGCGAGTACCAGGACCCGCCGCTCAGCGTGCAGTTGGGGCCTTGCTCCGGGGCGGTGACGGCTTCCTCGATCAAGACCTCCGCTCGGGTGTTGCACGTGTCTCGGTCGGCGTCGATCCAGTGGCGGAACAGGTCGCGGCTGTAGCCGGTGCGGTCTTCGTCCTGGACCACGACCGCGGCCAGGGCGTCGCGGACCGGCAGGGTGACCGTGTCGCCGGGGGCGTGCCGCTGCGGTGCGGAGGCCGGCACATGGGTGTGGGCCTCGGCGGTGGTGGGGGTGAGCAGAGCGGCGAGCGCGGCGACCACCGCGACAGCGGTGCGGGGGATGCGCACAGGGTTCCCTTCCGGAGATCACAGACCGTCGGTGATCTCCGTAGCGGTTCCTGCGCATGCCGCGCCCGGCCTTGGAACGCCGTATCACCCGCTCGGGCGTTAAGTCGCATCATCGCTCTGCCGGTGAGCGGGGTCCTGAACCGCTGCCGGGCTCACCGGTTGTACGGCACCCTCGTGTCGGGGCGTGCCGGGCGTGGCCGGCGCAAGAAGCAGCGGGATCGGCGAAGGGACGGGCACGGAGTGCGGGTGGAGAGGATCCTCGATGCGCTTCAGACGGTGCGGGCGTGTGAGGAGAGGTCCGAGCACGGCTGGGTGCTGGACACGGTGGTGGAGCCGCTGCGCCCCAGTGTGCGCATGCTCGCCCGCGAAGGTCTGGTGGAGGGCGCCAGCCGGGAGACGCGCGCTGAGCTGTCGGCGTGGGAAGGCCGGCCGGTGCGCTCGGCGGTCCGTGTCTCCTCCGCCGGACGCGACCTGCTCGCGTACGCCCAGACCCGCCCGGACCCCGCGCCGTCCGGGCCGGGGCCGGGCGAGCGGCTGGTGGAGCTGCTGCCGTCTCAGATGGCGGCATTGCGGGTGTTCGTCGGTCTGGCCGGCGAGCTGGCGTCGCCGCCCGCGCCAGGGCTTGCCGAGCGGGTCCGTACGGCGGTGCACGACCGCGGCGCGGGCCGGTGGCGGCTCCATCTGACGCAGGAGCAGATGGAGTCGGTGGCGTACGGGTTCTGGCTGCACCAGATGACCGGATCTGCAGGCGAGGCCAACCGCTTCGGACGTGCCTACGGTGTTCTGCACCAGCCGGAGACGGCGGCGAATGCGGCTGCGGCTGCAGAGCCGCGCTCGCCCTGCCCGGCGTCGCCTGGCCGGTAGCGCTGCAAGTTGCCATGTCGGGGTGGTCATTCCTGTCGGAGGACTTCCTCACCGAGCACCGGTTGGCCGTTGAGGAATTCGTGGTCACATCCGTCGTAGAAGCGTTCGGCGGTCTGGCCGGTGTGGACGACTTCGGTGACGACTACGGAGTCCGTCCGGCAGTTGGGGTCGGGGCAGGGGGCGTCGGCGGCGCGGGTGATGAGGACGTGCTCAATGCCATTGCGGCCGACGGCGACCAGGCTGACGGGCTGGATCAGACTAAGGAAAAAGAGCCCCGCCGCCGGGTGTCCGGTGCGGGGCGCTGGGGCCGGAGGGCCTGGCCGTCGGGTTGTGCGGCCCTCCGGTCTGGAGGTGCGGTCAGACGTTGGCGCAGATGGCGTAGACGCTGATGCCGACCGTGCTGTAGTTGTTCTGCCGGCCGAGAGCGACCCAGCCGGTCGCGTCGTCGGTGGGGAAACTGCCGACGAGGATCGCGTCGTTGCCCTGGGCTTCGGCGCCTCCGCCGATCACGTGCTTGCCCGCCGGGCAGTAGACGGTGCGGCGCTGGAAGTTGGGCACGTTCGCGTTGGGGAGCTTGACGATCTGGTAGCCGTCGACGACCCGGGCCTGTGCGGGTGTGCCGGCGGGGGTGTGGTCGGGGGACGCCTGAGCGGTCCAGCCGATACCGGTTGCCAGAGCCAGCGCCAGCGCGCCCGCGGTGACAGCCCTCGTACCTCGCATGTGTCTCCTCCACGTCGTACGGGACGCCTTCGGCGGTGTCCCGTTGCAGGCGCCAACGCTGCCCGACGCCGAAGAGCGCAGGCGGGGGATCAGGGATCAAACTCCCTGATCGGGGGAGGCGGGGGTGAAGCAGTGCCGGGGGCGTGGGCGGCGCGGCCAGTCGGCTGCGGCTTCGAACAGAGCGTTGTGAAGTGGTCAGCCGTTGGCGAGGGCGGCACGCGCATCATCTCGTGGATCTGCGGCACTTCGTCGCGGGTAGCCCGCGACGACATCGCCAGGTAGCCGATCACGGAGAAGCTCAGTTCCCTCACCGCGGGGCTCTGGGCAGTTTTCGCCCGCAGCCGGTACGCGTCGATCGGCACTGCGGTGACGGCCGCGGCGGGGTCCTCGTCGACCTTGCGTTCCGCCTCTTCGCGCTCGCTGTCGTCCATGTCGTCGCGGTTGCCGTGGCGGGCGATCAGGTACAGCTGCCCGAAGGCGTCCGCGATATCGATGACCAGATCGAGGATGCCGCGCTCGGAGCCGTCGCGTTCCGACAGCACCGTGACCGCGTCGCCGTCGCCGTCCCACACGGCCTGGTGGTGGGCGACGGCGGCGAGGATCTCATCCTGGGTCAGGCCGGCCGCCGTTACGAGCGTGCCTTCCTTCCAACGCACAGCAGGTCGTGGACCGTCCTGGCCGCCCCACAGGGTGCACACGTCGATCGCGGGCAGCGGCGACCGCCGCCCACCCGCGCGGACCGGCCGGGGCGACCGGGGGCGGCGGATCCGTCGAGACGAGGCATGGCCAGAGCCGCCGGTTTTCCCTCGCAGACCCAGGTGAGCTCGGGGCTGGGGCCGTTTCCCGTCATGCTCGCCTGCCGTCCGGATACGGAGCGGGGGCTGACGCCGTTGCCGGCTCAGCCCCCGCTCCGTGCCTGTGCGGTTACCGGGCGAGGACGGTGACGAGGGCGGCGGTGGTGGTGCCGCCGCCCAGCAGCGCCGCCAGGACGGTGGGGGAGAGGTAGAGCTTGAGCTCGAAGTGGCGTCCGACGCGTACGTGGACGGCGTGACGGCTGTCGTGGTCGGCGTCCTGAGCGGACGGGTCGGGAGGCGGCGTGGCGGGCAGGGTGGTCGACACGGATGGTCTCCTAGGGTGTTGGCCCGGCGGTGCTGGGGCACCGCACGGGTGGTGTCTGGCGAGTGGCAGACCCAGCGGTCGGCGGGCTCCGGCCAGAAGGCCACCGTGCTGGGAGCGTCAGAATGCACGGACTGTGGGGTGCGGGCAACTTCCCTGTGTCCGCGCAGCATTGGCCCCGGGAACCGGGGGGTTCGGGCCTGCGTTTATAGTGCCGAGACGCCCCGCCCAGGATCGGGCAAATCGGTTCACTGATGGGCTAATCACCAATTGATGGTGCGACGGCACGTCAACACCGCCCGTACTCGCACGGTATCGAACGAGTGACATTGGGCAATGGTCCACACACTGTGCGTGTAGCCGAGATCACTTCCCCTCGGGAGAGGGGATCGGCCGCCGCCCCCTCCTTCTCTGGCCGGAGCGGGGAGCGGCGGCTCTCGCCAGACATGGCAGCCACGCCTGTGATCCCCCTGCCCACCGAACGGACCGCGAGCTGGTCACGGGCGCAAGGCCAGGCAGGGATGTTCGAGGATATTGCCCCATCGGGTGATCATCATTCGCAGAAGCAGGGAATTCGCTCTCGATCGGCGGAAGGCCTGGACACCAGTGTCTGCAACCGGGTAGAGGACGTCACACCCTGACGGGGAGATAGGCAGCGCGGTCCTTCACCGCAGGGTGCCCAGGTGGGCGCGCCGCGCGGTGACCAGGCTCCGCCAGCGCTGCCGGGTTGGGTCTGCGCCGTCGATCCACTGTGCTGGTGAGGGTGCTTCGAGGGGCAGGCCGGCCATGAAGTGGGCGATGTCGGCGTAGTACGCGTAGTCCCCGTTCCGGGTCTGTTCGCGCAGCCGGGAAAGGGTGGCGGCAAGTGCGTCGTGGTCGGCGAGGACGGCCTGGTGGAATGCCGCGGCGAGTTCGAGGGTGGGAGTCATGGAGGCGAGGCCGGCGAGGTCGAGCTCGGTGCGCAGGGTGTGGATGCGGTCGTCGAGTGCGGGATTTCCGGCGTCCCGGATCAGTGCGGCGATGGCCGCGTTGATCGTGGTGGCGCGCAGGTCGAGGTTGGCGAGGAGCTGGTGGGCCAGGTCGATTTCGTCGTCGGCCTGGTGGGGATCGAAGAAGGCGACGGCGAGGGCGCGCAGGGCCTGGTTGTGTGCGGCTTCACCGGAGTTGGCATGCTGTTCGGCTTCCGTGCGTCCGGCGAGGTAGGCGACGGCCGCGCGTTCCGGTTCTCCCTGCAGCCACCACAGGTCGCCCAGTACGCGCTGGTGGCGTCCTTCCCAGCCCAGGGTCTGTGCGGCGGTGTGCGCGGTGGGGAAGTCTCCGGCAAGCCGGGCGGCCTGGGCGAGGCCGCGCCGGGCGGCTGGGGCCAGGCGGCCGGCGCCGTCGGCGACCTGCTGGTATCCGCGGCGTGAGTCCTGGCTGTGTCCGATGTCGCGGTAGGCCTTGGCCCGGTAGTAGAGGGCCATCTCGTGCAGCTCGGCGGGCAACAGGTTGCAGTCGATGATGGTGGTGAGCCGGGTGACGGTGTGTGCGCGGTGTTCGCGTTGACGGCGCGCCAGGGCGCTGAGGGTCTCCACCAGCGCTTCAGCCGGTGTGTTCAGTGCGGCATCGGCTTCGTGGTCTTGGGCGGGCGGGGCGAGGGGCTCCCACACGGAGTCGCCGACGTAACTGAAGGCGGCCTCGGTGAGCCAGTCCAGTTCGAGGCTGAAGTCGCGGGCGAGGCGCAGGCCCTGGCGCAGGCAGCCGATCAGCATGGCGCGGTCGCGCCGCGGCCCGTGGCTCCACTCGTGGCCCAGAGCTGTCAGGGCGCGCATCGCTGCCCGTTGCCAGTCCTGCGGCGACCAGCGGTCATCTGTGTGGTCCTCGGCGTGACGGATCGCGGAGCGGACCACCTGGTGGAGGTGGAAGGGCCACAGCCCTGCCGGTTCGTCGCGGATGAAAGGGCGCTCGGTGAGCCGCAGCGCCGCCGCGTCGTGGGCGAGTCCTGCCACCTGGGTGGCCAAGGGGACCGAGAAGGCGTCCAGGAGAGACACCGAGCGCAGTACATGCCGCTCATCGGTGGTCAGATCGCTGACGGTGCGGGAGATCAGGGCGGGGAAGCCGCCGAAGTCGGCCAGCTGCGGCGCCCGGCCACTGCGCCGGATCTCCAAGAACCGCATGACCGCCAGATCGAGGTACAGGGGCAGGCCGTGGGACCGTGCGGCAATGGCGCGGCGCAGATTCTCGTCAATCAGAGGCTGCCCGCTGCGAGTCAGGCGGCGGGCGAGGTGGTCGTCGCAGTCCTCGGGGGAGAAGTCGCCGATCAGGATCTGCCGTGCGGTGGGCCCGCTCCTGCCGCGGGAACCCGGCACGTGGCCGGCCAGGCCCGGCCAGGCGGTGGGGCCGGTCCAGTCGAGCTGCCCCTGCAGGCCGTCCTCGGCCCACTGCAGCCGGTTGCGCCCGGTGATCACGAACATCGCATTGGGCATCAGCCACACGATGCGCTGCAGCAGCCGTTCCAGGTCCCGGTTCGTCCGGTCGCCGACGTCCTCGAAGGTGTCGAACAGGATCACCGGGGTGATCTGCTGGTCTGCAGGGAGTTGGGCCAGATCCCAGGCCAGCAGGTGAGTGGCGAAACTCAGGGTCTCCAGGTCGGGCTCGGCCTCCAGGATGTCCGCCAGGCGCGTACAGCCGGCCAGCGCGCGTACGGTCTGGCGTCGTTCGCGCAGCGCGCCGACCAGTGCGGTGGTGAGCTGGCCGACGGCGCCGCCCACGGTGCCGGGGAGGGTCAGCGCCTGGGCGACGTCGGCCAGCGCGGACTGCATCTGCTGCGGGAGGTTGACCGCGTTGCTGAAGCGGCTGAGCATGCCGCCGCGCCGCAGGTACTCCTCGAGGGGTTCGCCGGGGTGGTTGCGCTCCCAGTGACGGCGCAGGGCCAAGTCGAAGGCGGGCATGGGGCGGCCCAGGGCGGCGATCGCGAGGCGGATCGACAGCACCACGTGTTCGAAGTCGGTGCCGGTGGACCGTGCGAGGTCGATGCGTACCGGCAGGATCCGCTCGGTCGGCCAGGAGGGCGCGTCCCATTGGGCGGGCCGGTCCTGCCGGTGGGCGAGGGAGGCCTCGATTTTGCGGGAGAGGGTGGATTTGCCGATCCCGCCGACGCCGTGGCCGACCAGGATGTTGTGCCGGGCACTGGCCAGGTCCTCGACATCGAACGAGGGGCTGGCGACCCGTTGCAGGTGGTCGGCGAGCGCGGCGACGACGGCCTGCCACTGGGCCTGGCGGTTTGTGAACGCTTCTTCGGCCGCGACGGACCGGTCGTTCGAGCCGAACAGCATCCGTAGATCCCGCGCCACGACACCCCCCGAAAAAGATCATCAGCGGTATCAACCTATGTGCCCCTGCCCCTGTTTCGCGGACCCTTCCCGCAACCCGGGCCCCCGGCGGTGTTGTCTCGGCCAGGGACAATGGCGCCTCCTGGTCCCGATACCCGAAGGACACCCCGCTTTGTCTGAGAACGTGAACCCTGAGGTCGCCGAGAGGCTGGTGCAGGACGTGAGCACCTGGTACTTCGAGCAGATCGTCAAGGAGCGGCGCGCCGCCGTGCCCGACACCGAGCGCCTGGAGCTCCTGAAAGCCGGGCTGGCGGAGTGCGCCGCCGACCAGCAGGCACTGGAGGACGCCGGCCCGGACGAAGTGGCCGAGATCGCGGCCCGCTACGCGGCCCGGTCCCAAGAGCTCAGGGGCCAGTAGCCAGGGCCCTGCTGGACGGGGACGGGCAGCGCCGCCCGTGTGATGGTGGAGGCGAGGGTGCGCGGTTGCAGGTGGGCGGGCATCAGCGGCCAGGCGAGCGCGGCGATCTCGACCAGATCCGACCGGTACTGCGGCAGCTCGCCCTGCACGCTCTGCAGGGCGGTGAGGAACTGGGCCGCTTCCGTCAACGTGTACGGGCGGTACTGCTCCCCGACCAGGGCGTGCCCGGCCCGGGGCGGTCGCACCCACGCTCCGCCCGAAGTGCGCTCGTTGCGGTACACCGCGGTCAGATCTCTGCGGATGACGGAGACGGAGCTCACGGTGTGCGGTTCCTGTTCCGCCGCGCGGACGGCGTCGGCGACCACGTTGAAGGACACGCCGTGGGCGGCGGCTGAAGTGAACCGGGGTGTGCCGCCGACGCGGGCCACCTCGGCGCACCGGGTTGCGGTACCCAGCCGGCTGTCCGCAGCGCGCACTCCCAGCACGATCAGCTCCACGCGGTAGCCCGCCCGGTGGTGGCGGCGTGCACCGTCGAGGAAGTGGCCGACGCTGTCGGGGGCGATCTCGATGAGCAGGTCGCCGCGGCGCTGGCGTACGTAGGCTTCGGCCTGTTCCTGCCAGGCCCGGTAGTCGGCCCTGATCCGGGCCGAGGCCGTGCGCGGCTGCTCGGCAAGGAGCTGGCGGTAGTCGGGGTGCGCCGCCTTGAACATGCCGCCCTCGATACGCGTGGGCCTGCGACGGCGCAGTGCGCGGCGCAGCGTGTGCGACGTGCGGGTTTTTCCGGCTCCTTGCGGACCCATCACATACAGCGCCACCGGCTGATCCTGTGCGGTGATGTCGCCCAGGTACATCGGGACGATCAACTCGTTGAAGATGAAGCTGTGCTCGTCGGCGGACAGACGGTGGTAGTCGACCCCGGGCGGCACAGTGAGGGGCTGGGCGATGCGGCGCACTGGCTCGGCCAGCGCACAGGCGCGCTCCAGGCCTCCGGCCACGGCAAGGCGTCGCTCCGGCGTGCTCACCAAGGGGTGCAACTGCTGTTCGACGCCGGCGATTTGGTGGCGGAATCGCCAGGTCTCCGGCGCTGTCCACGGCCGGGCCAGCTCCGCAGCATGCGTCTGGTGCGCGCCCGCTGAGGACCGCCAGACTCCGTCCTCGGTCAGCTCGTTGTCGAACAGCACGTCCAGGTCGCGCCGCACAACCATCAACCGGTCGGCGAGCTGCTCGGCCTCGATGACCGCAATCGACCGGGGCAGACCGTGCACGCATCGGTCGAGGTTGTCCCAGGAGACGTACCGGCCGGTTCCGTCCTCGCTCGCCAGGAAGCGGTCCAGCACGCTCAGCTGTGTCACGGCCTGTGCCGAGGCCAGCACCACCACCTCGACGCGATAGCCGGCCGCCCGGTAGGCGAGAGTCGCCGCACGGGCCTCCTCGGGATCGGCGAGCGGGGTTTCCACCACCGCGTCGAATTGCTTGCGGCGCACGTACTCCTCGACCTCCGCCTGCCACCGCAGCACGTCCGGCCGCACCCGCACACCGGCTGTGCGCTCATCCCGGTGCAGGAGGGCGGCGTACTCGGGGTGAGCGGTCTTGTAGAGGTCGCGGCCGACCAGCACCGCTCCGCCGCGCTGGTCAAGGACTGCCAGCAGGAGCTCGCAGAGAGTGGATTTCCCACCGCCCGGCGGTCCGGCGACAAGTACCACCACAGGCCGTTGCTGGGGGACAGCATCCTTGGTCCAGGCCGGCAGGATCTGGGACGCCAGGATCTCCGCATGCTGATCCTCAGTCAGCACGACCGGTATGACGTCCGCGTCCTTCACTGCAACCCCTTGATCTCGCCCGTACCGATCGGCACATCCGTCACTGCCACGCACACGCCGACCGGGCCGGGGAACTCCGGGCCCGGCCAGCGCACCCCATCTGCTCAGCGCACACGTCCGAGGTGGATCACGCTGACGCGGACCTGCTGGTCGCTGATCTCGTACATCACGCGGTAGATCCCGACGTGGATGCGCAGCAGGTCGGCGCTGCCGAACGCGCCGTCGGGCCTCGGTTCGTCGGCGAGGCGGTCGACGGCGGTGAACACCTGACGCACCCCGGCCGGGTCGTCCTTGGCGAGCCGCTCCGCCTGGGCTAACGCCTCGGGCTCCCAGATGACCTCGTAGCTCACGCCTCAGCTCCGCCGAACACGCGGCGGTACGCCTCGTCATGCGGGACGCCGGCGTCCTCACCCCGGGCCTGGCGGGCACGATAGGCGGCCAGGGCCCGCATCTCCTGCAGCTCGAGGGCGTCAGCGGGGCTGACCAGTATCGCGATGGTCTGCCCGTGGTCGGTGATGGCGACCGGTTCACGGGTGGCGCTGACCTCGCGCGCGATGGCGCCCAGGCGGGCGCGGGCTTCCACGATCGAGTAAGTCGTCTCCGTCATGCACACCACCTTACAGAAGTGTGCACTTCCCATGGACCGCCCTCCGGGGCCCGCGTGTGCGCCGGGCCGCTTTCACCACCGTGCGCCCCCCGAACGGGTGAGGGCGGATCGGTTGTGCGCACTGTCGGCCGGAGCTGACGGGAGTGCTTCGCCGGGCGCCCACTCACCAGCGAGACGAGTGTGATGTGCACCACGAGTGCGACGCTTCTTGAACGGTGAACTGCCCCAACTGGTCCCGTTATCCCAGCTCGCAGGCCATTGGTCGAACATCTGCACATGTGTCGTACTCACATTCCGCTTCCATGGGTGATCTCTGAGTAATAATTTTCTAGGGCCGCATGAGTCTCAACGCTCCGAAATCGCCAGGGTGGTGCCTGGGAGCCCGGGCCAACTGGGCGCTCACGTGGGTGAGTTGACCCGCGTCCGCAACCGCCGGCCTCAACGGAGAGGACCGGCACTCGCACCAGCTGGAGGATCCATGGGCGACGGCGACGTCGGCACGGACGTATCGCCCCAGGACGGCGGCCACGGCCAGCCCGTTCAGGCCCCTCCCGATCTCCCCCTGGACTTCGAGGGCTTCTACCTCGGGCACCAGGAGTTCTTCCACGACTTCGCGGAGATCCACCTCGGCAGCCGCCGCACCGCCGAACAGGTGGTCCACCAGGTGTTCCTCGAGATCCTCGGAGGCTGGGACGGACTGCTGCAGCAGGGCGACCTCGAACAGCAGACGCTCGCCGTGCTGCACCGCGGCGTCACCCGCCGCCTTGATGCCGACGGGCGCCCGCCGGCGTTCCTCATCAACGGACCCATAGCGATGAACCTCGAGGCGGTCCGCAAGGAGATGGAGCTCAGCAGCAGCGCCGACGGCGTGTACGAGGCGATCCTGGAGCTGTCCACCCGCCAGTTCACCGTGACCGTCCTGCGCCACCTGCTCGGCTATCCCACCAAGCGGATCGCCCGCTACATGGGCCTTGACGCCCGTACCGTCGATTACCACGGCCGCAAGGCCAAGGAGCGCCTGCGCATCCGGCTGGGACTGCCTGCCGCGCCCAAGAACAAGAAGGGGACGGGACAGTGACCACCGCCATCGACGAAGTACTGGCCGACGCACGCATCCCCACCAGCCCGTGCGACGGCTTCGACGTGGGCGCCGCGCTGCGCCGCCTCGCCGCCGACGCGGCCGCCGCCACCGCCAGGCCGCACCCCGACACCGTCCGCGCCGCCCAGGCCGGGGAGCGCCTGTCCGTGGTGTGCCGCTGGATCCTCAACAAGCCCGACGCCGCAGACCACGTCGACCGCCTCGCCCAGGAACCCAAGACCCCCTCGGACGACGGCCACCTCGACGTCGACGGCGCCCTCGTCTTCGCCTGCCTGCTCCACCTCACCGACCACCCCGAGAGCGCCCAGTTCTGGTGGCAGCTCGCCGCAGGGGCCGGCCACCGCGCCGCCGCCTACTGCCTGCACCTGCACCACCTCGCCCTCGGCGAGACCCGCGAGGCACGGCACTGGCTGCACGAGGTCACCGACGACGTCCTCGACTCCGAAGCCCCCGACAGCGCCTTCCTCGCCACCCTGGAAGCCGTCGCGACGTACGTCCGCAGGACCGGCACCAGCCTCGCCGGCGCCCCCACCGGAGGCCTGGAGATGGAGATCGACCGCCTCGCCACCGCGAAGACCGACTCCTGCATCATCGTCCAGCGCCCCGACCAGCGCCTCGCCGACCGGCTCCACGACTTCACCCGCCGCTGACACACGGCCCTGCCGGGCCGGCCGCTGCCATCGGGACCCTCCGGTCCGGCGCGGCCCGACGGAACTCGGCAGGCATGGCGGGGCGCCCGCTCCGGCGTATGACTGCCCGTCAAGGCCCGCCGCGCGCGCTCACCGTCGGTCCCGTCCAGGACTGTTTGTGGAATCACGGCAGCGCACGTACATTCCACTGCCCCGAGCCGAAAGGAGGTTCAGGAGCATGACGACGACCTATGGCCAAGGTCACACTATGGCGACTCCGTGCCCTTGAACTGCGCGTTTACGCGCTATCCGGTCGCTGCCGGTCGCTGCCGGTCGCCCGAGGGCTAACTAGGGCGAACCAGGGCTGACGACTTGCCCTCGCCGGGCGCCGCTCGTCAACGCCCGTCATTAAACTTCCCCGAACGCGCAGAAGGAGCCCTGCATCCCCAACGGGTTTCTCAGGCCACGAGTTGGGAGGGCTCCCTGCGCGGTGTTCCAGCACGCCTATCAACGAGAGGAACTCCGTATGGAGGAGAGTAGCGCCAAACGCTGGGCCAGGCATCTGGCTCGCGTGGACAGGTGGCGCACCAAGACCATCTGCTACCTGCGTAAATGGATCGGACGCCGTGGACAGGGCGTCCACATGCACTTCCTGCAGGGGGTCGCGTACAAGCTCGGCAGCGGCGCGGTGACCCTGCTCATCCTGTGGTGGGAGACCCGCCACTGACCTCCCTGGGTGGGCCCACTCCGGTGGGTCCACCGAGTCCTCTGCAACCCACCGTTCTCCGACTCCGTCGAGGACCCCGGATGCTGGCCGCAGCCACATCCCGGAAGTGATGCAGCTACTCGGCCGGTTCGTAGTGCAGTTTGCTGTTGGGGCACTCAGAGGCGTAGTCCAGCAGGGCGTCCTTCTCGGCCTGGTCGACGGAGAGGTCCCAGCGCAGCTTCGTGACGACCCATTCGCCGATGTAGCGGCAGCGGGCCTCCGGGATGGGCATCCAGTCGGCGGGGTCCCTGTCGGACTTCTGCCGGTTGGAGCGGGCGCTGACGGCCACGAGAGTGCTCTCGGCACCGAGGTCATTTGCGTACCGCTTGCGGCGCTCAGGGGTCCAGCTATAGCCGCCGGAGTCGTGGACCTCGGCCAGAGGCACCATGTGATCGATGTCGATCTTCCCGGGGCCGGAGCCGTGGATCTCCAGGTTGTCGTAGTAGGAGAACCAGACGCCGCCGGTCAGCTTGCAGCCGACCCCCACGACGGGGTCCTCGATGGCCTCGTCGATCAGGACGTCCCGGTCTGCGTTGCAGCCGTTCTTGTCGAGGTCCTTCCAGTGCGGGTACAGCTTGTCGGGGTGCCGGTAAGAATGCTGTCACCAGCCGCAAACGGTAGTGATCTTGCGACGGCGTCACTCGTGTGGGTGAGTCCTGGGCTGTACGGCTGCGGTGGGTGAAGCTCTGCGGGGACGATCGGCGATCGTGGCCCGTACTCCGTTGGACCTGGACGAGTTGGTCGAGCACTGGACGCTGCTGAAGGACGAGCAGGCGCTCGTGTCCGGCAAGCGTGGTGCGACGCGACTGGGCTTCGCCGTGCTGCTGAAGTTCTACACGCAGTACGGCCGGTTTCCCCGGAACCGGGCAGAGCTGCCCGGTGAGGCCGTGGAGTTCGTCGCCCGGCAGGTGCAGGTTCCTGCCTCGGAGCTGGGTTTCTACGACTGGACGGGCCGTACGGTCGAGTACCACCGTGCGCAGGTCCGGGAGCACCTCGGCTTCCGTGAGTGCAGCGTCGCGGACGCGGAGAAGCTGACGGCGTATCTGGCCGAGCACGTCGCGCACAAGGAACGCAGGCCCGAGCAGGTGCGGGTGGAACTGCTGGTGCGCTGCCGCGCGGAGAGTATCGAGCCGCCCACGTCGGGCCGGTGCGACCGGATCGTGGGGGCTGCCCTGCGGGCGGCCGAGGAGGCGCTGACGGCCCTGATCTCCTCGCGGCTGACCGTGGAGAGCATCGAGCGGATCGTGGCTCTGGCGGCCAGCGCCGACCAGGACGATGCCGGACCCGCGGACGGCGGTACGGAGGGTGAGGATGTGCCACCGGTGCTGGCGAAGGTCAAGGAAGCGCCGGGCAACGTGAGCCTGGAGACGATGCTCACCGAGATCGACAAGCTCCTGGCGGTGCGGGCGATCGGTCTGCCACGGGATCTGTTCATCGACGTCGCGCCGAAGGTCGTAGCTGGCTGGCGGGCGCGGGCCGCGGTGGAGTCGCCTTCCCACCTGCGGACGCACCCGGTGTCACTGCGGGTGACCTTGCTGGCCGCCCTGCTGCACGAGCGGGAGCGGGAGATCACCGACACACTGGTGGAGCTGCTGATCTCCACGGTGCACCGGATCGGGGCGCGGGCGGAGAAGAAGGTCACCGAGCAGCTCATCAACGCGTTCAAGAAGGTGTCGGGTAAGGAGAACATCCTCTTCAGGCTCGCCGAGGCGTCGCTCGGCACCCCGGAGGGGACGGTCCGCCAGGTCGTGTTCCCGGCGGTGTCCGGGGGCGAGGCGACACTGCGGGAGCTGGTGCACGAGTTCAAGACCCGCGGGCCGGTCTACCGGCGGACGGTGCAGACGACGCTGAAGGCCTCTTACACCAACCACTACAGGCGCGGGCTGATCAAGCTGCTGGACGTGCTGGAGTTCCGCTCCTCCAATCACGCCCACCGGCCAGTGATCGAGGCCCTGGCGCTGGTGGCGCGGTACGCGAACGCCGGGAACACGACGTACTACCCGCTGGGTGAGACGGTGCCGGTGCACAAGGCAATGGGCGGGGACTGGGCGGAGGTCGTCCACCGTGCCGACAAGCGCGGCCAGCGCCGGGTGGTGCGCATGGTCTACGAGGTCGTCGCCTTCCAGGCCCTGCGCGATCAGCTCAAGTGCAAGGAGATCTGGGTCGTCGGCGCCGACAAGTGGCGCGACCCGGACGAGGACCTGCCCCAGGACTTCGAGGCGAGGCGGGCGGAGAACTACCGAGAGCTGCGCAAGCCGCTGGACGCCGCGCTGTTCGTCGACGAACTGCGCGGGCAGATGACGGCCGAACTGACCTTGCTCAACGACCAGGTGCCGAAGCTGACCTGGCTGGACATCGCCGAGCGGAAGTCTGGGGCGATCCGGCTCACGGCGGCCGAGGCCCAGCCCGAGCCGCGCAACCTGCGCAGGATCAAGGCCGAGGTACAGCGCCGATGGGGCATCGTGCCGCTCGTCGACATGCTCAAGGAAGCGGTGCTGCGCACCGGATGCCTGGACGCGGTCACCTCCGTCTCCGGCGGCGGCAGCCTCTCACCGGAGGTACTGGCCGAGCGCCTGCTGCCGGTCATCTACGCGTACGGCACGAACACCGGGATCAAGGCCGTGGCGTCCGGCGGCCACGGCCACACCGAGGACGAACTGCGCTACGTACGCCGCCGCTACCTGTCCGCCGAGGCCGCTCGCGCCATCGCCATCCAGATCGCGAACGCCACCTTCGCCGCCCGCAGCACCGAGCTATGGGGACAGGGCTCGACCGCGGTCGCCTCCGACTCCACCCACGTACGCGCCTACGACCAGAACCTGTTCACCGAGTGGCACTCGCGCTACGGCGGCCGCGGGGTGCTCATCTACTGGCACGTGGAGAAGAAGTCCCTGGCCATCCACTCCCAGCTGATCAACTGCACCGCCTCCGAGGTCGCCGCGATGATCGAGGGCGCGATGCGGCACGGCACCACCATGGACGTGGAAGCCAACTACACGGACTCGCACGGCCAGTCGGAAATCGGGTTCGGCATCACGAGGCTGCTGAACTTCGACCTGCTGCCGAGGATCAAGCGGATCAACAAGGTGAAGCTGTACTGGCCAGTGGCCGGCGAACCGGACGCTTACCCGCAGCTGACCCCGGCGCTGACCCGCCCGATCCGCTGGGAACTCATCGCCCAGCAGTACGACCAGATGATCAAGTACGCGACCGCGATCCGGACCCGTACCGCGTCCACCGAGGCGATCCTGCGGCGCTTCACCCGCAACGCCTCCCACCCCGCCTACGCGGCCATGCTGGAGGTCGGGCGTGCGCAGAAGACCATCTTCGTGGCCCGGTACTTGCGGCTTCGGGACCTTCAGCGGGAGATCGAGGAGGGCCTGAACGTGATGGAGTCCTCCAACGGCGCGAACTCCGTGATCGCCTACGGCAAGGGCGGGGAGATCGCCTCGAACCGGCGCGACGAGCAGGAGATGTTCGTGCTGTGCCTGCGGATTCTGCAATCGGCCCTGGCCTACGTGAACACCCTGATGCTCCAGGACATCCTCGGCGAACCTGAGTGGGCCGAGCTCCTCACGCCCGCCGACCGGCGTGGCCTGACCCCGCTGTTCTGGTCGCATGTGCGTCCGTACGGGGAGGTCACCCTGAATATGGCCGCCCGCCTCAGCCTCACCGCGGTCACGGTGCCCAGCCCTCGTACAGCGGGCGATGAGGAGCCGGCCGAGGAAGGTGCGGACGCGTAAGGGCGGTTCAGTTCCGCCACCGACGCGGTGCCGGTGACACGGGCCACCAGCTCGGCGTCTACGAACGGGCGCCGTTTGCACTGTTCGACCAGCTCAGCCAGGTGCTCGCGCGAAAATGCGGTCAGCCACGGCTTCCCGGCGAACTGCGGATCAGACGCGTGGACGACCGACTGATCCGGCACCAGCGCATCATCTCGGAGCCATTGGCGACCACCGTTCCTCACAGATCACCTCGGGCAGGCCCCGGCACCGCCCCGCCGGACTCCGTCCGTCGCCCCTTCCTTCCTGTCTCCCAGCCCCCGCCGCCGCGCGTCAAGAGCGTGAAGAACGAAGAAGAAGCAGCTCAGAGGCTTGGCGTTTCTCACCGATCAGCAAGAATCGAAATCAAGTTCTCAGATCTGGTTCTGCCCGCCGTCGACGTAGATGTTCGCGCCGACGATGTAGCTGCTCTGTCCGGAAGCTAGGAACGCCACCACTGCGGCGACCTCCTCAGGACGCCCTATGCGGCCCTTGGCCACGGTCGCGGCGACATTCTCCTTGACAGCGGACAGTGTCTCCTCGCCGCCGAGAATGTTGGCGAGTCCGGGAGTTTCCACCCCGCCCGGCGACACCGCGTTGACCCTGATGCCCCGGCCTTTGAGTTCGTTGGACCATGTCCGCGCGAATGACCGGACGGCGGCCTTGGACGCCGCGTACGCACCGAACGCCTCCGTGCCGTTGTCGGCGGCTGTGGAGGAGGTCAGGATGACCGAGGCGCCGTCGTTGAGCAGCGGGAGCGCCTTCTGCACGGTGAACACAGTGCCCCGGACGTTGACTCCGAAGGTCTGGTCGAAGTGGTCTTCGGTGGTCTGCTCCAGCGTGACGAACGTACCGACTGCCGCGTTCGCGACGAGCACGTCCAGTCCCTGTCCCCGGGCCCGGACCGCGTCGTAGAGCCGGTCCAGGTCGGCTGCCTCGGAGATGTCGCCGGCCACCGCGGTGGCCCTGGATGCTCCGATGGTCTCGATGGCGGCGTCCAACTCGGTCTTGCGCCGGCCTGTGATGAACACGTGCGCGCCCTCGTCTGCCAGACGTGCGGCGGTGGCCAGACCGATTCCGGTGCTGCCGCCGGTGACCACAGCCGTCCTGCCCTCAAGCTGTCCCATGCGAGTGTCTCCATATCCCTCTGTGTTGACCTGCTTCGATAGCCATACTTCAGGTACACCCCGGTACGGTGCATCATGTGTAGTCCTTGTTTCTTTACGTATCGTCCAGAAGGGAGGTGGGCGTGCTCGGCTCCAGCGATCCGATCGCCGACGCCATCGGTCTTCTGCGCCCTCGCACCGTGATCGACCCCGGACTTCATGCGGCAGGACCGTGGGCGCTGCGCTTCGATCAGTCCTCGCATGTCAAGCTTGGTGTCGTCGCGCGCGGCGCATGCTGGCTGACCCTTGACGGGCACAAGCCCGTACTGCTGGAAGAGGGCGACTTCTACCTGCTGGGCAACCCCCCGCCCTACGTCCTGGCCAGCACACTCACCGCACCATCGCGCCCTGCGAAGCCGGTGTGGGGGAGCGCCAAGGACGGTGTCGTACGCATCGGCCCGGAGGCCGAGGAAGACACGTACCTCTGCGGCGGGCACTTCTCGTTCGAGGACACGAAGACCCCAGTCCTGACCCAAGTCCTACCGCTGCTCGTGCTTGTCCGTGCCGCAGATCCCCGCGGCAAGCTCCTGGCACATCTCAGCGAGCTCCTGGTCTCCGAGACCAGGACCGCCGCCGCTGGCAGCTCTCTCGTCCTGAACCACCTCGCACAGGTCCTGTTCGTCCACATGCTGCGCGCCCACGCCGAACAGGCCGATCAGCCCACCGGCTGGCTGGGAGCGCTCAACGACGACGGTATCGGTGCAGCCCTTCGCGCCATGCACACCGACGCAGCACACCCCTGGACACTCAAAGAGCTTGCCGGTATCAGCCACATGTCACGTTCCGCGTTCGCCTCATCCTTCAAGGGCCGGGTCGGAACCACCCCGCTGGACTATTTGATCCAGTGGAGAATGAGCCTCGCCCGCGACGCCCTGAGCCATGGCACGCGAACGATCTCCGAACTCGCGTTCATGATCGGCTACAAATCCGAGAGCGCGTTCAGCACCGCATTCCGCCGTGTGGTCGGCTCCTCACCCAAACAATTCCGGATCAGTAGCACTGGGGCCGACAACCCGAAGGTCACACAATCGCACGGGTGACCGAAAGGCGTCGCGCATGTTCGCGAACACACGGCTCGTTTGCGTGGCGCTCACCTATCGACCGATTGATGAGCAAGATCGTTACTGACTTCGGCTCGTCAGGGTGAGGTCGGGTTGCCGAGGGCGAGGCCGGTGCCGGCTATGAAGCCGTCGAGGGTTTCGGGCCGGTACTGGAGTCGTTTGAGCCGGTTGCGGACGAGGGCCTCCAA
>NZ_JBHSFK010000039.1:0-117144 GCF_042653945.1 Streptomyces vulcanius | reverse complement strand
CCCAACCACCCCACCACCCCCGCACCTACTGGCTCGCCACTACACCCGCAAACACGGCCCCGACGCCTACTACGGCAACCCAACCCCAGCCCCCTCCCCATGACCCACGCACAATGTCCCGAGCCTCGGCGGACGTCTGCAAGCCCACACTGAGCGGAGTCAAGTGTCATGCCGGACGGGTCATGTAAATGTGTCGCGTGTTGCTGAGGGTGTCGGGATACTGCCTCGGTGACCCTTGCTGCACTGCCTCAACCGCTTCGACCTCGTGCCCTGAGGCCCGGAGATCTCGTCGTTGTCGCATCGCTGTCCGGGCCGCTCCATGCCGCTTACGAGCCCGACCTCGAGCAGGCGGTGGTCGTGCTCGAGCGGATGGGATTCCGTGTGCGCCGGGCGCCGCTGCTCGAAGCGGGGCGGCACCATTGGTGGAGCGCGGCTACGCCGGCCGAGATCGCCAGGGAATTCAATGCTCTTCTGCGTGATCCTGAGGTGCGCGCCATCATCGCGCATGACGGCGGCCAGACAGTGCTCGGCTACCTCGACCTGATCGACGTCGAGGCGATCGCCGCCGACCCCAAGCCGATCCTCGGCTACAGCGACATCTCGCTGCTGCATCTGGTGCTCTACGCGCAAACGGGTCTGGTCGGTTTCCATACCGACTTGGCCACCCCTGGACTCGGCGGACACTGGCAGGCCGCGCCCGCCGCACGCAGAGCGGAACTCGAAAAGCTCTACGCGACGCTGCTGACCGGTACGGAGCCGATCGGCGCGCTGCCGGCCTCCCCGTCGTGGGAGTGCTGGCGTGCCGGTCGCACCGAAGGCCGGCTGATCGGCGGGGTGATCAATCGCATCGTGCTGGCGCAGGCGACGCCTTACGCGCTGCCGCTCGAACGGTTCGACGGCGCGGTGCTGTTCTGGGAGGAGACGGGCGGCCAAGCAGCGTATGTGTGGAGCTATCTACAGGTGCTGCGGCACTGCGGCATCCTCGATCGGATCTCCGGCATGGTCGTGGGAGTCCCGTACGCGATCCACGGGCTCGGCGCGCCCGAAGCGTCCCCGACCCTGCGCGAGATAGTCCTCGACGTCCTCGGCGACCGTGACATCCCGGTCCTGGGCAACGTCGAGTTCGGACATGCCGGCCCGAATCTGCCGATGCCGGTCGGCATCTGCGTCGCCCTCGACGCGCAGCAACGGACCTTGTCACTGCTCGAACCGGCGGTACGGCCGCACGCGATGACGGGACCGGTCGGCTGAGAAACGCGGATCAGTGAGCCGACGCCCTCGACAGCAGCCCAGGGGCCGACTCACGCTTTGGTGATCGCCGCCTTGGGGCGTTGGTTCGGCCTGTAGGCGGGGCCGTTCATGAAAACCAGGGGGTGGCTCGTAGAGGTCGTCGGCTTGAGCGGAAGTGAACTCCCGCATCGCGAAGTCGTCGAGCTCTTCGCCGCCCGCCGGCCCTGGCGGCGTGGCCGCATCGACGAGTTGCTCCGAGACATCGCCGACGACAAGGAGGCGGGAGTCGGCCTCCGCAGGCGAGAGTACGGGCAGCCTCTGACGCAGTGTCCGCACAGCGTGCATGCGTCCGCGCGTAGCGGCGACCCCACGTAGCGATCCACACCAACTCGTGCTCCTCGACACGGACCACAGCCATCCGCGCATCGCGTCCACGAAGCCGCACACAGGCCGTCCTCGCCCTCGCCCGCCGCCGCGTCAATGTCCTCTGGGCCCTCCTGCGCGACGGACGGACCTACGAGGCCGCGCCTCCCGCGGCCTTCGCGGCTTGACAGACAGCATGAGGAATCGTTGAGACAGGACACCAGGTGATGGCGCCGATCCGCACTGCCTCTCCACCTGGGCTTCCTCTCGGCGGCTGTGGTTGAGCCGTGTTTCCCCGGACGCTTCCGCCCCTCGAGCCTCCTGCAGTGGGAAGCGAAGGAGCGCAGCTTCACACCGCGACACCCCATGCAGCAGACACTCTTGAATGGCTCGCTCGCCGTACCGGCGAGCCGAACGGTACGGGGAACAGGACCTCCCGATGCGTCGTGACCGGATCAGCCGCCGCGCCGACTGACGTCGCCTCTACACGAACGAGACCTACGACCGGCCCGCACACAGCTGCGCGCCGGCCAGCCGCCGATCCCGGCCCCGACGGGAGAGCAGCTCCGCTTCGAGGCAGACCACTTCCACCAGATCCTCGACTCCCACAGCGACTTCACCGCCTGCCCCTTCGGGATCCGCCGCGTATGCCCCGGCATCGACAGCATCGAGCTGGAAGCAGAGAGCGAGCGACGCGCGCACGAGATCCTCCGCAGAATCCTTCCCTCCTACGAGCCCGGCGGCGAGGTCCACGGCATGCCCGGCCTGCGGTTCTGGCGGCGCACGAAAAACGGTATCGAGATCCACCAGTCCGGACGCGTGACATCGGCATGGCTGACCGGCCTACCCGCCAGCGCCTGGAAGAGAGCCGAGGCGGATGCACTCGACACCATCCTCGCCGAGCTCGCCTGGCGCCCCCTGTGGAAGGGTCCCGACCACTGGTCTGAGGAGGAGCTGGGCTTCGAGCAACGCTGGAACATGGGGGAGTGGTCGCGCAACTCCAGGCCGGCGCGCATGCTGCAGCAGCGGCCTACTGCGCCGCCTCGCCGTCTTCCACACGCTCGTACCCGCCGACCACGTCGGCGGCTACCGGGGACTGGGGATCCGCGGCAACGAAGCGATGTGCTGTCGGACACCGACGGCAGAGGACCCCACCTGCAGTTGACCAACGCCAACGACCTCACCACCGGCTTCAGCGACGCGCCGGTCCTCGACGAGGTGACCGGCCTGGTCGTCGGCATGCTCACCGAGATCACCGTGCCCGACGCCTTGAAGCGGGGCCAGGGCATCGCGTACGTCACCCCCACCGAAGCCCTGCGGGAGATCCTCCCGGAACTGGCTTCCCAGGACATCTGCTCCTACCGGGGCCTGGAGTCGTTCACTCCTCGCCGCCAGCAAACAGCGCCAGCAGGCCGTCATCCGCCGCAGCCGGACCCTCAACACCGTGCTCGCCTCGCTCCTCGCCCTGGCCCTCGTCGCCGTGGGCGGTGCGCTGTGGCAGTGGCGGACGGCGTCACCGCGCGCGAGGCGGCTGCGTCGCGACAAATCGCTGCGCAGTCGAGAAAGCTCATCAGGACGAATCCCGAACTCGCGTCGCTGCTGGCCGTTCGGGCGTACCGGACCAACCACAATGCGGAGTCCTGGGAGGCCCTGCGAAACGCCGCAGCCCTGCCGCATCACCAACGGCTGGCCGGTCACACCGATTCAGTGCGCTCGATGGCGTTCAGCTTCGACGGAAAGACGCTTGCCACCGTCGGGGACGACCACACCCTGAGGCTGTGGAACGCGGACAAGGGCACGCCTCTCGTCACGCGGAAAGAACACACCGACGAGGTGTACGCGGTGGCGTTCAACCCGGACGGCCGCACCCTCGCCACCGGCAGCATCGACTCCACCGCACGGCTCTGGAACGTCGCGTCCGGCAAGACCCTCATCACCCTGCTCGGGCACTCCGACGCCGTGTTCTGGCTGGCCTTCAGTCCCGACGACCACACCCTCGCAACAGCAGGCGCCGACTTCACCGTGCGGCTGTGGAGTACCACCCTCCCCCGACCCGAAGCGGCTCTCGCCAACATCTGCCGCACCGTCGGCCGGGACCTGACCCCACAGGAGCGGACGGCCTACCTGCCCGGCCAGTCGAACGACCCGGTGTGCCCGTCCGATTGACGCCCGGCAAGTCTGCGGGGTGCCCTCTTCAGGGCCTGGCGAGTCCGGCCGCGTCGGCCCTGGCCTGCAGCCCGGTCAGCACAGCCGCCCAGATGCCGGCCCGCGCCCAGCGGTGGAAAAGCCCGTAGGCCATCTAGTGTTTTGTACGCGAGAGTGGGGAACGTTTGTTGACGGTTTTGGGCAGCGTTTAGCGATCAGTCAGCTCGAAAATGTCGATGAGATCCGACAACGGTTCTTGATGGGCCGCAACGCTGCAGGGGCCGTCTGTCTGGTCTGGGTGACGGCCATGACATGACCCGCTATGGCATTCAGGGGCACCGCACCACGTGCTGAACTTCCAGCAGGCAACGTTGCGCGACAGAAATGGGTTGCAGTTGAAGATCGTGATGCGGATGCTTCCACCATGAAGATGCACCCCAACCAGCTGACGGTGTCACCTGAGACGGTGCGCATGTTGGTAGAGCAGCAGTTTCCTGAGTGGCGGGGCCTGCCAGTCAGGAGCATCGCGGCGCAGGGTACGGTCAACGCCATCTTCCGTATCGGCGATCGGTTCGCAGCCCGATTCCCTCTTGAGTCCGCAGAAGTCGAGTCGACGCGGCGCTGGCTGGAGTCCGAAGCGGAAGCGGCTCGCGAGCTGGCAGGTCGCACGCGTTTCCCCACGACCGAGCCGGTCGCGCTTGGTGAACCTGGGGCAGGTTACCCGCTTCCGTGGTCGGTGCAGACGTGGCTGCCCGGCGTCGTGGCCGCCAACGAGGACCCAGGCGAATCGTCTGCGTTTGCCCGTGACTTGGCCGATCTCATCCGCGACCTACGCGCGATCGACACACATGGCCGCACGTTCGCCGGCACAGGTCGAGGAGGCGACCTGCAGTCCCATGACGCGTGGATGGAGACCTGTTTCAGACACAGTGAGCAACTCCTGGATGTCCCTCGGCTGCGCCGTATCTGGGCAACTTTGCGTGATCTGCCGCGAGGTGCAGCTGAGGACGCCATGGCCCATTGCGATCTGATCCCTGGCAACGTGCTCGTGTCCGCTGGTCGGCTTGCCGGGATTCTCGACGTTGGCGGCTTCGGGCCGGCTGACCCTTCGCTGGATCTTGTGAGTGCGTGGCATTTGCTCGAGGCTGGGCCGCGCCAGGTGCTCCGTGATCACCTGGGTAGCGACGACCTTGAATGGGAGCGAGGCAAGGCGTGGGCTTTCGTTCAAGCGATGGGGTTGGTCTGGTACTACGTCAAAAGCAACCCGGCCATGAGCCGGATGGGTCAACGATCCTTGGAACGTATCCTGGCGGACAAGTCGCTCGCGTGACTTGAAGCAGCTGCTGGTCGCGGCGACGGCCGTGCACGGTCGTGCTGGACAACGCTTCCGCGCACGTGGCCAAGGCGTTCAAAGGCCGCCGCCGTCAGCTGGCGAAGATCGGCGTCGAACTGTTCTACCTGCCTCCGCGCAGCCCGGAGCTGAACGACATCGAGCTGGTCTGGCGTCAGGCGAAGTACCAGGACTACCCGCAGTGCGCCCAGACCAGCATCGACGCCATCGGCGAAGCCGTCGACCATGCCATGACGCGGCAGCGAGACCAGATCCGACAGTCAGCAACGAACTTCACCCAAGGCCGCTTAGGCGCGTACGGGACGTAGCAAGGCGGGCCTCCGTACGGAGCTTGGCGTCCGCCAGACGGGCCCCAGACGAGCACAGGTTACTTGATCAACAATTCCTGCCAGGAGGCCTCAGCGAGGCCCCCACCGAGCACTTCGCGCAGCGTCGAGTGCGGGCGACCTCGTCGGTTCCCGCACCCCTCCCCGAGGGCATGCCCTGGCCGTGCCCCAACGGGCGGTACACCAGGGTCAGCGGCGGGGTGGATTCACCTTGCCGGGGAGTACACGCCCATCGAGTTTCCCCAGGTCATCGACCCTTTCGGGCGCTCGCAACCCTTTGATTCCCAAGCTCAGAGCGCGGGTTCGATTTCCGTCATCCACTCCACACAAAACCCCAGGTCAGCGACTTAGGGTTTGTTTGCTGTCTAGGCCATTTTCGGCACCTCGCACCACTTGCGCACCACCAGCCAGTCGGACGAGGAGGCCAGTGCCAGTGCCGGTGTCCCGGGATTGTTGCCAGGCATGGGGCGCGGCGGCACCAGGAGGTGCGGACGTTCACCCCCATGTCGCCGGAGTGCGGAAAGCGACGCTGGGACGCTTTCCGCACAGTCGGCCGCACTCTACTGGTGCGGTGAGTTTTTGATCTTTGTCATGAGACTCTCGTCGAACCAGTCGGCCGCGCGCAGCGTGGCTATCCACCGCTCCTGTTGCTCAGGGGTCAGCCTGTCGATGAACAGCACACCGTCCAGGTGATCGGTCTCGTGCTGGATGCAGCGGGCCAGGATCCCGTCCCCGACGACCTGGACCGGGTCGCCCTTCATGGTGAAGCCTTTCGCCACGACGTTCATCCGACGCTTGGTGTCAAGGAAGACGCCAGGGATGGACAGGCATCCCTCCATACCGTCCTGTTCCTCCTCGTCCGGGAAGTCCAAGACGGGATTGACCAGATGGTCCAGATCGCCGCGACCGTCGATCAGCTTGGGGCTCCAGACGAACACCCGGAGCCCGACACCGAGCTGGGGTGCGGCAAGCCCGGCCCCTCTGCTGTCGCTCAGCGTCTCGCGCAGATCGCCGACTAAGGTGTGCAGCTCAGCATCGAAGTCGGTCACCGGCTTGGCAGGCTCCCGCAGAGCCGGGTCACCGAGTTTCCTGATCGAGACAACCGTCATGCGAACCTCTTCTTATCGAACGGACACCATCTGTGTCCGACCACTGTCACTGGCGTCACAACAGGCATGCCAGACTCGCCGTTTCCCACCCTGCGGAGGCAGGCTTCCATGCCGGCCCGCTCAATCCACAGCCACGCAAGGACAATACTTTCATGCTCGACGTCTTGTCCGAGCTGTTGATCACATGGCGTGGCTCGGCTGCGCCGACCTGCACCACCGTGGCGGGCAGGCCGAGGGCAGGCTTGATCGCCGCAGGATTCGGATCGACCTCGGAGGAGGCCGATGTCGAGGTCAAGGGCGAGGTCGATCCTAGGGGTCCTGGGGCTCACCATCGCTGCTTGTTGGTTCGCAGCACTGCTCAAACCAACGAAGTGAAGAACAACGTGCCTGTCGTGCCTCAGACTGTTGCAAGCACCTGACCAGCTACAGCCACTGGTGAACCGCAGATAAGCGAGTTGGGCGGCGCGGTGAAGAACGTCATCGCGCTCGCGGCCGGCATCGCCTCCGGTATGGGCCTGGGCGACAACGCCACCGCGATGCTCATCACCCGCGGTCTGGCGGAGACCACGCGCCTCGGCGTCGCCATGGGCGCCCACCCCGAAACCCTCGCCGGACTGGCCGGCCTGGGCGACCCGGTCGCGACCTGCTCCTCTCCGCTCTCCCGCAACCGCACCTTCGGCACTCACCTCGGCCGCGGCATGACCATCGCCCAGGCGACGGCCGCCACTCGGCAGACCACCGAGGGCGTCAAGTCCGCCGAAGCCCTCCTGGCCATGGAACGCGTCCACGACATCGAGATGCCGATCAGCGAGGTCATCTCGGCCCTGCTGATCGAGAAGGTCACCCTCGACCAGGCCGCGGCCGCCCTCATACAGAGGCCCCCAAGCCCGAGCGCTGACCCGGAGTACGCCCGCCCGCCGGGCACCTGCTCGTCCCTCCCCCGATCCTCCCGGCCCGGAGGTTTCCCATGTACCTGTCCGTGCTGCCCGCTGCCCAGATCACCGCGACGCTCGCCCTGACGGGGTGGATGATCACCGGATTCACCGGCCTGCCCGGTCGCTGGAAGCGCTGGAAGATGTTCTGCCGGGCCACCTTCACGATCATCACCCTGACCCGAACCACCCGCGACGGCCGCACCGAGCCCGTCAACGTCTACGACTACCTCGGCCCTGGCTCCTTCATCCTCGGCCCGCCCCAGCTCCAGACCGTAATCGACCACCTCACCGCAAGCGGCCACTACGACCGGATCGACGGCCACGGCCACAGCCGCGTCCGGTCCGCACGCGGCGAGCAGCCCGTCGAAGTCAGGAACAGCCGTGTGGTTCTCTGACGCCCTCGCCACCGGATTCCGGCACCCGACCGACCTCGCACGCCTCCAGACGTACCGGATCCTCTTCGGCACCGTCCTCACCCTGCGCTTCGCTCTCACCTTCGGCCAGGGCGGCTGGACCCGCTTCGCCCCCACCTCGCTCAGCACCGCGCTCATGCTGGTCCTGCCGGAGCCGTCATGGAACGGCTCTACCTCAAAAGCCCCAACGCCGTCCGCTGCACCCTGCTCACCGAGGGCTGCCTCCTGCTCGCCGGAGACCTCGGCACCGACCCGCACCTCAGGCACGGCTCCAGCACGGCCAACACCTGGGCACAGCGCCTCCTGGTGCTGATCACCACCGATATCTACTGGAACTCCGCCTGGAACAAACTCCGTTCCCCACAGTTCCGCAGCGGGCTCCACCTGGCCCAATGGGTGCACGTCTACACCCAGGTCCGCGAACAGCTG
This sequence comes from Streptomyces vulcanius, assembly GCF_042653945.1. Lineage (NCBI taxonomy): Bacteria > Bacillati > Actinomycetota > Actinomycetes > Kitasatosporales > Streptomycetaceae > Streptomyces > Streptomyces vulcanius. Next base: position 108,843 of record NZ_JBHSFK010000039.1, on the reverse strand, counting down.
CCCTACCGCCGCCGGTACGCCATCCCCAGCCCGGTCCGCCGCAACGCCGAGAACCTCACCTTCCGCGACATCCAGTTTCTGGCGGACCGTAGCGGCCGCCGTCATCGCCATGGAGATCGCCCTGCCACCCGGGACTGCTCTTCCCGCAGACCACGCCGTACGCCGTCGCCGCCGGCATCGCCATGCACATCGCTTTCACCCTCCTCAAGCCCCGCCGGCTCATCACCTTCTCCGGACTCACGACGGGCACCTACCTCGCCTTCACCGGCTGACGCATCGCCACCACCGGCAGGAGGGCAGGAATCCACGAGGCATCGCTCGCCGGCCACCCTCGTGAACACCATGGCTCCGGGGCGGGTGAACCTGGGGGATACCCGCCCCGGAGCCGCCCGTGCGGTCGCGATACTGGCCGTGATGACGGACCACCCAGCCCCACCGACACCGTTCACCCGACCCAAGATCCGCGTCAGCGCGCTCGTGTTCTGCGGCGGCAACGTCGGCCCTCATCCGCCGCGACCGCGCTGACTCCGTGCACTACTCGACCATCGGCGGGAACGTCGAAGTCCCGAGTGCTGCCCGACGCCCTGCGCAGGGAACTTGCCGAGGAACTCCGTCGCGACGTCGGCCAGGCCGAGGGCGGCGAACTGCTGTGGGTTGTCGACCAGAGTGTCTCCCGCCCCGGCCCCACGCCCCCGCCCCGCAAACTGCACCTGATCTACCGCTGCCACGTCACCGCGGGCGTCCGCGCCACCCTCGCCGAGCAGGAACTCGACGAACTCGCCGATGGCTCCCATGAGGTCGGCACCGTCGTGTGGATCGACTACTGCCAGACCGCCGACCTGCCGCTCTTCCCGCCCGTCGGCGCTGCCCTGCCGCTCTGACCTCTCCTCGCGCCCACGTTGCCGGCGCCGAGCTTCCGGCCCGTCACGGACCAGAACTGTCGCTGGGTCTGAAGTCTCGCCGACTTCATCCGGTCGGGCCTGGCCCCTGCGCACAGTCGTACGCCATGGAGGTCGCGTCATGACCCGGGAGTGACGCGGAGCCGTTGGACCCGGCCTTCTGCGCGGGGCGTGCACGGCGCTCAGGGCGGGTCCTGGGCCCGCTCGGGGCAGGCCGGTGCATCGTGTCAATCCGTGAGCCCCCGGTGAAGGGGTGTTCCGGGAGGGTTCGGGCCGTTACATCTGGATCAAGCACAATCGCCCGAAGCCGGTTCACGAGCGCGCAAGTGTTCAGCGCGTTCACGCAGGTTCGGGCCCGATCTCCTGAAGAACGTCCCAGGCCGCGCACAGCACCTCTGTGGGAGTGCGATGACCACAAGCTCTGCCGCCGACCCGCCCCTGCCCCCTGCGGAGTACCTTCCTTCGCCGTGTCCGAGCAAGGCAGCACTCCGGCATGTCGCCGTGATCGTGGACGGCAATCGCCGGTGGGCGCGCGCACATCACACAGATCCGGCCGCCGCCTACCGGCGTGGCGGTGACCGAGTGCACGAACTGCTGACCTGGTGCGAGGCGGCCGGCATGAGTACGGTCACGCTGTGGCCTCTGTCCGCCGACAATCTGCGGCGCGATCCCGGTGATGTCGGCGCCCTGGTCCAGGTGATCAGCGAAGTGGTGGGTGAGCTCGCCGATGCCAGGCGCTGGCAGTTGAACCTGTTCGGCAACACCGCGCTGCTCGGCCGGGGCGCGCGCCGCAGGATTCGCGCCGCCGCGCGGCGCACGGCCGCGGGGTCCGGGATGGCGGTCAACATCGCGGTGGCCTACGACGGGCGTGAGGACATCACCTCGGCCGTCCGGTCGCTGCTGGCCGAGCAAGCCGGCCGGGGGACGGCGGTCGCGGACATCGTGGATGGCCTCACCAGTGATCAGATAGCCCGTCACCTGTCGCTGGCCGGGCAGCCTCCGGTGGATTTGATCACTCGGACTTCGGGCGAGCATCGTCTGTCGGGTTTCCTGCCCTGGCAGAGCGCGTACAGCGAGTTCTACTTCTGTGACGTGAACTGGCCCGACTTCACCCGGGCGGACTTTGACGCCGCCCTGCTCAGCTATGACCGACGATCGCGGAGGTACGGGCAGTGACGACGTACACGACGCTCTGGACACCCTACGATCCCCCGCGCCCGGCCCTTCCGTTCCCGTCGCTGCGCAGCGCGCATGCCGCGGGGTTCGAGGACGACGCGCTGCAGTGGGCGACCCAGCGGGGGCTGGTGAGCGGCGGGAACGACGAGGCGTACTGGCGCGAGGTGGGCCTGGGGGAGCTCAGTGCCCGCGCGTATCCGCATGCGGAGGCGTCCACGGGGCTGCTCCTCACGTGCTGGATCGGCTGGACCGCCTGTGTGGAGCGGCACTTCGACGAGCCGGCCACGCCTGCCCCGCGGGAACTGCTCGCCCTGGCCAAGAGTCTGGTGGGCAGGGGGGAGCCGCTGCGGGTGCGGCATCCGCTCGCAGCGGCGCTGTCCGATCTGTGGCGGGACACCAGCAGGCTGATGCCGCCGCACTGGAGCCGGCATCTCGCGGTCAACCTCGCGGGCTACCTCCACGCCTGCGCCGCCGAATCCCAGGAGCACGGCAGCGACCCCGGGCACGTCGGGGTCGAGGACTTCTTCGAGCAGCGCCGGCTCACGGTCGGCAGCTACGTCTACTGCGACCTGGTCGAGCTGTCCGTGGGCTTCGCCGTTCCGGACGGCCTCTACCGAAGCGAGATCTTCAGGCGGATGCGGCAGGTCTTCAACGACCTGACCTCACTCGTCAATGATCTGGCGTCGGTTCCCAAGGAACTGGCGGTGGGGGACATGCGGCACAACCTGGTGCTCCTCACCCACCAGCGGGAGGCGATACCCGTTGCCCGGGCCGCCTGCCAGGTCGCCGCGCGCATCGAGGAACTCGCCGGGACCTTCACCGCCCTCAAGGAGCAGCTCGAGGCCGAAGCCTGCCGGCAGGCGCTTGCGGCGGGGGACCGGGAGGGCCTCCGGTGCTGTGTCGAGGCCATGGAGGCGTTCATCGCGGGAGAACAGCGCTGGCACGAACTCAGCGTCCGCTACACGCAGGCCAGTGAACCTCCCGCAACACCGCGAAGGGACTGTGATGCTCGGTCGTAGGCGACAGCGCTGGTACACGAAACCCGACCTGCGCCCCACGGCGGGCGACGAAGCGTTCCCGCCCGCCCTGCCCAACCCCATGGGCTGGTTCTGTATCGGCTTCTCCGACGAAGTCCGGCCCGGCCAGGTCGTCACCCGCAGGCTCGTGGACGGCGACGTCGTGCTGTACCGCACCCGCAAGGGGCTCCTTCGGGCGACCGAGGCGTACTGCCCACACCTGGGCGCGCACCTGGGGGTCGGCGGCGCTGTCGAAGGGGAGAACCTCGTGTGCCCCTTCCACCGGTTCGCCTACGCACCCGACGGAACCTGCGTGAAGACCGCGTACGGCACGCGCCCTCCCAAGGCCCGGCTGCGGCAGCTTGAGGTCCGGGAGATCAACGGCGGCATCATCTTCGTCTGGTACGACCATGACGGCGCCGGACCGCATTGGGAACTCCCCGAGGTCGACCTGACCGGGTATTCGCCGCTGGTGCACATCACCGTGGATATGCCCACCCACCCGCAGGAGGTCGGCGAGAACACGGTCGACGAGGGGCACTTCCCCGTCATGCACAAGTCGCCGATCCTGGAGATCCGCCCGTACAACTTCACCGGGCACGTTCTCGGCCTCAACTTCACGATGCGCGTCCCGCTCCCTCACCTGCCCCGCGCGGCCATGACCGTGACGTACGACGGGGAACTCCACGGCCTGGGCTACACGGCCGGCTCCATGACCTTGAAGGCCGGGCCCGTCCTGCGCGGCTGGATCATGCCCACCGTCGTGGGGCCCTGGCGGATCCAGCTGCGGTTCGCCGCCTGCCTGCGGCTGCCCGCCCCGCGCTGGCTTCCTCCCCGCCTCGGACAGGCGCTGGCCTACGCCGCCGCCCGGGCCCTGTGCGATATCGGGCTGCGCGCCACCGCAGCCGGTTTCGTGCTGAACGACGACAGCCCGATCTGGCACACCAAGCGCTACCAGCCGGCCCCGCGCCTGGCCGACGGAGACGGCCCGATCATGGCCTACCGCCGCTGGGCCCAGCAGTTCTACCCCGGCCGGCATCAGCCGGCCGACGAGCAGAAGGGCAGCCATGCCGCCTCTCTCCCCAGCGATCGACAAGCGCCCCTTCTACTGCCCCGTACCCCCCGCACCCCATCCGCCGGCTGACACACTCGACGCCGACTCGGTGCGCTGGATGGTGGACTTCGGGATATGCACGCCCGGCTCCTGGATCGCCCAGATCAACAGCGGGCACGTCGCCGCCATGATGATCCCGCTCCACGAGGGCATCCCAGCCCAGCACATGAGCTTGTTCTCCGACGTCTGCTACTGGACCTACGCCTGGGACGACGCACGCGACGCCCGCCTGGACCTGCGGCCCCCCGCCGCACTGACCTCACACTGTCATCGCCTGGACCGGATCCTGGACCACCCCGAAATCCGCCCGCACGAGAGCGACCCCTACTGCCAGGCACTGTGGGACCTGCGCCGCCGCCTCGCCGAACTCGCCGACACCGACCAGGCCATCCGCGTCACCGACGGTCTGCGCCGCTTCTTCCACGGCTGCCACCACTGGACCCGTATGCAGCGCCTCCGCGCGATTCCCAGCCTCAACGACTACCTGCTTGCCCGCAGCGACGACTGCGCCGGCAGCTGGATGGTGCCGTTCTACCCCCTCATCGGCGGCTACCGGCTCACACCCCAGGAAGCCGCCGACCCGCTCACCCTGATCCTCAACGACCTCGTCCCCCTGGTCGGCGCCCTGGACAACGACATCGTCTCCTACCACCGTGAAGCCGCCATGGGAGAGTTCAACGTCCTCGACGTCCTGCGAAAGGAGAACGGCTACTCCCTCCCATACGCCGTCACCGACGCGATCGCCCTGCGTGACCGCCTCATGACCCTGTACGTGCGCATCCGCGACCACCTGGCCCGCACCGCCGGCCCCCACCTCGCCCGCTTCGCACACGACATCGGATACATCATCCGCGGCCATATGGAATGGGCTCTGGAAACCAACCGCTACCGAACACCCCAGAACGCGAAAACCGGGACACTCCACGACGCCACCGCCTACACCATCGACTGGAGCGACCGCCCCGCCGACGACAGCCCCCAACCACCACAGCTCCCTGCCATCGCCTGGTGGTGGGACCACATCCGGGCCGCCGAAGCCAACGGGTGCAGCGTGCAGGACCCGCCTCCCGCCGGACTCTGACAGGCGCCCCGAGCAGTCGGCCGGAGCGGCCCTCACGGGCTGCTCGGGCGGAGCAACGACGCGCACGCCACCGCGACAGACGCGAGCGCAGGCTGCGGTGGGCCTCCGGCCTCCGGGTTCGGCATGACTTCCCCCTCCTGTTGTTGATGATCCGAGGGTGATGACGAAAGCGTGATGGAGAAGCCCGCACGTGATCGACACAAGAAGATCGCCCAGGGCAAGCACCACACCCAGGCCGTGCTCTGCCTCGCGAGACGCAGGGCCGACGTCCTCTTCGCGATGCTCCGCGACGGAACCTTCTACGAACCGCAGCCGTCAGCCTCAGTTACCTGACCTGCGGGTCTGCGAGGAGAACGACTCAGAACACATCAAGTCGCTCCCGGCCCTGCAACTCCCGCAGGTCGACGTCGACTTCATCGTCGGCTTGGAAACGGAAGATCGCCAGCACGTCGGCAGACGGCCAGACCCGCAGGTCCGGACACTCGGCATCCGCCGGGCGGGACAGCACGCCCTCCGCCCGGGGGGACGGGAAGCACCGTCTCTCCCTCGGAGTACTCGCACTTCCAGTCATTCGGGACCCGCACGTCCGGCAGCAACCCCATGAGGTCCGGGTCGAAAAAGCAGCTCACGTCATCCCACAGCAGATCAGCCACCCCGCCATGCTGCCCGGCTCCCAGACCCAACGCACCCCCGTTTCCCTTGACCAAGGACATAGGGTCCCCCGGGAGTTGCCGCCCGCTCACAGAAGCGATTTTGGTGACGCAGCTTGCCCCTCAACCTCTCAAACCTCAAACCTCGAACAGGAACGGGGACTCACTGCCGCTCGCCAGAACCCGGTCCCCGGCCGGATGCGGGACACCGAACGGTGTGCCACATGACCGGAACCGCGTCGGTCACCACAGCCAGCTCGGCATGTCGCGGGGGAACGGGCCGCCGAGTTCCGCGATGACGACGTTGCTCAAGAGATAGGCCAGGACCACGACGTTGGCCAGGCCCACGCCCGCGAGGAGCCGGAGGAGAGGGCGCGCCGACGTAGTGGTTCGGCTGCTCGTCGTGAAAAGCCAGGGGACCGGGCGGGACTGGTCGATCCGGCGCAGGACGAGGATGGGTGTGACCAGGACGAGGCTGGCCGACAGAACCTCCAGCAAAGGCAGCTGGTACCAATGCCCGGCGAACAGCGTGAGCGGGGGATACCCGACCGGATAGACGAACAACCCGCTGGACAGGAAAAGGGCCTCGAGGGGCACGTCGATGAGGGCCCCGATGCCCGCCGCGGCCAGGAACAGCCGCCAGTTGCTCCAGTGCGGCCGACGACGGGCGATCTGCCGGTACAGCACGTACTGGAGCCAGAACCAGAGCATCACGATGGGATATGCCAGCCCCGAGCCGCCGGCCGCCGACTCGTAGCTGGGCGCGCCTCGACTCCTGCTTGTGGTGGACAGAGTGTGTGGGCGGCCGGCCGCTACCCGCACACCACCCCGACTCCCGCAGGCGGCCCTGGAAGCCAGCCTGCGGGAGGCTGCCCGCACCAACAGGGGGACTTCTTGTCCGTTTCACCTTGTGTCAATCGGCTCGCAGGGGGAGAGGCTGGGGTGTGGGTACTGGGGCTGTGCTGAGGGGGCGTGGCCGAGTGCTGCCGGCGCGCCGTACGGGAGTGGTCTGCTGTTCGGCGAGTCTGTTGACAAGCCGGTTTTCCGGCCGTCCTCGACCGTGCGGTTCTCGGTGAGGACCTTGCTGAACGATGTCCGGGCTGTGGTCCGGCCAGCCGATCTCACTCAAGCTCGACGATCTGGACGTCATCTGCGTCGTCCTCGGCTGCGAGATCGGCGACTTGCTGATCCCCGAACCGGGCAAGATCCGATGCCCCGGCGAGGAGACCGAGGCGCGAGAGGCGACAGGCGGCACGACCGCGGCCCCGGTGGTCGTGCCCAAGCGGCGCGACGGGCGGTCCCTGCCGCCTCTGTGCCGCGGGGAAGTGCAGCGATGGGAAAGATCAGCGACAACAAGCCGGCAGCCTCCTGCACGGGCTGTCTCGCCTGGGGGCAGCAGCTACCGGGCCGATACTGCCGCGGCTGCTACACCCGGGGTGAGACCGGTGAGACGCTCGTGGTCGTGGCCAGGACGACCACCCCGATGTGGCAGATCGTCCAACGTGTCGAGAGCCTGCAGACCGAGCGCGGCCGGGCCGATACCGAGTAGCGGCCGAGAGGATACTCAGTGCCCTGGCGGGGGCCTCAGTCGTTATGGGCGACCGGCTCGGGATCGGCGTCGAGCGCATCGAGTACTGCGTCGCCGTTCGCCCTCGCCCACTCGGTCAGCATGTGGATCGGATCGATCAGCGTCGCCCCGAGCGGGGTGAGCTCGTACTCGACGCGGGGCGGCACCTCGGCGTAGGCGTGGCGGCGGATGAGTCCGTGCGCCTCGAGCCGTCGGAGCGTCTGGGTGAGCATCTTGCGGGAGATGCCGCCGATCAGGTCGATCAGCTCGCCATGGCGCACCGGGCCCTTGCTGAGGCCGTAGAGCACGACCGCCGTCCACTTGTCGGCGATGAGCTCGACCGCCAGACGCGCCGGACAGTCGGCGAGAAAGGGATCACCGGGACCGAAACCGCTCATGACGCCAAAGGTAGCTGCTGGTTCAGGTACCTGCTGGTTCCTATCGGAAACCTAGCCTGGGTTCTCTCCCCCCTTCAAAGCCAGGAGAGTCATGCGAGTCATCACCCAGCAGTCGCTCGGCGGTCCCGAGGTGCTCACCGTCGTGGACGCGCCCGAGCCCCGGCCCCTCCCGACCGAGGTTCTCGTCCGCGTCAAGGCGATCGGGCTGAACCCGCTGGAGGCGCGCCTGCGCGCCGGCGAGTTCCCGCTGATCGGCCGGCCGCCGTTCATCCTCGGCTGGGACATCAGCGGCGTGGTCGAGGAGGCGTCGCAGACGTGGCGGTTCAGGCCCGGCGACGAGGTGTTCGGGATGCCGCTGTTCCCGCGAGCGGCGAACGCGTACGCCGAGGTCGTGTCGGCGCCGGCGCTGCACCTGGTACGCAAGCCGGCGTCGCTCTCGCACGTTGAGGCGGCGGCGCTGCCGGTCGTCGGCCTGACGGTGTGGCAGGGACTCGTCGACCTCGCCGGCGTGACCGAGGGCGACCGCGTCCTGGTCCACGGCGGTGGTGGCGGGGTCGGCCACGTCGCGATCCAGATCGCGAAAGCGCTCGGCGCGCACGTGATCACGACCGCCAGCGGGAGCAAGCAGAAGTTCGTCGAGGAGTTCGGCGCCGACGAGGTGATCGACTACACGGCGGTCGACTTCACCAAGGCGGTCCGTGACATCGACGTCGTGCTCGACACGATCGGCGGCGACACCGTCGAGCGGTCGCTCGAAGTGCTCCGCCCAGGCGGTCACCTGGTGACGGCGGTCGCCGAGGGGGATCCGGAGCTCATCGCCAAGTACGAGGCGGCCGGCATGCGCTTCAGCGGCATCGCGGTCGACCCCGATCCGGTCGCCCTGCGAGGTCTCGTCGAACTCGTCGAACAGGGCAAGCTCCGGGTCCACGTGCAGGAGACGTTCCCGTTCGAGCGCGTCGCCGACGCGCACCGACTGCTCGACGGCGGTCACCTCCAGGGCAAGCTCGTCCTCACCGTCTGATCCCGTCGGCGCGGCGATGAAGGCGGCCGCCGGTGTCCTCGTATCTGACGCTGGTCTGCCACGAGGACACGTGGACGTTCGTCGCCACCGAGGCGTTCGGCCGGTGGAAGCCGTGCTGGATCGCGAGCACCCACGACCAGAACGACACGCGCGGCCCGAACATTGCGTGGGTCGGGAGCGGCCGCCACATCCTGGACGTCGTAGGCAACGGTGGCAGCGATCAGCAGTCTTACTGCCGGCGTTCCACATTGATGGCTTCCGCAGGCCTACGGGCTCGTCTGTGTTCGACTGCGGCAGCAGACCGATCTTGGCTCCACACCCTCGTCATCAGTACCGGACTCGCCCCAACCGTCGTAACCCCAGCCATTGAAGATCTCTAGCCGGGATGTGTGACTCCGCCCGATGCCCCCAGGCCACCCACCACCCCTGCCACCGGCCCGTCTGGGCGTCGGCTGCCGCCACCAGCAGGGGCTTCCTCAGCAAGATCGGCCGATCCCAGACGACCGAGAAGTCGCGACTCACGGCCGAGGTCGAGCGGGCCGACCAAGTCGTCGCCGCCATCGATGCGGCCCTGGCCACCGCCACTGGAGGAGTGCATGGGCAGGATCAGTGACACCGACCGGCCCCGCAACGAGGAAGCGATCCGCGCCGCCATGGACCGGCTCCTTCGCGGCGAACTCCCGCCCGGCGGCCGATGCGACCTCAAGAGCTTCGCGGCAGAGGCCGGAGTGACCCGCACCGGCTTCTACCCGAGGAAAGACCGCGACGGCAGCGTCCGAGAGGGGCCCTACCAGCACCTCGGCGACGAGTTCGTACGCCGCCTGGCGGCCCTCCAGGAGGCCGGGGAGATACCCGACCCTGGAGACGCCCAGATCGAGCGCCTGACGGCCCGAAACCCGCTCCCGGCTTCTCAGCGCCGGCTCATTGGATCAGGTCGGTGTGCGGATGGTCTGGGGATGCCGGGCAGACGTAGAGCTGCAGGTTGTCGGTGCTGCCGACTTCGACCGCGGTCGGCTGCGCGGGATTCGCGCCGGCGACGTAGCTGGGGGAGAGGGCGGCGGCTTGATCCTCGTACGGGGCCCAACCATGGGTGCCGCCGTCCCATTCGAAGGAGGCGATGGTCAGCAGCGGGACCATCTGACCCCTCATAGAACTCCTCCGGGTAGTCCTCGTACGAGCTGTCCACGCCGACGTCGGCCGCCTGCCATCTGCTCCAGTCCTTGAGCAGTTTCCGCAACTCTCCGCTCAAATCGGCGGAGTTGGGATACTCGGTGATCTGCTCCGGCGCGAGCAGACACGGCTCCGGCACATAGCCGTCGTAGTCGGCCTCATACGGTTCGGGGGGTACGGCGAGGACGTCGACGACCTCGGCGGCAGACCGCCAGAACAGCGCGGTCGAAGGTTTGTAGTGCGGTTCGTGGTCGTAAGGGCACCACAGCACCTGAAGCAGATCGGCCTGTCCAGGCGGCCGCAACAGGGGTACGTCGCGCAGATACAGCTGGGCCACGGGCAGCATGGGGACCGGACTTTCAGCGGGCCACGGAGGGCCGGCGTCGAGGCGCTCCATGAACACCGCGTCGTTCCGCTCCTTGATTGACGTCTCCTCAGGTGTTTAGTGAGGGCCGTGGGGATCACGGCGCAGCCGGGCCCGCCTGCGCCGCTCCAGCCGTATGTCTGCCGGTGACTTGGACCTGCCGCTGCCGGGGTGCGAGCCGTTGCAGCGCGGCCACGGCTCCTCAGCGGGCCACAGCAACGGCCCCCCGACCGAACTCTCGAACACCGAAGGCGACCCGGCACAAGGGTGCAGCCGAATCGCCGCCCGCGCCAGCGGAGCCAACTCGGGAAAGACCGCGGCGACGTCGACCGGCCTCGGCGGAGTGGTACGAACGAAGTCCATACCAGCGATCCTGCCACCGGCCCCTGACACAAACGCCCTTGCCGGATCCACGTACAGTCGTCACCCGGCTGCTCTCTCCGTTCGGGACGGAGCGACAGTGAACACCTCGGCAACCACATCGGCTTGTGGAGCAGCCCGAGGATGCCCGCTGGCAATTGAACCTCGCTGTCACAAACCGGTCGTTGGTCAACATTCAATGACAACCGATCAAGGTTCGGTGACACGGGACACCTGATAACAGCCACGTTGGCCGTGCTTGAGCAGGCCCCAGTACCGGCCCGTGACCGGGGAAACAGGCCCTTGAGCGGCTTTGGTGAAGTTCGCCGCTGATCCCTGGATGCGGGTCTGCTGGCGGGTCAGCGCCTGGTCCACGGCGGTGCCGATGGCTTCGATGCTGGTGTGAGCGCGGTGCGGGTAGTCCTCGTGTACTTGGCGGAGCGCCAGACGCGTTCGATGTCGTTGAGTCCGGGGCTGCGGGGTGGCAGGTGGAAGAGCACCACTCCGATCTTCGACAGCCGGTCGCGGCGGCTCTTGAACGCCTTGGCCACGTGCGCGGAGGCGTTGTCCAGCACCACCGTGCACGGCCGGAACCGCCGCCAGACGGGCAGAGCCCCGACGCCGTCCGCTGCCAGGGACAGGGCGGCGGCCCCGCCGGACAGGCAAGGCCAGGCGGGAGCAGACGAACTCCAGCAGCATGGCCGCGTCGATCTTGCCAGGGGTGCGCTCCCACAGCAGATCGGGATCGACGCCCACGAGCAGGGCGCCCAGCACATTGACCCGCCGGTTGCGGGTGTCCTCACAAGGCACCACCGCCCGCTGCCCGATCCGTGACCAGGTGTAGCCGGTGGGCATGGTGGGCGCGAATCCCGACTCGGCGAGGAAGATCACATCGTGCGTGCCCGCGTCGGCCTCCATCCGTAAGTCCGTAGTCCGTAAGTCCTCCAGCCGGGCCCGTGCGGCCTGCTGGAGGACGGGGTCGGCCTGGTGCCGGAGGCTGTCGCGCCTCGGCCGAGGCGTCCAGCAACGCCCCCACCGCATTGAGGTCCTCGTCAGTGACCTGGGCGGGCCGGCCCGGACGCGGGGCATCAGCCAGGGCATCGAAACCGCCACCGACGAAACGGCGCACTGCATCGCGCACCGTGACCGGGTTGCATTCCACCAGGCCGGCGACCTGCGGCACGCTCAGCCCCCGGCCCAGCAGCCGGATGCACTCCAACCGCCGCCGCTCATTTAGCCGCGCGGCAGCGCGTCCAGGCCCTTGGTCAGCTCCCACAGTGGCCCGAACTTGCCCGCCCGGGCAGCCAGTTGCCGCAGCTCCGGGAGTCCGGCCAGGGCGCCGCGGATGTCCCGGGGCCCGAATGTGGGGGAATGATTTGGCGATCTCGCCCACGACCTGCGGCGGAATTCCTAGGGCGAGCCCGGTGTCCCGCAGCGCGTGCCGGGCCCGGTAGGTCTCGGGCATGCCGGTGACCGCGGTCCGCTCCCGCCCGAACCGCTCGATGATCACGTCGTACACCTCCAGACGCCGATCGGACTCCACGTCGAGGTCGATGTCCGGGAGTGACGTGCGGCGATCGTTTGTAGGTGCCTTTTGAACGACAAGTGATGTTCAAGGGGGTTGGCGGTGGCCACGAACAGCGTGTGGTCGACTATGCTCCCGGCGCCGGAGCCGCGCGCTGCAACCCGGATCCCGAGCGCCCTCGTATCCGCGACCGCCTGGGTCACGACCAGGTAGTACCCCTCGTACGAGAGGCGGCCGATGCACTCCAGCTCATATGCGAGCTGCCGTACGGCACGCTCGTCCCGAGCCAGGCCACGGGCGACCATCCCGCTCTCACACCGCTGCCGCAGCAGCCGCATCGCTGAACCGGGCTCGCCGATGGCGCCCACGACGGACGCCTCGGGGAGGCGCGTCTGTCCCCGGCCGAGCTCGGCCGGGGTGAGGGTGCAGGACTGGCCGGTGTCCGCAGTCTCGGCCAGCAGGCTACGGCCCGGGCGGGGTCCTCGCCGACGGCCTGGGCGATCCGCTCGGCGGCCGCCGTCATGGCGCCCGGGCCCTTCAGCCAGCGCTCGCCGCCGTCCAGGCGCCGGCGGTCGACGGGCCGCAGCAGCCGGGCCGCATCGAGCACGTCGGCCAGCCGGTGCTGGACAGGGTCGGCATAGCGGACGGCGTTCGACAGCACCACGGGCACGCCGAGCTCGTCGGCCAGGCCCACGGTGCGCGGCCAGCCCCAGCGAGCCCGCACCGGTGCCCTGCCTGCCCAGATACACGGCCTCCAGCCGCAGCCGCTCTCGGGGCTGTGCCGTCTCGTGTCCGCCGCGCACGCCGCGACGGACGGGGGCATGCCGGTCGTGTCCTGGCCGGTCCTGCGCGAGTTCGCCGAGCCGACCTGGTGGTCCTGCTCGGTCCCGGCTCCGAACCGGTCCGGGCCCTGTCCGTCGGCCGTCCCGACGTCGCCGAGCAGCTGCTCGCGCCGTGGCGGGAGCTCGCGGTACGCCGGGCCGGGCGGGGTGATGGGGGGCGACGGCGACGTCGACGCCGAAGACGGGGCGGATGCCGGCGGCTGCGGCGGCCTTGGCGAAGCGGACCGTTCCCGCGACGGTGTCCCGGTCGGTCAGCGCGAGCGTCGTCATCCCGCGCTCGGCAGCACGCTGCACGAGGGCATGGGGGAGGGAGGCGCCGTAGCGGGCGGAGTAACCGGAGGTGACCCGCAGATGAGTAGATCCACGGCTTCCCACCTCCCACCTCCCGTCTCTCGACAGTTGGCAAATCAGCACGCCTGTTGGCAAACGCCGAGAGCCGGGTCTTCTGCATCGCCCATGTGACGAGGGCTGAGGGGGACCGCCTACGGTTCGACGATGTGCCGCAGATAGGTGTGCGGGTCGGCGAGATAGCGGCGCCAGTGATCCACGACGCCGAGCTCCCGCCAGGCGACCCTCCGCATACCGTGCTCACCGACCTCGATGATGTCCGCGCCCGGCAGTGCGGTCAGCAACGGGGAGTGCGTGGCACAGATGACCTGGCCGCCCTCCTTGGCCAACCGGTCGATGTGCCCGATCAGTTCGAGGCACGAGGAGAAGGAGAGCGCTGCCTCCGGCTCGTCGAGAACATAGAGCCCGGCGTGCAGGAACTTCCCGCGGAACGCCGCGAGAAAGCCCTCACCATGGCTGACATGGTCCGGCGAGAACCCCTCCCTGTCCAGGGCGTCCAGCGCGGTCTCGGCACGCAGGAAGAAGCCCTTGCGAGCTGACCAACTGGTGGCCATACGGCGCCCGCGCCCCGAGGCGGCGTCGAATTTCATACGCTCGCCGAGGGTCGACTTGCCGCGCGAGGAAGCGTAGCGCCAGTCATGGGAGCCGCCGTAGGAGTCCAGGCCGAACCCCTCCGCCAACGCCTCGACCAGGGTCGACTTCCCCGAGCCGTTCTCACCGACCAGAAAGGTCACCGGTGCGGTGAACCGCAGCCCTTCGTTGAGCAGCTGTCGGACGCAGGGCACCGACCAAGGCCAGGTTTCCTCGTCGTACGAGGAGAGATGGGCATACGCGCGTTCGATAATCACGCAACCAGTGTCGCCTGGACTCGGACAGCGTACGTGCACCGTTCGACGGAACAGACGTCCTTGTCCTCCTCGGGGAGTCGGGCGAGGAGGACAACACAGTCGGCCGCATTCCCCGGCACGAAGGGTCGATCCGCCGCGCCGACCATCCGTCCGAGATCTTCACGGTCGGCCAGCAGATCGAAGCCGAGGAGATCGGACGCTGGCGAGGGCAGCTGAACCTCTCGGCCCGTGCCTGCGAGAACCCAGAGCTACGCGCTTTCCTGGTGGCCATTCAGCCTGAGATCGTCTCCGGGACCGTGTCGGGAGTTCACAACTTCGGGGTCTTCGTCCAACTCGACGGCGAGTCCGACGGGCTCTGTACTCGGTTCATCCGCGTGTCCGACTTGACGTGGTCCCGGATCAATCACCCCTGAGATGCGGTCGAGGCCCGGCCAGCGGATCACCGGCGAGGTGATCATCTCTGAGACGCGTAGTGGCCAGGTCACGATCTCCTTGAAGGCTCTCCTGGAGGACCCCCTCGTGCGGTTCGCTGATCAAACAGGTCATGTCCTCAACGGGACTGTCACGAAGATCGTCCCGTTCGGCGTGTTCGTGCGACTCGCCCCCGGCATCGAGGGGCTTCTGTACGTCTCCGCGAAGACCGACTCGCCAGTCGAAAGCCCAGACCAGCTCGTGAGCGATCACGGGCGGCACCATGCCCGAATACCTCATGCGCCGTACCGACGGCGTCGTCGGCCTGCTGGAGCGCCTCATCGAGGACGGCTGCCAGGAGGCCATGGACAGCGGCAGGGAACTGCTCGACGAGAACCTCCTCGATGAGATCATCCTCAGCCTCGACGACCCCGACCGTGACCTGCAAGCTGGCGAAGCCCCGCCGATTTCCGGTTCGTCCTCCTCGGCCCGGCCGGCTCCCGCAACCCACGCCAGAACACCGTCTTCGACGACCGCTGCCCCGTCGGCGCAAGGGGATGAACCGCCCATGCCACGACCGCTCGAACCGCTGCCCCGAGCCCTGGCCCCGCTCCTGGGTGAAGGGCTGCCCGGGCTCGTCCTGCGCCTGGCCCGCCGGCTGGATCTGCCTCCCAGCCAGGCTCTCACGCGGACCGGCATCCTGGACGCGGCCAGCCCCTACAGCCCGGACCGGCTCCTGCTGACCCTGGACGAGCGGCTCCCAGCCTTCGCGCACGCGACCCAGCATCGAGGGGGGAGACGACGAAGCCTCCGGGGCCTGGCCGTCCGCGGAGGCTTGTCCCTTGCTCCGCAGACCCGTTCAACGAACCGGGCGCGTCGGCGTCACGCCGCAGCGGTCTGCTTCGCCAGTGCCGAGAGCGGGGAGCGCCGGCCCTTGGGGACCGCCTCGGCGATCCGGTCCGCCGCTGCACCGCCGGACGGCGGGCCGGGCATCGCGGCCCGGATCACGTCGGCGTCAGGCGCCTGCACAGTGGTCCGCGACTACTGCCCCGGCGGTGGTTCATGAGCCAGCCGAGGGTGCGCATGCCCCGCCTGACGTTTTCACCGCAGGTCGTCAACCAGGACCCGACACCACCGCACCAGCACCGTCGGCTCGCCATGTTCCGGCGGGTCCTCAACAACGACTCCCTGCCGCTACGGACCCGGACCGCTGCCGCCCTCGTTCTCCTCTACGCGCAACCGGTCACCCGCATCGTCCGGCTCACCCTCGAAGACGTCATGGACGACGGGTCTCCCAGACGAAGGTCACCGTCCGTCTGGGAGACCCGCCGTCCCCGCTCCCAAAGCCCGCCGTCGGCCTGATGCGGGCCTACATTCAATGCAGCCAGCCCCTGCCCTACGCGAGCAGCGAAGCTCCCGCTGGCTCTTCCCTGGCCGCCAGCCCGGACAGCCGATGGACCCGACCGGCTCCAAGCCCACCTGCGAGAGATCGGTGTCCCTCCACAGTGCGGCAGGGCCTTCGCGATTCACCAGCTCGCCCTCCAGGCCCCGGCCCCGTCGTCGCCAAGGCGCTCGGTTACCACGACAAGACCGCCACCCGATTCGTCACCGAATCCGGCGGAACCTGGAGCCGATATGCCCCCGGCGACCACACACGCTGACCGGGGCGACGTGGGTGACTCTGGCGAGCCAACCTCCCGGGACCGGCGCGGTGTCAGTACCAGGTGGCATGCTCTGCCGCCATGAACAAACAGCAGTTCTGGCAGCTCATTGAGACAGCCCGCAACCAAGCGTCCAACCCGAACGACGGAGAAGCGGTTGCCCGCCGGACAACCGCGCTGCTGGCCACGCACCCGGCCGAGGAGATCGTTGCCGCTCAGCAGGTGTTGTGGGACCTGATGGCCGACTCCTACACGAATCCTCTGTGGGCCGCTGCCTACGTGATCAACGGCGGATGCTCCGACGACGGCTTCGACTACTTCCGCGGTTGGTTGATCGCGCAGGGGCGCGAGGTCTTCGAGCGCATAGTCGCCGACCCCGATGCCCTCGCAATAGTGCCCGTCGTGCGAGCTTCAGCGGCCGACGGAATCGATCTCGATTGTGAGGAGACGCTGAGCATCGTCTGGAACGCACACGTCACGGCGACCGGCAAGCAACTCCCTGACGACGCGTTCACCATCCGATACCCGGAGCTGGACCTCGCTTGGGACTTCGACTTCGACGACCGAGCCGAAATGACTCGCCGACTGCCACGCTTGGCAGCTCTCTACCTTGAATAAGTGGAAACTCGCGGTCACGATGCGAGGTCGAACAGCGGAGGCAAGGCTTCCTTCCAGAGGTCACGGTCTGTCACACCCTCAGGACAAGAACCCGCCTCTGCTGACGAATACGCGACGCATCAACATGCGACCTCACCAGTCTCGACCCCCGGGATCGACGTGTGCCCCCTGTGGCCGGGCCCGGGCGGCCCACGACATGCTCAGTGATGGAAGGACGGCAGGCTCGTGACGGCGGCTGGCCTGCCCCCGGACGAGATCCTCGCCGCTGTCGCGTACCTCCAGGCCGTCCGGGAGGGACCTCGACGCGGTCACGGTGCTGTCGGACCGCGACGGCTCCGAGCGCGGCCTCCTCCGCCTGGTCGTCGACGTCGCGGACGCTTTCGGGCAGCTGTACCTGCTCGGGCATGAACGCGCCGTACGAGGGTGACCGCGGCGAGGCCGCGGGCAACGTCGACGAAGACCCCGCCGCAGCCGTCGCCGCGGTGCTGACGGCTACTGGTCCGAGGTCTGCCGTTCAGGAGACGCCTGCCGGACAGCCTCCTGGACGCCGGCGTCCTCGCGGAGCCCGGCTCGACGCCGGCGGCGCCGGGAAGCGAGGACCACGGCGACGAGTCCCCACACGACGAGGATGAGGACGAGGAGGGTCAGCAGCGCCCAGGGAGTGGTCCAGGTGTGCGTCGTGGACTCGACGGCGGTGAGCGGGCTGATGGAGTTCGCCGCGTCCGTGAGCAGCGGGACGAGGGTGACTGTGCCGGTCAACTGGAGAGCGGGAGTCACTCCGTGGACCGGCACGATGACCTTCCAGGTCTCGCCGGGGAGCAGGTGGGGCGAGTCGTCGACCTGGCCCGAACGCGCCTGCCAGCGGCCGAAGGGGCCGGATACGGATGCCGACTGGCGGGCCGCGAGGATGCTGTTGCCCGTGTTGTGGATCGTGTAGGTGACGGTGGCGTCACCCTTCCCGAACGGATCGGACGTGCCCGAGTAGTGCACCTTGAGGTCCTCGACCGACAGGCTCGGCCTGACGTCGCCGCCCACGCGCAGATGGATCCGGATGGCGAGGCGCCGGTCCACGTCGATCCCCTTCGCCTCGTCGGTCCGCGTCAGCGAGGTGACGATGCCGCCCATGTGGTCGCCGGGCGTGGCGTCGTCCGGCACGGTGATCGTCAACGGCACCTCGACGGACTGGCCCGGCTGGAGCCTCAAGCGGCTCCGGTCCGCGTGGACCCACGTGCCCACATCCGTCGACGCCGTGTCCTTGGTACGGAGGTCGAGCCGCCCCGCGTCGTTGGTGAACGCGTCGGCGGCGTACACGGCCAGGTCGAGTGGCGTGGTGCCGTGGTTGACGACCACGAGACCGTCCTCGACCTTGCCGCCAGGGTTGACGGTGTAGCCGTAGTTCTGCCGGTGGGATCCGTAGCTGTTGGACGCCGTGCTGACCCCCCAGGGGACGTCGTCGGCGGCGGCAGCGGGTCCGGACCACACCCCGGTGAGGCCGAGCACGGCGAGCAGCACCACGACAGCGGCCCTGGAGAGGGCTTGGCGGGCCGTGGTCGTACATGGTGTGGACAGGCGCATCTCATGGTCCTCGGACACTGTGGGAACGGGAGGGAACACGCACCGGTGGGGTGGGCACCGACGGACGCCCACCCCACCGGATTCGAGCGGATACCGATCAGCTCAGAGAGGTGAGCGTCAGCGTCTCCCCGCCGTCACCGTTGCCGCCCTTGCTGGCTGTCCAGGCGTCATCACCCAGGCCGGCCGTGGACAGCTTCTGGGAGTCCTTGTCGCTGTACGGCTCGACCACCACGCTGTCGACGAGGGAGCCGACCGGCTGAGCGGCGCCGGCGCCGCTGTCCGGGCCGCACCACGACACCTTGCCCGTCTCCACCGCGGTATTGGGGGCGGCGCAGGTGCCGCTGCGGACGTTCTCGACGACGAGCCTGTTGTTGCGCACCTCGACCTTGACGTAGGTGCGGACGTGCTCCTGGTTCTCCACCGAGTTGGCCCAGTGGTTGCTGGGGTTCAGCGGGTCCGGTCCGTAGTTCGGGTCCTGCGTCGTGTCCGGGGCGGTGAGGTCGTAGTACTTCGAACCCGAAGCGGAGTTGCCCGTCACGTAGATGACGCCGCCCGGACCCTGTTCCACGTGGGCGGCACCGGGCTGCTCGTCCGGGTTCGCCTTCTTCCCGTTCTTGATCACATAGCTGCGGCTGTAGCTGTGGTCGTGTCCCTGCAGGACCAGGTCGACGCCGAGGTTCGAGAAGGCGGTCGGGAAGTCCTGCCGGCGCTGCTGGTTGTCGCTGTCGTTCGCGTGGTCGGCCGGAGAGTAGATCGAGTGGTGGTACACGAGAACCGTGTACTTGGCCTTGGCGCCCTGCTCCTGGACGACCTTGGAGATGTAGGAGATGTGCGCGGCGTCGGCGCCGTTGGCGTAGGCGTTGCTGTTGAGGTCGATGAACAGGACACCCTTGTAGGTGTACCAGTAGTCACCGCCGGACTCGGTCTTCGCGTCCTTCTTGTAGAACGGCGCGGACCGGTCGGTGTTCGGGGTCCAGAAGTGCTGCTCGTACGCCTTGCCGCCGACGTCGTGGTTGCCGATGGTGGCGGCCCACGGGTACTGGCGCAGCTGGTCGGGCGCGAGGAACGCGTTCCACTGCGACTCGGTGTTGGCGCTCTCGACCTGGTCACCGCCGGAGACCAGCAGCTCGGCGTGGGGGTTCGCGCCGAGGGCGACCTTCATGGTGTCCGCCCAGCCGGCTCCGTCCTTCGCCACGTCGCCGGACGCGCCGATCTGCGGGTCGCCGAAGAACAGGAAGTCGAAGTTGCCGTCGGCGCCCCGGGTCTTGAAGGAGTACGTCGGAGACCAGGCTCCGGCGGTGCCCACGCGGTAGGAGTACGAGGTGCTCTGCTGCAGTCCGTCGATCGTCACATGGCCGTTGAAGCCGCCGTTGACGCTGTTCGCGGTGACCGTGGCCGGGTAGCTGGTCGCGTCCGCGGGGAACTTGCCGTTGACCAGCCTGGCCGTCGGAACGGCCTGCACGACCTGCGCGGTTCCTGCCGAGGAGTACCAGCTCACGACGCGCTGGGACTCGGTGGCGCCGACACCGAGGACGATGCCGGTGGGCGTGGCGGCCGTCGTGGGCACGTCGGCGTGAGCCACCGTCACCAGGCCACTGCCGAAAGCCACGGTGGCACCCAGGGCAGCCGCGGTGACGCCGCGAGTGACACGGCGTCGCACAAGCCCGGGGGCCTGCGTCGATCTGAAGGGCTTCATCTGCTTTGCATCCGTTTCGGATCAGAGGGATGAAAAGGTAGGTCTGGAGCGTTTCGGGTGTTGATGTGATTCAGGTAAATAAGGAAGGACTAAGTAGTGGCTGGATCCGTAAGTCCGGTGATGGTCACATTCCGGATACTCGCTGCACGAACCACGCCAGACCCATCACCGAGACGCCCGCCGCGATTGCCCCGGTAGTCCACCGCGACGCGAGCGGTGCGCGGCGGCGCAGCAGGGCGAGCAGGGGGAAGGCGGCCAGGATGAGTGTCAACTGCACAACCTCGATACCTATGTTGAAGACGAGCAGCGACCAGAGCAGCGTCCACGACCAGGCCTGTTCGATCCCCAGCGCTCCCGCGAATCCGAGTCCGTGCACGAGACCGAAGCAGAAGACCACCGCGAGCCGGGCCCAGCCGCCGCGGTCCAGGCTGAGGCGACCGTCCCCCGCGGTCCGGAGGTCGGTGGCGTGCGACCCGCGCCGCCAGAGCCGCCACAGCGGCCAGCCCGCGACGACCGCGATCGACAGGGCGATGACCGGCTCGACGAACGAGGCGGGCACCTGTACGAGGCCCAGCGCGGCGAGGACGAAGGTCACGGAGTGGGCGAGGGTGAACGTCGTCGCCGCGAGCACGATCTCGCGCAGGCGGCGGGACCCCGCGATGAGCGCCAGCAGGAACAGGATGTGGTCGATGCCGGTGAGCAGGTGTTCCGCTCCGAGCCGGAAGAACTCCCAGAACCGCTCCGTCAGGGACTGCTGCGTGGAGAACGACGGATGCCGTGCGTCGAGGGCGGCGCTGCCGGACGTCATGTCGAGGTCGTAGGTGACGATCGTCTTGCTGTCGCGGACATAGCCCTCGGAGTCCGGGAACAGCCCGGCACGCACCTCGTGCACAGTGGCCCCGGGGCACGTGTAGTCGAGGACCAGGCGTGCGTAGGGGACGCCCTCGCGCTGCTCGATCCCGAAGGGACCGCCCTGCTCCGGGGTGCACGCCTTTCCCGAGGCCGTGACGTGGAAGCGCTCGTTCACGTACGTGAGGACAGAGCCGACGTGCGCGTCGAGTGCGGCCGCCTGCGCCGCCGAGTTTCCGTCCTTGAAGGCCGCGTCGCCCTTCCGGAAGAGCGGATCGTCGTTCTCGTAGTCGGCGGCCGAGACGACGAGCAGGTCGTACTCCAGCCCCAGCTCGGTACGGACGTGCCCCGCCTCGGGCGAGGTGACGTCGACGTAGACGGTCGAGGAGAAGCCGTGTGCGGCGGCGGGCAGGGCACTCAGCATGACGGCCAGGACCGCGGCGGCGGTGGCGATGACCGTGGCGACGGCGGCGTGAACGCGACGTCTGGGGCGGAACGGCATGAACGTCTCTCTCTGTCGGCGACCGCAGGTTCCTCGGAGCAAGCGGACGAGCGGCAGACAAAGGGCGAACAGGTGACGGCTGGATACCGACGAGAACAAGCCACGCGTCGAAAACCGGCCGCCCATCGAGTACAAAGAAGCGACCTTCTCACCCATCCCCGGATCCTCGGAGGACGATCGCCTTGAGCCCGCGACTTCGGACCGTCGGCACCCTGGCCGCGGTAGCCGCGATCGCGGTACTGGCCGGCGGATGCAGTTCCCCCGACGACTGGTCGCGACCCCAAGCCGCGCCCAGCCCGGTCGGCGCCCTCGGCGCCGGGTTCGTCGACCGCTCCGCACCGCCCGCTCCCGAGGCGACGATCACGCCGAGCCCCGGCTCCTGGGATGCTGTCCATCCGTCGCCGGGCTATCGCGTGGTGCTGCTCACCACGGGAGACGACCCGCCGACCAGGACCCTCGTGGCCGCCGTGACGGAGTGGGCCAAGGAGGAGCACGTCAGCCTCAAGACCGTCACGGCCACCAAGCCCGACCAGTTCGTTCCGCGCATCAGCGAGGCCATAGACCTGGCACCCGACCTCGTGATCAGCGCAGGCGACGACCTCATCGACCCCCTGGCGCTGGTCACTGCCAACCACCTCGGGCAACAGTTCCTCGTGGTGGGCGCGGAGCTGGCCGAGCCCACGGAGAACGTCACCGCGGCCGACTGGGCCGGCGCGTCATTCCGCGGCGAGGGTCTCGGCATGTCCTCGACATACGATCCTTCCTCGTTCACCCCCGAGCGCACCGCGGCAGCGGTCAGGGCCGGCGTGGCAAGCGTGCTGAACGGTCTGACCGGAATCGTCATCTGGCTCCACTAGCCTGCCTCTGGAGCGTCCGAGGAGAGCGGCCTTCGCCCGCGGTTTTCGCCGACGCCGGATGCGTGGGCGCTCCTTCCGCTCGGGATCGGGCTCGGTATCCTGCCCGTTTTGTTCTTCGAGGCTGCCCCCTTTGCCCTGGCTTTCTCCGCCTCGGCGGCAGCCTTCTCCAGGACGGTTGACCAGGCGCCGAACTCCTTCGCCATCTCCCGCCACTGTCCGCCGGTCCTGAACTGCCGGATCACGCCCTCGAACTGCTGCCGCAGCCGCTCGGGGTACGGGCCGTACTGGCCGATCAGCAGGTACGGCCCGATGAACTCCCACTCCTGGTCCGTCAGCTGTACTCGCGTCACACAAGACGATCTACCAGTTTCCAGGCCGCGCCACGAGGGCGAATCTGCATTGATCACGCTCTTCGGCCGAGCGAAGAAGAGCGGCACCATCTTCGAGAATCCGACCAGCCGCATCCGCGTTGGCCAGCACGAGTACGGCATCCTCCAACTCCTGGAGCCCGAGCACGTCAACAACTCCGTTGCCGCGGTCGCCAAGCCGGCGGACCGGCTGGTCGTCGCGCTCGCCGCGGGTGCACGCCGCGCGATCGGTGCGATCCGGCGCCTCCAATTCGACGATCTTGACATCGGCAATCGCAAGCTCGTGGTCGACGGTCGGGTGCGGCCTCTGGACGCGCTGACACTGCACGTCGCCCGCGAGTGGCTGGACCACGACGCTGCCGCTGGCCCGACACCGCTAACCGCACCTGCTGATCAACAAGTTCACCGCCTTGAGCACCGGCCCGGTCAGCGCGGTCTCCCTGACCACACCGCTTCGCGGCCAGGCCGCCACCCTGGAACAGCTCCGCGTCGGCCGGCAGCTCGAAGAAGCCCTCGCCCATGGCCCCAACCCCGTCCACCTCGCCGAGGTCTTCGGACTCGATGCGAAGACCGCGATTCGCTACACGGACTCCGCACGGCGCTGCTGGAACAGGCCGCTGAACAACAGCTTCGATGAAACCTGCTCGACCGGACGCACGATGAAGGCAATCATGAGCGAGTGACCTCGGCCGAAGCAGCAGCAACCGCTCTACAGGACCATGCCGTCCTCTGGAGCATGGGCGAGATCCGCGCAACCGACGTCGTCACTGCTGCCTGTGATGCACTCGTTGCGGGCCTCGACAGTCCTGCCCTGCGGATCTTGGCCGCGTGCACACGCGCGGAGGCGGATTACGAGGTCCCCGACCTCCTGCCACCGGCACTCGACGAACTGGGCCTCACCTTCCACCCAGCGGGCAGCGTTGCCGGACAGGAAGCCGCCGCGCGAGCACTTGCCGCCCGGATGCTGGCCGGCGAACTGACACCACGCGAGCTGGCCTTCCGGATCCACCAGCGCTTCGGGCACGAGCTGCCTCTGGCCGAGCGACTCGCCAACCTGGACGACGACTACGACGTCCTCGAATACGGCGACAGAACACCGGCACAGGTCGACGCCGAGGTCACGGCCGAAGCTCTTCGCCTTGTACAGCACCCTCGTGTTCCAACCGAACCCACGGATCTACCGACCTGAAGCAGACCGGTGGACCTGCGGGTTCAGGCTGAAGGACCTTCGGTTTCCTTCAGCGCTGCTGTCCGTGTCGTCCGCGGCCGGGTGGATGACCAGGTCAAGCTGCGCCGCTTCCGCATCCAACTCGGCGAGATCGAGTCCGTGCTGACCGCCGACTCCGGACGGGCCCAGGGGGTCACTCCGTCCGCAGCGCCTTAGCCGTACGGACCTTCGCCGCCCACCCCGCCGGCAGCAGCGCGCCCAGCACGGCGATCACGATCCCGGCCAGCCCCAGCAGCGACAGCTGCGCCGTGTCGTAGACATCGAGGATCGACGGCGGCAGACCGGTGCCCGCCGTATGCCCCATCACCGGCAGCACATAGCCGTGCAGTGCGAACCCGAGCGGCAGTCCGACCAGCCCGCCGATCAGGCCGATCCCGGCGACCGACGCAAGCACGAGGCTCAGGGTCTGCCGCGGAGACATGCCGATCGCCTTGCACACGCCCAGGTCGTGGACGCGTTCGCGGGTGTCGAGCACCACGGAGTTGAGCACGCCGAGGCCCGCCACGGAGACCAGCATGAGGGTGAGCAGCACCGCCATCGCATCCAGGATGAGGATCATGCTCTCCTGCTCCGAGGGCGAGTTGGCAAAGACCTCGCCGCCCAGCGGTTGCACCACCGCGGTGAGATTCTTCGCGTACTCGGCGGGGGAGAGGCCCGGCTTCACCGCGATCTGGAAGGTCTGGGGCTTGGCCTTGGCGAAGGTGGCCATGTCCGCGTTGAGGTGCAACCCGTCGTCGGAGGTGTCGAAGGCCTCGCCGACGATCCGCAGGGTCTGCGTGTCCTTCTGGTAGGTGACCCGCACGGTGTCGCCGATGCTGGTACCGGTCCGCTCCAGGAACCCCGTCGGCACGACAGCCTCCCCCGGAGCGGTGAACCACCGCCCGGAGATCATCTCGTACCGGCCGGTACTCGTGTCGCCCTGGTAGAAGCTGGCCTTCAGCGCGCCGGAGAGGCCGGTGACCTTGACCTGCGCCTGGCTCAGCCCGTAGTACGAGGCTGTGCCCGACTGGGCCTTGATGGCGGCACTGACCTTCGCCGGATCGGCGGACGGCGCCTTCGGGGGCGTCTGCCCCTGGGACGGCCCGTCGCTCTTCCTCTCGGGAGGCGGCCCGCCGCCCCGGCTGACCGGTCCGCCCTCTCCCTCCGGTGCGCCGCTGATGGCGGTGACCGCCGCGCGCTCCTCGGGGTCCGACGCCGCGCCGATCGCGTTGAGGGACTGCGTCAGGCCTACCGCGAAGGTCGCCGCGACCGTGCCGAAGGCCACCGCCAGCAGCAGCGCGAGCGTACGGACCGGATGCGCGAAGGGGCTCGCAAGGCCGTACGTCACCGCTCGTGGCAGCGGCAGCCGGCCCATCGCCCGGTGCGCCCACTGACCGCGCCCGGTCCGCGGCGCCCGGCCGACCGCGATGGCCTCGACCGTACGCAGCCGCCCGGCCCGCAGCGCGGGGAGCAGCGCAGCCATCCCGACGATGGCCAGCGCCACGAGCGGCACCACGACATCCACCCACCACGCCACACTCAGCGAGGCCGTGCCGTAGACCCGCTCGGTGTCCTCCAGCAGCGGTACGGCGAGCAGATTGCCCAGCACGACCCCCAGCACGATGCCCGCACCGGCCGGGATCAACGCCTGCGCCACATAGGCGCCTACGACCTCACGCGGGGTGAAGCCGACGGCCTTCAGGATGCCGATCCGGCGCAGACTGGTGCCCACCGAGCCGCTCACCACACTACCGATGATGATCACCGACATCACGATGCCCAGCACACCGAACGCGAGGAGGAACGGAATCGTCGCCCGCGCACCCGAGTCGGCAGCCCGCTTGGTGTCCAGATACGACTGGGCGCCCACCAGCGCCCCGGACGGCACGGCGGCAGCGAGGGCCTTGCGGTCGGCGGCGATCTGCCCCTTCGAGCCGGCGGAGGCGAACCGGTAGAGCATCTGACTCGTGACCGGGCTGTCCTTCGAGGTGAGAGACCTGACCTGCGCGGGCGCCGCCCATGCGTCGGCGGTCTGGGCCACCGAGGTGGCGAAACCCACGACCGTCAGGGTCTGACTGCCGGCTTCGTCCGACGCCTTCAGGGTGGAGCCGACCTCGAGGAAGGGGCCGGTGAACGACGCGGAGAGCACGATCTCGCCGGGCTTGTCGGCCCACCGCCCGGACTTGAGGTCCAGGTCGTCCACGTCGGCGTGCGGACCGGACCGCCCGACCACGGTCAGGCTCGGCAGATGCCCGCCCTCCGAATCCACCGGTTGGAAGGACGTGGACGGATACGGCCCGCCGCTCGCCGTGACTCCCTCCAGTTGCTCAGTCTCCTTGAGCTGCGCCTCGCTCACCTTGTCCGGATCGAACTGCACGGTCAGATGCGCACCGTGCTGCTTGGCGAAGGCGTGGTCGAAGGGCGCGTTCGTCGCGACCATGAGCGATCCGGCGACGACGGCCGAGGCCACGGCCATCATCGTGGCTACGGCGATCACCACCGTCTGCACCCGCCGCCGGCCCACCCCGGAGCGCACGACCCGGCCCAGCGGGCCTGTACCCCAGCGGCTCATCGGACCGCCTCCGCGTGGGTGTCGAGCGCCGTATGACCGTCGACAAGATGGATCGTGCGGCTCGCGCAGGCCTCCGCCAGCGCCAGATCGTGCGTCACCAGCACGATCGTCTGCCCGCCGCGGTGCAGATCCACCAGCAGCTCCCTTACGTCGTGACCCGAAGCCGTGTCGAGGGCGCCGGTCGGCTCGTCCGCAAGCAGCAGCGCGGGCCGGTTGACCAGCGCCCGGGCCACCGCGACCCGCTGGCGTTCGCCGCCGGAGAGCCTGCCCGGATAGGCGCCGGCGTGCTTGGCAATGCCCAGCACCTCCATCAGCTCGGCGGCGCGGGCCGCGGCCTTCTTCCGCGAGGACCCGGTGAGCTGGGCGGGCAGCTGGATGTTGTCGGCGACGGTGAGGTCGTCGAGCAGATTGAAGAACTGGAAGACGATGCCGATCTGTTCGCGGCGGAACCTGGCCAGACCGTGTTCGCTCAGCCGGTCGACCTGCTGGCCGGCCACGGTCACCGTGCCCTCGGTCGGCTTGTCCAGACCGGCGACGAGGTTCAGCAGCGTCGACTTGCCGCTGCCCGAGGGGCCCGTGACAGCCAGCGCCTCGCCCTTGGCGACGCCTAGGTCGATCGGTCCGAGCGCGGGTGCGCCGGCGCTGTCGTAGCGCTTGGCCACACCCGCCAGTTCGATCACGTGAGACATGAGAATCGTCCGTCCTTGGGTTCGCGAGGGGCTGATGCCGGTGCCGGCTCAGCGAACGTAGGGGCGGGCGCTCCTGCGGCACGTCGGCCGTGGCACCGACATCCGGCCCTCCGCGCGGAGGATCCGGCCGCGGGGTCATCCCCGCGACGTACACCTGCGGGACAGTTCCCGTGGGCGCACAGGGGGACGCGGGCCAGGGCGGTCAGGCCGCACAATGTGCTGATGGAGACGGAGGAACGGCGCGGCTGGCGCTGGCAGTTGCGCGACGTGCTGCGCCCGGATGCGAAGCCCGCCCCGCTGTCGCGGCGCGCTGTGCGTGCCGATGTGCTGCTGGCGGTGGTGCTGACGGTCGTCGCGCTGGTCGTGGCGGCGCGTTACTCCGACGGCGGGCTGGTCCGGTTCAAGCAGGACGTGCACTCTCCGCCGCCGGTGCCTGGGCTGCCCGGCGGTGGCCTGCCTGATCGCGTCGTATCCCGTGAGGAAGAGCGCTCGGGGATGACCTGGTCGTTCGTCGTGCTGGCGGCGCTGCCGCTGGCGTATCGGCGCCGGTATCCGCTGACCGCTTTCGCTGTGGTGATGGGCGCGACGCTGGTCATGGTCGACGACGCCACCTGGATGAATGTGCTGACCTGTGTCCTGGGCGCCTACAGCGCCGTCATGTACAGCCGCCACCGGATGGGTGCCATGGCCGGCATGGTCCTCGCCGCCGTACTGGCCGGCCTCGCGTTCGAGGACACGGAACCCATCCTGCCGGGCTGGTCGAGTCCGGCCGTCGTACTGCTGATCGGTGGGGCGCTGGCGGGCCTGGTCCGGTTCTGGCTGCGGCAGCTGGCAGCGAGCCGTGACCGCTATACGAAGCTGGAGCAGGCACAGCAGGAGGCCATGCGGCGAGCCGTCGCGGAGGAGCGCTCCCGGATCGCCGCCGAACTGCACGACGTGGTGACCCACAATGTGAGCGTGATGGTGATCCAGGCAGGTGCGGCGCGCAAGGTGATGGATGCGGCGCCCGAGCGGTCGAAGACGGCGTTGCTCGCAGTGGAGTCAGGAGGCAGGGCAGCCATGGCCGAGCTGCGCCATGTGATGGGCCTGCTCGCCGTCCCCGACCACGAGCGCCCCGACGGCTTCGAGCCCCAGCCGGGCCTCGGACAGCTCGGCTCCCTGGTCGAGCGGGTACGGGCCGCCGGCACCCCCGTACGCCTGGCGGTGTCGCTGCCGCCGGACCCGCTGCCGCCCGGGGTGGACCTCGCGGCGTACCGCGTCGTCCAGGAGGCTCTCACCAACACGATCAAGCACGCACCCGGCGCGGAGGCCTCCGTCATGATCGGTTACGCCGAGGACTGCCTGGAGATCGAGATCATGGACACCGGCGGAGTCCGGGACGCGGTCCCGGCGGAGGGCAACGGCCGCGGCCTCATCGGACTGCGCGAACGGCTCGCGGTCTACCAGGGCGAACTGACCTCCGGCCCGACACTGGCCGGCGGCTTCCGGATCAAGGCCCGCATACCCTGGCGGTCCGCATGACCCAGCCGCCGCTGCGCGCCGTCGTGGCCGACGACCAGGCCCTGGTGCGCACGGGCTTCGGGCTGATCCTCGCCGCCGACGGGATCGAGGTGACGACCGAGGCGGCCAACGGGGTCGAGGCGGTCGCCGCGGTCCGCCGCACCCGGCCCGATGTCGTACTCATGGACATCCGGATGCCCGAGATGGACGGCATCGAGGCGACCCGGCGGATCCTCGCCGACACCGGCCCCGACGGCACCCGCGTCATCATCCTGACCACCTACGACCTCGACCACTACGTCTACGCCGCGCTCACCGCCGGCGCCAGCGGCTTCCTGCTGAAGGACGTCAGCCCCGAGCATCTGGTCGCCGCCGTACGCCTGGTGCAGTCCGGCGACGCACTCCTGGCCCCGTCCATCACCCGCCGACTGATCGAACGCTTCGCCCAGCGCACCGAAGTCCCCGCCACCACCCTGCACCGCGATCTGTCCGGCCTGACCGCGCGCGAGCTCGAGGTGCTCCGGCTGCTCGGCACTGGCCTCAGCAACGCCGAGCTGGCGGACCGTCTGTTCCTCAGCCCGACCACGGTCAAGACCCACATCGGCCGCATCCTGTCGAAGCTGGATCTGCGTGACCGCGTCCAGGCCGTCGTCCTCGCCTACGAGACCGGTCTGATCGCGCCGGGAGGCGGCACCCGGGGGACGACCGACGGCCCCGCCTAGACGAGCAACTCCTATGTCCCGTCGAGCGCAAAGGGTGAGGGTCCCGTTGGTCGATGTCTGACGAACGACCACGAGACCCTCATTGCGGCACGGGTTTCGTCCGAGCGGGTCTTGAGGTCTTCGATGTCCAGGGTCGGCGGCCTTTGCGTGTGCTGTGACCGGTGCACTCCGCTGAGGTCGAGAGTGGTCAGGTCAGCGGTGCGCAGGTGCGGCCCAGGCGCCCATCCCGGTCCCTGGTCGGGGCTGGTCACGGCGACCGGTGAGCATGGGCTCGGGCAACGTCCACGTTGCCAGCGACGAGTGTGGGGGCCCCAACGTCTCCTCCGCCACCGACTTCCTCGACCGGTACGAACGCCGGCTCAACCACAGGGGTGCCGGACCGGCAACCGGGCCCTGGAACTTGCCGGCCTGTGTCAGGCGAGGTAGTAGGGGCGGTTGTGTGCGGCGACGGGGGGTGACTGGAATGTCCAGGCCCCGGCCGCGGGTTTGTCGCGGATGAGGCGTACGAGGTCTTGGCCGACGTCGCAGGCCGGGTCGTGCACGGTGAGCTGGGAGCGTCCGGACGCCGGGCCGCTGAGGTCGTACCAGCGATACGGCTGGTACACGTTCATCGGACCGGCGAGTGCGACGCCGGTGGAATCGGTACCGTATCCGGTGATCGGGGTGTTGTTCGCGGGAACAGACGTGAGCTGGCTCAGTTGGGCGTTGAAGGAGAATAGCTCGGCATCACGACGGGCGATGCCGCCGTCCGCTGTGGCCTCGGCGGCGTGGCAGTGGATGTTCCAGGTGTCGCCGTCCGGGCCGTTGAGCGAGGGCATCTCCACCTCGAACCAGCCGGGATACTTGGGTTCCGCGTACAGCGTGCGTCCGGCGTCGATGGCCAGCGCGTTGTCGCACAGCACGTGGATACGGGCGATGCCGAGCAGCTTGGTCTGGTCGTACCCCTGGGCGTACTGCTGGTAGCTCACCTGCGGGATCCGCCGCGCGGCCGCCGTCGGGTAGGCGACGATATTGATTTCTATCTCCTGGGTGATGCCCCCACCGAACTGGTACTGGGCGAAGTACAGCTGGTAGTTCAGCGAGACCAGGCACTCGCCGTCGAAGTCCGCCGCGGTCAGGGCCGGATGGTGCTTTGCCAGTACCTCGCGCACCGGATCGGGGCCGACGAGGTAGTCCAGGCCGATGTTGTGGAGCGCCCCGTAGTGGAACGGCAACTGGTAGGGCGCCGCGACGGGCGGCAGGGGCAGTGGGGTCACGAGGCGGCTCCGAACGTTCGGGGGGCGGTCAAGGTGATGGGCCGGTCGCGTTCGGCCAGGTCGGCTTCGATCCACTCGGCGCTGCGCAGAGCGAGGGCGGCCATGGTCAGGGTCGGGTTGGAGGTCGCCACCGACGGCATGCTGCCGCAGCCCACCGCGTACAGGCCGGGGTGGTCCCAGCAGCGCTGCCACTGGTCGACGACCGACGTGGTCGGGCTACCGCCCATGATGTGGGTGCCGGCGGCGTGGCCCGCGCCCCGGTAGCCGTAGGTCCGGCCCCGGTGTTCGAACCGGCCGGGCCAGGCGGCGGCCTCGAAGGCGGTGTGGTCCTCGGCGCCCAGCAGCGCGAAGAGCTGGTCGGACACCGCCTTGGCCGCCGCGATGCCGTCCTTCACATGCGTGGACAGGTCGTAGGTCACCACCGGGCGCGGCACACCGAGCCGGTCGCGGTGCCGGGGGTCGAGAGTGACCCGGTTGGCAGGGTCGGCGCTCTGCTCCATCTCGAACTGGAGCGTGAACTGCCGTCCGATGCGGTCGGCCACCGCTTGCCGCAGCCCGCGTCCCCGTAGCCCGCGCCGGTCAGGTCCCGCCGCACGTGTCAGCTCGACGACGTCCGTGTCCACGGGGCCCTTGGCCCACAGCCAGCCCCAGTTGCCGATCTCGATGCGGAACGGCGCGCGCAGGCGGCGGGCAGGGCCGGCCCGGAACCCCTCGAGACCCGAGGTGGAACCCGGCCCCCGGTACGGACCGACCTGCTCGGGCAGGAGCCCCCAGGTCAGCAGCACCGGATGGTCCATCAGGTTGCGCCCCACCTGTCCGCTGCGGTTGCCGAGGCCGGACAGGAGCAGCAGCTTGGCGTTCTCGATCGCGTGTGCCGCCAGCACCACCACATCCGCGTGCACGGTGTGGCGGCTGGTCACGGCCCGCGGCCCCGCCTGGACCCTTCCGTCGGCCTGTGGATAGGCCAGGTACTCGACTCCGGTGGCCCGGCCTCCGGGGTCGACGAGGATCCGGCTGACCACGGCCCGGTCCCGGAGTGTGACCGAAGGGCCCCAGCCTGCCTGAGTCTTGAGGGGGGTGTACTTGGCGTGGGAGGGGCAGTGGGGGATACAGGTCGCGCTGCCCACGCAGCGACCGCCCGGGCCGGGGCGCCCGTACGCACCGATGGGCTCGAAGCCGGCGCCGCCCCCGTACCGGGGATTCGGGATGCCGTTCCGTCCCTGTGGAGTGCCCACCACGCGCAGCTCCACCGGCTCCCCGCCGCCGGGCTCCCTGACCCGGCGGCCGTCCAGACGTTTGGCCATCACTGCGTCGACGCGGCTGGGGGGCAGGGCCCGCATGGGGAAGACATAGCCCTCGGGGAAGGGCAGGTCCACTGCGCTGCGCTGCTCGTCGACGTCGGCCGACACCCCGATCGCGTACTCCGCCGCGCGGTAGTACGGTTCGAGGTCCCCGTAGGCCAGGGGCCAGCTGCGGCCGTAGCCGAACGCTTCGGTGTCGAAGTCCTCGGGCAGCATGCGCGGGGTGAGACCGGTCCAGATGTTGCCGGTGCCGCCGTTGACCCGCACATAGCCACTGGCATAGGGGAGTGTGCCGCGCTGGACGAGATACCCGTCCGAGCGGTACCCGCCACCGTCGAGTCCGGTCAAATCGGTGACCTCGGGCCACGGGGTCGCCTCGTGCATGAGATAGGGCGAGCCGGGCACCTTCGTCGAGGCTGCCAGGAACCGTTCCATTGCCTCGCGATGCCCCTGCTGCGGGTCGGCCGCGCGGGCACCCGCCTCCAGCACGAGGACACGGCGGCCGTGATCGCCCAGCTGCCGGGCCATGAGTGAGCCGGCGATACCACCGCCGATGACGATCACGTCGTACCGACCCGCTTCGGTCATCGCCCCCACCCCGTTCCGTCGACGCCAACCTCTGCCGGCTCGGCCCAGCTTCCGAAACCCGGCGCGGAGGTGCCCGGTGCGCGCCCACCGATGGCCCGCCACACCAAAGCGCCGGCGTAGGCCTGAGGCGACACCACGAATGGTCCACCGCTCCCGGCCAGTCCCGGCCAGCTGCCGGTGTACCAGAGGTGGATCAGAGCCTCCGCCAACGACACGAGTTCCTCATCGCGTGCGTCGGGCGCCGCGGCCAGTCGCCGGTAGGTCTCGGCGCCGACCTGTTCCAGCACCACAGCCAGGAGTTCAGACGCCAGGCCGTCCTCGCGCAGTTCGTCGGGGCTGAAGCCGGTCAGATGGCTGGACAGCACGAGGAACTCCTCCACCCCGCAGCCTTCACTTCCGACATGCCGCCTCACGCTCCCGCCTGCGTTCACCGCGATCCCTCCGTGGACGCCGTTCCGGCGACGTTGGCCATCGGCCCCTTCACGGCAATCAGCCCTGCCCTGGCGCGGATCACCCCATGCGTCCCGTCCGCCGCGCGGCCGGAACTCTCCTGCCCTTGACCGGAACCACAATTTCTCCGACAAATGGCAGCCCGCGGATATCAGGGGTCGATCTCCGGCCGTCGAACCCAGCCGTACCCTGGCCGAGGCGGTTGACCCGCGGAGTGAACCCACGTCCGGTCTCGGACACCTCGCGGGGCGGTGGCCGCAGCAGCGGCTGTTCGTGGGCGAAGTGCTCGCCGATGGTGCGGCTCTTCGACCGCAGACGCCGGCTCTCGTCATCCAGGTCCCACTGGTCGGCCATGGCGTTCGGCTCGGTCAGCGAGGCGACCTCGGGGCGGGGACGAAGTGGTTGCGGCGGTAGCAGCCGGTACGGCCACCCGGTCGTGTCCGTCCCGGACAGCCGCAACAGATCGAACGCGACGAAGCGGGCCGGCCACTCCGCCGCCGCCCGGACCGCCCCGGCACCGCGCCGGGCAAGCCGGTTCTGCAACCGCTCGAACGCGAGGCGGCCCGCCGCGTCCCACACGACCAGCTCGCCGTCCAGGGCGGTCGAGTCCGGCAGCTGCGCGGCCACCCGGCCACAACCACCGGGAACGCTGGCCCCATTTCGGTGCCGCGCCTGGAGCACAGCACCACCCGGCCCGCGTCGACGGAGACCCCTGCCCGGAACCCGTCCCACTTCGGTCATGCGCTGTTGAGCTGCCCACGGGCCATCGTCCACCGTCATGTCGATCACGGGTTGGCGGGTGCACTTCACTCGCCGAGACCTGCCATGACCGCGCGAAGAGACCCCGCTCATGCGGGAGTTCAGCGCTCTGTTCGCCGGTCTCAATGAGAGGTTGGACGATCTGTGCGTACCCGAGGGGCAGCCCTTCCTGATCAGTCCGGCGGGTCGGTACGACGTGCCGCTGAACCGGTACTGCTCGGTGTGGCTTGCGTCGTCACCGTGGAACACCCAAGCCGCCCATGCCCGGACCTGCGCCCGTACTTCGACTTCCTGTGTTCGCACGAGGCCGGCATGACTGGTGCGACGCGACCATGGACGACCGAGCGGCATACGAGTGGTGGCGTCGTCGCGACGACCATGGACCTCGCTTGGAAACCAGCTGGGACCGGGAGGTCTCCACGGTCAACCAGTTCTACCTGTGGGCGATCGAGCAGGACCTCGTCCGGGCCAATCCCATCCGCCAGCGCGCGGCCGCACTCTGGTCGCCCTGGCGGGGCGGGACTGGCGGCGGCATGGTGCGGCAGGTGCCGGCCGAGACATCACACACAGGCCCACGGAGCGAGGTGAAGCGGCTGCCACCGAGGTCGTACCGGCTGTGACGCAGTGTCGGGCTGCGCGGCTTCGACTCGAAGGAGACCGAGCACCGGTCAATCGCAGGACCGGACCTCCGGGCAACGCCGTGATCAACCGTCGGCCCGGTTCAAGCCAGAACGAAACCGTGCCCCTGACGCCCCGCCTCAGCGTGCGTGCGTGCGAAGGAAAGACACCCTCATGGCCAACTTCCTGCTCAGCATCCACGTGCTGGCGGCGGTCCTGCTCATCGGACAGGTCACCATCGCGGCCAGCCAGGTCCCGCGTTACGCGCGCCAGGCACTGGCCGACGGACCCGAGCAGGAATCGGCCCAGGGATCGGTCCGGCTGGTGCACCGAATCTGTCGGGTCTACTCCGTGGTCGGCGTCTCCGTCCCGGCCTTCGGCATCGGCACCGCCGAGGTGATGGGCGTGACGGCAGCGCCTGGCTGATCGCCTCCGTGGCTCTGACAGCGGTGGCCGCCTGGAGTCGCGGCGCAGCGCCGGGTCGATGCTGGTGCCGGTCAGTTCGCCGCGGTGGCGTCCCGGCATCCGGTAGACGCCTGGCTCGCTGGTCCGCAGGAAGGCGACGATCAGGAAGTCGACGAGGTCCACCTCCCCGGCCGGCGAGCCGAGCGTCGCGCCGGCCTGTCCGAAGCAGCGCTTGACGGCCCGCGGGTCCTCAGCCGGTCCTGGTGATGCCGGAAATACGCCTCGGAGAAGCGCCGCCCCTGTCCGGAGTCGTGGACACGTCCTGCTCCACAGGGCGCTCTCCCCGATCGAGACCATCTACGCGGTGCCGGAGGATCCGGCCGGTGTGGTGCAGGGGCTGGCTCAACCCCGCAGCCGTGACGAGCGGTTGGCCAGAGCCCCCGCGCCCGAACCCCGGCCGGGCCCGGAAACCCTCAGCAGCGACGACCTCTGGGAGGGCTGGACGGACCGGCTGCTGTTCGACACCGTCGCCGCCCTGATGCCTGGCGCCCGCGCGGTGTTGCGCCGCCTGGTCGAGCTGGGTGGCACCGCCTCCTACGACGACATCCGCGAGCACTTCATCGACCACCCCGGGACGCCGATCCCGCAGGGGAAGATCGGCGGGGTACGGATCGGCCCGGACAACCGGACCGACGCGCTCGAGCTGGACGACCGTGTCCGCGTCCACCAGATCGATCCCGCGATCGTGGAGGGCCGCAAACGGGCTTTCGCCCTCGCCGACGCGCGCCCCGACCTGCTCCGACAGAAGCCAGCCGCACGCGCTGTGAGCATGGCTCGGATTCCAGATCCGTCCGGTTGACCTCTGTCGTCATCCCGCTCCGACCAGATGGACGTGATCCGGCTCGAGGGGACGCCGGCACGCCGTACCCCGCGGTCTCCGTATCGCTCCTTTGACGGTCCACCGGGAACCCGACTGTGCCCCCGGTCGCAGACGCCGGTCGGGGGGCACAGTCCGCAGGAGGAGGGGGTCAGCCGGCTGGCACCGTGATGGTGTGTGCCTCGGTGAACGTGAGCAGGCCGTCCGGGCCCATTTCGCGTCCGATGCCGCTCTGGCGGAAGCCGCCGAACGGGGCGCGGTCGTCGCACACGACGGCGTTGGCGTGGTTGATCCAGGTGGTTCCGGTGCGCAGCCGCTCCGCGAGGGCGGCGGCGCGAGCGGGATCGCCGCTCCAGACCGAGGAGCACAGCCCCGACCAGTCGTTGTTGACGTGGTCCAGGACGGTCTCGACGTCGTCGAACGGAAGGATCGGCAGGGCGGGTCCGAACTGCTCCTCGGTGACGATCTGCAGGCCGGGGTCGGGGTTGAGGACGAGGGCCGGGCGCAGGAAGTGGCCCCCGGAGGTGGCCGCGCCGGGGTCCAGGGTGCCCAGTTCGCGGACCTCGGCTCCCGCGTCGGCCGCCTCGGCCAGCATGGCGGTGACCGTGTCGCGCTGGGCTGCGCTGTTGAGAGGGCCCATGGTCGAGGCCGGGTCGGAGCCGGGGCCCACCTGCTGGGAGCCGAGGGCGGTGGTGAGTTTGCCGACGAGTTCGTCGTAGCGCGACCGGTGGACGTACACCCGCTTGACGGCCATACAGACCTGTCCGCTGGTCAGAAACGTGCCCTGTACCAGGCGGCCGATGTGTTCGTCGTCCAGCTGGGCGTCGTCCAGGAAGATCGCGGGGTCGTTGCCACCGAGTTCGAGGGTGACCGGGGCGAGGTTCTGCGCGGCGGCAGTCATGATGTGCTTGCCGGCGGCGGTGCTGCCGGTGAACACGATCTTTCGTACTCGCGGGTCGGTGAGGATGGGGGCTACCGCATCGTTGCTGCCGGTCACGACGTTGAGCACGCCGGCCGGCAGGCCCGCGGCGAACAGTTCCAGGGTGCGCACCATCGCCAGCGGGACGGTGGGCGGGGGCTTGACCACGGCGGTGTTCCCGGCGAGCAGCGCGTGCGGCAGGCTGGCCCCGAGGATCGCGATCGGCCAGTTGAACGGCACGATGATGGTGACCACGCCCATGGGCAGTCGATGGATCCGCGAGGCCAGCGGCGGGCCGTCAAGGTGCCGCACCTGGTCGAGGGTGTCGACCAGATCCAGTGCCCCTCGGGTGCGCCCGGCGAAGACCGCCATCTCGACCTGGCTCTCGAAGGAGATCTTGCCGTTCTCGCGGGTCATCAGGGCCGCGCGTTCGGCGGTGCTGTCTTCCAGCAGGGTGAGCGCCTGGGCGATGATCTCCGCGCGTCGGCGGGCGGGCGTAGCGGCCCAGCCGGGGAACGCGGCGTCGGCTGCGGCGACCGCTGCACGGGCCTGCTCCTGGGTCGCCGCGGCGGCGTACCCGACGATCCGGTCCGGGGCGGCGGGATCGCGGACGGCGGTGTGGTCGTCGGTCTCGACTGTCTTGCCGTCGATGAGCAGTCCGGTCCGCACGGTGGGAGTCGGCTGTTCCTCTGGTCTCGTACCAACGTCTTGGGACATGCGGCTCTCCTGGTGGTTTCGGGGGCGCGGCCGACCGGCCGCGCCCGGACGGATCCAATCCGGCCGTGGCGCCGGCATGCGGGAAGTTTCAGGTGGTGCCCGGGGGGCGAGGTCCGACTCCGGGAGGGGCCTGAGCGAAGCCGTGGCCGTTCGGCCGCGGTTCATGCCGACCTTCGTGTTCCGGTCGTGAGGGAGCGGGTCAGATGCTTCCGATGGCTTCGAGTCCGAACGGCGCTGGCCTGAAGTCCTGCGGACGGTCTGCGTAAGCGCCGGCGAAGAGCTCGCTCACCGAGGACGTCGTCCAGCCGCTCGGACGGAGCTGGTCCGCCACCTCCCCGGGACGCGTCCACCGGGCGATCCTGTCGTCTCCGGCGGCGATGGCCTGCCCGGTCATGCCGGCCGACTCCTTCGACGCCAGGTAAACGATCACCGTGGCGACGTCGTCCGCCGAGCGGGGCATGCCGGCGCCCATGCGGGTCAGCGCGGTGGGCACGAGGGCGTTGACGGTGACGTCGATCTTCGCGAGTTCCAGCGTCCAGGTCCGCGTCATCGCGACGATCGCCCCTTGGAGGCCGCCGCGGCCACGTCGCATTCGAGGTCGTCGACGACGATGGCTCCCGCCGCCGGCACACGGACGTGGGCCCGTCCCAGGCCGCGGCCCGCACCTGCGACGATGGCGACTCGACCGTCGAGCATGTTGTCCTCCTGAGCCGGTGGTCGGTTTGGCGATTCCCCGAGCGTAGGAACGTGCGGGGGCCGAAGGATCGGCCCGATGACGGCTCAGGCTGCCGTCCCGTGTCCCGGGGGAACCGGGACATGTGTCGCTGTCGGGAGCTGCTCGCGGCATCGTAGCCTGGCGCATCCGCACCTGGTCTACGTCATTCGACCTGTTCATCGCCTGGTCGAAGCGCCTGCCCGGTTCAGTCATTGCTCGCCTTCCCGCTCCGGGCGACACCTGCCTAGCCTGGGCGTCCACTGCCCGCCGAATCCGGCCGACCCCCGACAGGACCCGGCGGAGTAGGTAGCTCAGGAGGTGTGCGCGGCTGTGCGATCCGTCCGAGCACGAGCTGTCCTGGCACCGAGGACGAGGAGGTCCGAGGAATGGACGTGTCCATCGGCACGATCTGGGAGGCGGTCGCCCGCGCCCTGCCCGGTGCCGTCGCCATCGCCGACCCCGGCCGCGAGCTGACCTATCGGGAGTTCGACGAGCGCGCTTCACGGCTGGCCGCCGCGCTGGAGGAGGCGGGAGTACGGGCGGGCGACACCGTGGCCTGCTACCTGTACAACGGCGCCGCCTACTTGGAGACGGTGTTCGCCGCGTTCAAGCTCGGTGCCGTGCCTGCGAACGCCAACTACCGCTACACCGGCGAGGAACTGTCCGAACTTCTCACCGACGCCGACGCGGCGGCGCTCGTCTTCAGCAGTTCTCTGGCGGATCGGGTCACGCACGCCGCGGGACACGTACAGACGCTCAAACTGCTCGTGAGCGTGGCGGACCCTGCCCCACAGCTTCACGTGGGAGGTACCCCCAGCGAGGGGCCGACCCGGCCCGACGCACCAGAGCTGGAGGACCTCCTCGCGGCGCACGCACCGCGCGCACCTCGGCCGCGGCCAGGAACGGACCGGCTCTTCATGTATACCGGGGGCACCACCGGCAAACCCAAGGGAGTCGTCTGGCAGCAGTCCGACCTGCTCCACTCACTCACCGTCCCCGTCTACCACCCGCTCGGGGTCACGGAGCTGCCCGCGACCCTCGACGAGGCCGTCGCCATCGCGGTCGCGGCCAACCACCAAAAGCGTGCACCGACCACGATGCCGGTCGTACCGCTCATGCACGCCACCGGACTGTTCAACACCATGGGCGCCCTGCTGGTGGGCGGCCGCGCGGTCACCGCAAAACAAGGTGGTCTCATCCCGGAGCACGTGTGGCACACGGTCGCCGGGCAGGGCGTCGACACGGTCATCGTCGCCGGCAACGCCGTCTGCCGGCCGCTCGTCGACGAACTCGTGCACGCCGAGCAGGTCGGCACGCCGCACGACCTGCGTTCGCTGCGCAGGATCATCAGCTCCGGCACCGCGCTCGACGACCGGCTGAAGAGGGAGCTGCACGAGCGCGCCGAGGTGACGGTCATCGACGCCATCGCCTCCAGCGAGGGCGGCCCCTTCGCCTTCGCGGTCACTTCGTCGGTACGCGACCTCCCCGCTCGGTTCCACCCAGTGCCACAGACCAGAGTGATCGGCGACGGTGACCGTTTCGTCGAACCCGGCAGCGGCGAGACCGGGATCCTCGCCTACAGCGGGCCCATGCCGCTCGGCTACCACAAGGACGCCGAAAGGAGTGCCGGCACGTTCCGCACCATCGGCGGGGTCCGGTACGCGATCCCCGGCGATCTCGCCGGTATCGAGTCCGACGGCGCGATCAGGTTTCTCGGGCGCGGCTCGAGTGTGATCAACACCGGCGGGGAGAAGGTGCACCCGCAGGAAGTGGAGAACGTGCTGCTGACGCACTCCGGTGTGACCGATTGCGTCGTCGTCGGTGTCCCTGACGGCACCTGGGGCGAACGGGTGGCAGCCGTCGTCGCGGTGTCACCGGGTGCTGTTGTCAGCGCCGAGGACATACGCGACTGGGTCCGGCGGTGCCTGGCCGGGTACAAGGTGCCGCGTTCCGTCGTCCTGACGGATGCCCTGCCCCGAACCCCGACCGGCAAGCTCGAAATCGCCTGGGCCAGAAAGGTGGTCCAGAACTCCGGCTCGGGCCGTGGAGCGTGAGCGTCCCGCACAGACACCCGGGGGAGACAGCTCGTGGCAGGTGGGCAGCGGCTCACCGGCGGCTACCGTGTCGGCGAGGGCTGTTCCGGCGGCACACGACGGCCGAGGGCCGCACCGAACAGGTCGCGGGTGACCTGGAGACCGAGGGCACCGGGCCATCGGCGGATCCTTCGCCGTCGGCCTCGCTGTGGTGGAGAGCGAGGCCGACCGGCGTGACAGTCGGTTCCGCGGCCCGAACACCGAGCAGTATGTGAACACCACTTTCGAACTCACCGAGCCCGTCGATTTCGGTTCGGTGCCCGAAACGGACGAGCAGGTCGGAGTTCCTCCTCGTCTTCGAGAACGGCAGACAGCTGCAGATCGTCGAGCACTGGGACGTCATCCAGGACGTGCCGGAGAGCTTCGCCGGCGACAACACCATGTTCTGGCCCGGAGGGCACTGCCGGCCCTTGCCGTGCCGGGTCGTGGATCAGCCGGCGCGGCCCTGGGCTACTGCCAGGGCCCGCAGCGCATCCACCACGCCGGAAACGTGGTCCCGCATGGTGGCTTCGGCTCTCGCTGGGTCCCCGGCGACGATCGCCTCGATGATGCGCCGGTGCTGGGGGAGTGAGGCATGGGCCCGTCCGGGCACCAACGAGAGCATGGAATGGTGTCGGACCACCTGGGCGCGCAGCCGTTCGAGGATCTGGTTCGCCGCCTCGTGGCCGGCGATGTCGCGTACAGATCGGTGCAGGCGGACGCTGAGATCCTTGTACGTCATCAGTTCACCGTCGGATACGGCCTTCGCCATGTCCGTGCCAGTCTCGCGCAACTCCTCGGCCTGCGTACGGCTGATCCTCTCGGCCGCGCGGGCGGCGATCAGGCCTTCCAGGACCATGCGCGCCTCGGTCATTTCGACGGCCTCGGCGAAGGTGACCTCTCTGACGCGAGTGCCGCGGTTGTGCTGGATCTCGACGAGCCCCTCCGCGGCCAGTTGCTGGAAGGCCGATCGCACGCCGGACCGGCTGACACCGAACCGCTCGCAGATGTCCGCCTCGACCAGGCGCTGGCGCGGTACGTAGTCGCCGCGCAGAAGTGCGTCCCGAATCGCACCGGCGACGTCGGTTTCCCTGGAAGTGCTCATTGCGCAGTTACCCCCACCGTAGGTCCATGACGAGAAGAGCGGCTCGTTCCGAGCAGTCGGCCGTCCGCTGCGCGGCCGGAGCTCCTGGTGAAGGCGCACGCCGTACGAAGGCCGGCCATCAGCCGTGGCGACCGTTCGACGAATCGACCCAGGCGACGGGACTCGGTCCTGATGGGGATCTCGATCAGCCGGCTGGTGCGGTGAGCCGGTATTCGAGCTGGTCGAGCACTCCGTAGCAGGGCAGGACGTCGGTGACGCTCGCGTTGGGCGCGCGCCCCTGGCGCAGGGCGGTGACGAACTCCCGGTCCTGCAGTTCGACGCCATTGGCGCTGACCCGGGTGTACGGCGTGAGGTCGACCGGATCGCCGCGGCCCGAGACCAGGTCGTCGTAGCGGGCGAGATAGGTGCCGGTGTCGCCGATGTACTTGAAGCCGGTACCGAGCGGACCGTCGTCGTTGAAGCTGAGTGACAGGGTGCAGAGCTTGCCCGTCTCCGTGGCCAGCTGGATGGACATGTCCATCGCGATGCCGAGCCGCTCGTCGAGTGGCCCCGCCATCGCGTTGGCGACGGTCACCGGCTCACCGGTCTGGTACTGGAACAGATCGACGGTGTGCGCCGCGTGGTGCCACAGCAGGTGGTCGGTCCAACTCCGGGGCTGCCCCAGGGCGTTGGTGTTGGTGCGGCGGAAGAAGCAGGTCTGCGCGATCAGGTGCTGGATCGACAGCTCACCCGCGGTGATCCGGTCGTGGATCCACTGATGGGACGGGTTGAAACGGCGTGTGTGCCCCACCATGCAGACCCTGCCGGTCTCCTCCGCCGTCCTGGCCACGTCCACCGCGTCGGCCCAGCTCTGCGCCAGCGGAATCTCGACCTGGACGTGCTTGCCCGCACGCATGGCTGCGATCGCCTGCGCGGCGTGCAACGGGGTGGGCGTACACAGGATCACCGCGTCCACGTCGTCGCGGACCAGTGTCTCGTCCAGCTGAGTGGTGGCATGTCCGGCGCCGTACCGGGCAGCGACCAGCTCGGCCTGCAGGCGTTTTCGGCCGACGATCGACACGACCTCGACGCCGTCGATGTTCATCAGGCCGTCGAGGTGCTTGATCCCGAAGGCCCCGGCGCCCACGACGGCGAC
Organism: Streptomyces vulcanius; assembly: GCF_042653945.1. Classification (NCBI taxonomy): domain Bacteria; kingdom Bacillati; phylum Actinomycetota; class Actinomycetes; order Kitasatosporales; family Streptomycetaceae; genus Streptomyces; species Streptomyces vulcanius. Next base: position 66,320 of record NZ_JBHSFK010000039.1, on the reverse strand, counting down.
GCGCAGCCTTCCCGACCTCGTCATGGGACTCCTCATGTGGCCTCGTGCCGACGACTTGCCCTGCCACGAGCACGGTAGGCGCCGGCCCTCAGGTCTGTCCCGGTGCGAATGACGTCTTCCGCCCGCCCGGATGACCATGGTCGGCTACGACATGTGTCCCGCCCTCCCGGCCGCCGCGCCCCGAGGGCCCGAGCCGGGACAAGTGACGTACCCGGGGAACGTCATGGCGCTCGGCAGCCCGCGCCATTCGTCGTGTTCCCGCCCAATTGCCGCGGGGCCTAGATTCCGGCTCACATTCAGGCGATGGGGCCTCATCCGGCCCTCCATGCTGTTCCAGAGAGGACCACGATGAGCGTGAAGCCATTTGTGCGGGGTGCAGGGAGTGGGGTGAACCGGCGCTGGCTCGCTCCGGTCATCGGGGCGGTCCTGCTCACCTCCGCGTGCGGCGGTTCGTCCGACGGCGGCACGTCCACGGACCCGGCGAATGCCGCCGCGGCGTCCGCCGAGACCTCGGCGGGCGAGAAGGTGGAGGACGGCGTGACCGATTACCTCGGCTACGTCGGTGGCGAGAGGAAGAAGGCCGATACGGCCCTGCCGCCCGTCACCCTCGGCTGGGTGAACGTCGAGGGGACCGCCAACGGCGCGCCCGAGGCGACCAAGGGCGCACAGGCCGCCGTCAGGTACGTCAACGAGGAGCTCGGCGGTATCGACGGTCATCCACTGGCCCTGAAGGTCTGCGAGATCGCGGCAGCCGAGGAAGAAGGCCAGAGATGCGGTCAGGAGATGCTCAACGATTCGGCGGTGCCGGCTGTCGCGTTCGGTAACGTCTTCGTCGGCGACCAGTCGTTCAACTCGGTGCTCGCGGGCAAGAAGCCGGTACTGGTCAGCGTGGCCACCGGTCCGTCCGTGCCGACGGCGAAGAACACCTCCATCGTCTTCGGCGACCTGTCGCACGTGTTCGGGCCCTGGGGCTCGTACAGCAGGGATGTGCTGCACGCCAGGACGGCCGCGGTCGTCCACACCAACACACCATCGGACAAGATCGCGGCGAAGGCCGCCGGCGAGGCGATGGAGAAGGCGGGGATCAAGGTCAAGTCCGTCGGCTTCGACGCGCAGGCGACCGACCTGCTCGGTCCGGTGACCGCCGCCGGCGGCCAGAGCGCCGACGTCATCGTGCCCATCACCGCCGGCCAGGGATGCGTGGGTGTGGCCAAGGCGCTCAAGCAACTCGGCAGCACCAAGCCGGTGGTCTCCACACCGATCTGTCTGTCACCGGATGTGGCCGAGGGGCTGGGCGGCGACCTGCCGAAGTGGACGTACGGCGTGGCCCAGACCCTGCCGTCCGACAGTTCCGCTCCCGACGTGAAGGCGTACACGAAGGCCTCGACCAGTGCCGGACTGAGCAAGGACGACCAGGGCAAGGTGTGGGCCGCGGTCTCCTGGACCTCCGTCCTCACCTACACCAAGGTCTTGAACGCGGTCGGCGCGGACAAGATCACCCCGAAGACGGTCGGAGCGGAGCTCGCCAGGTTCCAGGGCCCCGTGATCATGGGCGCACCGAAGGTGGCATGCGGCAAGTACTCCGACGCCCCCGCGGTCTGCAACGACCAGGCCCGCTTCTACCAGTACAAGGGCAAGGGCGAGTTCACCCCCGCGACCGGCTGGCTGCGTCCCCCGGCCTGACCGGCGGAACGAGTGAACGGACGGATGGTCCATGGAACAACTGCTGCTCTTCGCGCTGCTCGGTCTGGGACAAGGCGCCCTGATCGCCGGCATGGCGCTCGGCGTCGTCGTCACCTACCGCGGTTCCGGCATCATCAACCTCGCCACCGGTGCGGTGGCGATGCTGGCCGGCTACGCATTCTGGGCCCTGCGGACCGACCAATTCGGTGCGTCCCTGGGGCCGGGCCTGTCGCTGGCCGGGGCCCTCGTGGCGGCGACGCTGGCCGCTCTGCTCAGCGAATACCTCGCCTTCAGGCCGCTCAGGAACGCCCCGCCCCTCGCCAAACTGGCTGCGTCACTGGGGCTGCTCCTGACGGCGCAGGCCGCCGTCCTGCTCGGGTTCGGCACCGAGCCGCGCCAGATACCGAGCCTCCTCCCCGACAACACGGTGACCGTCCTCGGCGCCATCATCCCCGTCGACCGGTTCGTCCTGGCGGGCATCGTGATCGCGCTGACGGTGGCACTGGTGGCTCTGTACCGGTGGACCCGCTTCGGCCTGGCCACCCGTGCCACGGCGGAGAACGAACAGGCGGCACTGCTCGCAGGGCTGTCGACCAAGGAGATCTCCCTGGTCAACACCCTGATCGCCGGCCTTGTCGCCGGCGGGCTCGGTGTGCTGGCGGCCCCCATCGTGCAACTCGACTCGACGACCCTGCCGTTGCAGGTCGTGCCCGCGCTCGCGGCAGCTCTGTTCGCCCGGTTCACCTCGCTGGGGATCGCCTGCACGGCCGGGCTCCTCATCGGCGTACTCCAGTCATTGCTCACCTACCTCTCGGCGCAGAGCTGGTTTCCCAGCGACAACGGCAACGCCATGCCCGGCATGCCACAGCTCCTCGTCTTCGTGGTCATGATCATTGCGCTGTTCCTGCGGGGGGCCGAGCTGCCCGGTCGGGGTGAGGAGACGCAGGCCCGGCTTCCCATCGTGCCGGTACCGGAGCGGCTGCTGCGGACGGCACTGTTGTCGGCGGCCGCCTGCGCCGTCGCGCTGGTGGTCTTCCCGTTCGACTTCCGGCAGGCGCTGACCAACTCCCTCATCGGAGCCGTGATCATCATGTCCCTGATCGTGATCACCGGATATGTCGGTCAGATCTCCGTAGTGCAGCTCGCTCTGTCCGGGACGGCGGGTTTCCTGCTGTCCCACCTGGCGGTCGGCGCGCACATTCCGTTCCCGTTCAGCCCGTTGATCGCGGTGGCCGGGGCGACCGTGCTGGGTGTCGCGATCGGGGTGCTGGCCTTGCGGGTGCGCGGAGTGAGTCTCGCCGTGGTCACCCTGGCCGCCGCCCTGGCCGTGGAGCAGGCCCTGTTCGCCAACTCCTCCTTCGGCGGACTGGGCGGTGTGCGGGTCCCGTCCCCGGAGGTGTTCGGCATCTCCGTCGGGACGGACGCGTCCTTCCGCGGTCTGGACGGCTCCCAGCCCAGCCCGTTGTTCGGCTTCCTGGTGCTCGCCGTCACCGTGGCGCTCGGCCTCTACGTCGCCAATCTGCGCCGCACCTCGCTCGGACGGCAGATGCTCGCCGTACGGTCCAATGAGCGCGCCGCGGCTGCGGCGGGGGTGAACGTACGCAATGTGAAGGTCGCGGCCGTCGCGATCAGCTCCTTCGCGGCCGGGACCGCGGGCACCCTCTACGGTTACAACTTCTCCTCTGTCAGCGGCGGCCGCTTCACGGCTCTGGCCTCCCTCGGCCTCCTGGCCTTCGCCTACGTCGGGGGGATCACCATGGTCTCGGGTGCGGTGTTCGCCGGGCTGCTCTCCACGGAGGCGCTCGTCCCGCACGCCCTCCACGAGTGGTTCGGGGTCAGCGGCACCTGGGCGCTGCTGTTCGCCGGGGTGTCCCTGATCGTCACCCTGGTGATGAACCCGGACGGCGTGGCCGGAGCCCGCCACCGGAGCAAGCAGAACAGACGCCTCAAGCGCGAAGCGCCGCCGGACCCGGACGGGAAAACGGACATGCCGACGGCCGAGACCGGCGTTCGCCCCGCGGGGGTGACCCGGTGAGCGGACTGTCGGTACGGGACCTCAGCGTCAGCTACGGCGGCGTGCACGCCCTCTCCGGAGTCGATCTCGACGTCGAGCCGGGGCACCTGGTCGGGCTCATCGGTCCCAACGGCGCGGGCAAGACCACGTTCATCGACGCCGTGACCGGCTTCGTCCGCCACGCCGGCCGGGTGGAGCTGGACGGCGGCGACCTCACTGGCCTGCGGCCGCACCGCCGGGTCCGACAGGGGCTGGCACGGACCTGGCAGAGCATCGAACTGTTCGACGGCCTCAGTGTCGCGGAGAACGTGGCCGTGGCCGCCGACCGGCGCTCCGGATGGGCCGCCGCCTTCCGGGAGACCTTCACCAAGCCGACGGACCCGGGCCCCGATGTCGAGGAGGCGTTGTCCGTCGTCGGTCTGACGGACCGGGCCGGTACACAGGCCGTCGATCTCTCGCAGGGCGAACGCAAGCTGGTCGGCGTCGCCCGCGCCCTCGCCGGCCGTCCACGCGTCATCTGCCTCGACGAGCCCGCGGCCGGTCTGGACAGCGAGGAGAGCATCCGGCTGGGGCGTCGGCTGCGCCGCGTCGTCGACGCCGGCACGGGGATGCTGCTGGTCGACCACGACATGGCACTCGTCCTCGACGTGTGCGACACCGTCGTGGTGCTGGAGTTCGGCAAGGTCATCGCCTCCGGGCCGCCGGCCCAGGTACGCAACGACCCGCACGTCGTCGCCGCCTACCTGGGCAGCTCGGCGGCCGGAGCAGAGCAGGAGACATCATGAACGAGCCGGTCCTGCGCATCGAGCGACTCACCGCCGGGTACGACGGCGTCCCCGCCGTCCGGAACGTGGAGCTCACCGTCGGGCGCGGTGAGGTGGTGGCGCTGCTCGGCGCCAACGGCGCCGGCAAGACCACCACGCTGAAGGCCGTCTCCGGGCTGGTCCGCCCCCTTGGCGGAGCCATCCTCTTCGAAGGCGAGCCGCTGACGAAGGCTCCTCCGAGCGTCCGTGCCAAGCGGGGGATCGCCCACGTCCCCGAGGGCCGCGGAGTCTTCTTCGGGCTCACCGTCGCCGAGCACCTCCGGCTGGGCCACCGCGGCGAACATCTCGACGCGGACGAGGTGTACACGCGCTTTCCCGCCCTGACCCGGCTGCGGAACCGGCGTGCCGGGCTGCTGTCGGGCGGTGAGCAGCAGATGCTCGCCGTCGGCCGGGCGTTCGCCCGGCGGCCCCGGCTGCTGCTCCTGGACGAGCTGAGCCTCGGGCTGGCCCCGGTGATCGTCGAGCGGCTGCTCCCCGTCATCCGCCGATTCGCCGACGAGACCGGGTGCGGGATCCTGCTCGTCGAACAGCACATCGAGCTGGCACTGGAGGTCGCCGACCGGGGGTACGTACTGGCGCACGGCGAGATCACTCTCGAACGGCCCGCCGGGGAACTCGCCGGGGACCGCGAGCTGATCCTTGCGAGCTATCTGGGCGAGCACTCCGCCCCGGCCGTCTGAGGTCAACAGCCCAAGGGGGACACCCCGGCCCTACGTCGAATGTCGCGGTCCGGTCCGCCGGACCGCACGGGGCCGGCCGGGCCCCCGGGCTCGGGACAGCGATGTACTCCCGGCCTACTCTCAGGGTGATTGAACCGGATGCAAGGAGGCATCTCGTGACCCAATCGAACAAGACCGGAATGTCGGTTCCGCCGTCCACGGCGTACAAGATCGTGGACACGCCGCAGCTGTACAAGGACGTGATCGGTCGCTATGGCGTGGACGGCAGCCACATCGGCATGTCCGAGGAGGAGAGCCCCTGGGTTCCCTTCGGGGAGGGCGCGGCAATCCGCCACCTGGCATTCGATGTACGCAGCAACACCTTCAGCAACATTCTGTGGATCAAGGGCCCCGGCGTCATCGGCACGCACAACCACCGGGGCACGGTCGTCATGGTCTGCCTGGAGGGCAGCTGCCGCTATCTCGAATACGACTGGGTCGCGGAGCCCGGCGGTTTCATCTACGAGACCCCGGGGCTCTCGCACACCCTGGTCAGCGACCACCCCGAGGGCGTCAAGCTCTTCGGCTGGCTCCAGGGGCCGATCGACTTCTTCGACGACCAGGGCGGCTTCATCGAGACCCTCGATGTGTGGTGGTACATCAACCACTACGAGTCCTACTGTAAAGAGAACGGCATACCGATCAACCCCAAGCTCTACCTGTGAGGGCGCACGAGACCACGGGCTTGGCGAGAACGGCCGGGCAGTTGATGATGACAAGGTGCACGATGAGGTGGACCCGCTGACGCTCGCCGCTCCCTTCGACGTGAGCGCCGACCTGCTGCTTCAGACGCTCATGGAGGTGTCGGCGGACGGGCTGGCGGTGGTCGATTCGCAGGGCCGCTTCGTGGTCGTCAATGACGCGGCGGCCCGGATCCTGGGCCTGCCCGCTGCCGGGCTGACAGGGCGGACCGCGCCCTTCCCCGTCCACGAGGAGGGGGACCGTCCCTTCGCGGAGTCGTTGCCCACGTCATGGTGGGGCCCGGACGGTCGCTGCCGTGATCTTGAGTACCGGAAGAAGCCCCTAGGGGAAGCGGGATACGCCGTGTGGTTCAGTGACGTGACCGGGGCGCGCAGACAGCAGGAGCGTCTGACCGCCATCACTCGTGCGGCGTCGAGCGTCGCCGACGCCGGCTCACTGCACGCGACCCTCGACGCGGTCGCGCGGGAGATCGTGCTGACCGCGAACATCGCAGCCGTTCAGATTCTGGCCGTCGACAACCCCGCGGACGAGCTGCGGGTTCTGGGCATGGCGGGCTTCGGGGACGTCACGGACTTCACCGAGCGGCTGGCCGCCTGTCGCCGGAGGGGCGCCAAGGTGCACTTCTTCGACGCCTTCCTCGGCAGGCGGCCGGTCGTGGTCCCGCACCGCAAGGCGGCGATCATGGCGGATCCCCGCTGGGCCCCGCTGCACGAGTTCATGGACCGCCCGGACTGGGACGGTTTCGTCGCCATGCCCCTCGTGGTACGTGGCCGTCCTGTCGGCGTGATCAACACCTACTACCTCCCCGGGGAGGATCCCGGCGCAGGCTCTCTGGCGTTCCTGGAGACCATGGCCGACCACGCCGCCGTTGCCATCGACACCGCCGCACTGCTGTCGCAAGCCCGCTCCCGCGCCCAGCAGGACGAGCGCCGGCGGCTCGCCCGGGACCTGCACGACTCGGTGGTCCAGCAGCTGTTTTCCATGCGGATGCAGGCGAAAGCCCTTCGTGCCCAGCTCGACAGCGCCGTTCCCGACGCGGCCGCGATGTACGACGGCGCCGAGGAACTCGCCGAACTGTCCGACAGCGCGCTCGCCGATCTACGTCGGCTCGTCTTCGAGTTGCGCCCGCTGGACCTGAGCGAACACGGCCTGGTCGACGCGGTCCGGGCGCACGCCGCGAGCGTGGAGAGCCGCACCGGGTTGGCCGTACGGGTGAGAGCTCTCGCGGGCCTGGAGCTGGGCTATGGAATCGACATACAGGAGGACCTGTACCGCATCGTCCAGGAGGCCCTGCACAACGTGGTGAAACACGCCCACGCCGCCTGCGTGGACATTCGCTTCGCGTTGGTCGAGGGCGGTGGTGACGCCCCGCTCGATGCGGGCGTCCCGGCTGACGGACTGTTCCTGGAGGGCCTGTACGTCGAGGTCTCGGACGACGGCAGCGGAGCGGACCCGGCAGCGGACGCCGCAGCCGACCGCTCGCCTCATCTCGGACTGGTGTCGATGCGCGAACGCGCCGAGCGATGGGGCGGACAGCTGATCGCCGGTCCCCGGCCCGGGACGGGCTGGAGGGTCGCGGTGACACTGCCGGCGGCGTGGTATGCCTCCGGCGCAGAGGAAGGAAGAAGCGATGAATGAGCCCATGACCGCGTCGGACGTCATCCGGATCATGGTGGTCGACGACCACACGATCGTACGGCGGGGCCTGCTGGCCTACATCGCCACGGTTCCGGCGTTCCGGATGATCGGAGAAGCCGCCGACGGCGAGCAGGCACTCGCCCTGCTGCGGGAGTGGCACGTTCTCGGGCAGCCCCTGCCGGACGTCGTGCTGATGGACCTCCAGATGCCGGGCATGGGCGGCGTAGCGGCCACCGAGGAGATCACCGAGACCTACCCGGACGTGAAAGTCGTCATCCTCACCAGCTTCGGCGAGGTGGAACGGGTGCACGCCGCGCTCGCCGCCAACGCGGCCGGCTATCTCCTCAAGGACGCCGATCCCGACGAGGTGGTCACCGCCGTCCGCGCCGCCGCGGCCGGAGACGTGCACCTGAACACGGCCGTCGCGCGTCGACTCACCCGACGCATGGCCGCACCCAGCGTCGGTCTGACCGCGCTGACCATCCGCGAGCGGGAGATCCTCGCCCTCGTGGCAGAGGGCCAGTCCAACCGGGACATTGCCCGTCACCTGGTCATCAGCGAACGCACCGCCCGCACCCATGTGAGCAATGTACTGGCCAAACTCAAATTGGCCTCCCGCACCCAGGCGGCGCTCCTGGCCATCCGGGAGGGGCTGGTACCGCCACCGAGCTGACCGTTCCCGGGATCCCGGAGCTGGAACGGTCAAGCACGTTCCTGAGGGTGTGCGGCGAGTGCTTCGACGGACACATCCATCCACTTCCACATGGGCAGCGAGGTGAGCGCGTCGTGCAGCGCGGCCGGGTCCACCGCCTCGTACAACCCGATGGTGGCGTTGCGGCCGGGTACACGCCAAAGTCGCTTGAGGATCCCTGCCTCGCGGAGCTCCATCGCGCGCTCACGCTCGGCCGCGCGCAGCTTCTCGCGGATCTCGTCGGATGTGTCCACTGGCAGCAGGTTTTCGGTGCGGACCAGAAATTCCATGGTTCGTCCTTATGGGCTCAGGTAGCTGCAACGGTCAGCAACAGGTCCGCCAGTGCGTCGGGCGCGGTGACCATGGCCTCGTGCCCGGTGGCGATCGTGTGCACGGGCCAGCCCCTCGTTCCCGCGCGTTCCGCGTGCGCCTGGAACACGCGGATCCAGTCCGTGCACTCGATGAACGCCGCGGGCACGCGGTCCGCAGCGCCGGTGAGCCGGAGCGGCTCGGTGTAGGTGAGCCACGGATGCGGGGTCAGACGGGCACTCAGCCAGTCCACGTCGGGCTTTTCGGTAACTCCGAGGACCTGCAGGGACCGGACCGGGATGAGCCATCCGAAGCCGGGGCCGGCGACCGACTCCCGGTAGTGGCCCGCGACCTTCTCCGGCTGCAGATCGATGGCGGACTCGCCGTCGTCCCCCACGAACGCGTCGAGGTAGACCCGTTGCGCCAGGCGCTGCGGGACGCGGTCGGCCACGCCGGTCACGACCTGACCTGCGTAGCTGTGGCCGACGAGGACGACGTCCCGCGCGTCGTAGGCCTCGATGAGCGCCACGACGTCTTCGATGTGAGTGCCGAGCCCGACAGAGGGGGTCAACAGGTGTGCCCGGTCGCTGACCCCGGTGAGCGTCGGCGTGTGCACTTCGTGACCGGCGGCGCGGAGCAACGGTGCGACACGTTGCCACACCCAGCCGCCGTGCCAGGCGCCGTGCAGCAGGACGAACGTGCTCACAGGACCACCGTGCCCTTGGCACCGAGATCTTCGAACAGCGCCAGCGCCGCAGCGGTGTTGGACGCCGGGACGTGGTAAGTGTCGTGGACGCGGCGGATGTTGTCGCTGAGGGCACCACGCATGACCAGCCACATGATCAGCTCGATCCCCTCGGTGCCGGCATCCCTGATGTAGTCCTCCCGGGTGAGGGCGGCGAGCTTGCCGGGATCGGTCTCGATGGCTTCGAGGAACATCGTGTCGAACTCTTTGTTGATCAACCCCGCCCGGGCGCCGGACAGTTGGTGCGACATACCGCCGGTTCCGAAGACAGCGACCTTGACATCCTTCGGGTAGGAACGGATCGCCCGCCCCAGGGCCTGTCCGAGCGCGTGGCAGCGCGCCGCGGTCGGCTGCGGGTACTGGATCACATTGACCAGCATCGGGACCACCGGGCACGGCCAGGCGTCGCCCGGCTCCGGGCAGTACACCGACAGCGGCACGGTGAGGCCGTGGTCGACGTCGAGTTGGTGGAAGGTGGCGATGTCGAACGACGAGTCCATCAGCTCGCGCACCAGATGCTCGCTCAGCTCCGGGGCCCCGATCACCGGCGGCACGCGGCGGCGTCCCCAGCCCTCGTCGGCGACGGCGTAGAAGTCGGCCGTGCCGATGCCGAACGTGGGGACCAGGTCCAGGTCCACGGCGTTGGCATGGTCGTTGTAGACGACGATCGCGACATCAGGCCGGTGTTCGGCCATCCACTCACGGGCAGGCGCGTACCCGTCGAACAGCGGTTTCCAGTACGGGTCGTCGGTCTTGTGATGGTCCATGGCAGCCCCGATCGAGGGGACGTGCGAGGTCGCCAGACCCCAGATCACCTCAGCCAAACCTCCGCCCTCCCGACCGCAGCTCCGCCGCGAACTCCTCTGTTGTCATCCCGGTGAACACGCCACCGAGGTACTGCATCGACTTCTCGTCCATCATCGCGAGCTTGAACGTGTAGAAAATGGAGGCTCCGAGATCCTGCATTCCGATCCAGTCCCGTTCGACAACGGCCTTCTTCTGCTCGGGCGACAGTCCGTACGCGTCGCAGTAGGCTGCCTCGTCCGCGGTGAACCGCTCCCGGTTCTCCGCGTGCCTCAGTGATCCGCACAGCCGGTTGAGCGCGTAGCCACGCCGGTTCTGTGCGATGTCGAGGATGTAGTTGTCATGTGCCTTTTTCATGTCCCTCCCTCACCTCGCCGATTCGTGGTGCCGGGCTGCCTCGACGGTCTGCGCGATCAGCGTGGCGATGGTCATCGGTCCGACGCCGCCGGGAACCGGGGTGATGTACGACGCCCGCTCGGCGGCGGCGCCGTACTCGACGTCTCCGCGGTTGTCGGCGTAGCCCGCGTCGACCACGACGGCACCGGGTTTGATCCAGTCACCGCGGATCAGTTCCGGGCTACCGGCCGCGGCGACGACGATGTCGGCGTGCGAGACGTGGTCGGCCAGCCCGGCGGTCCGGGAGTGGCAGTAGGTCACCGTCGCGTCGCGGGCGAGCAGCAGCATGCCGACCGGCTTGCCGAGGATCGGGCTGCGGCCGACGACGACCGCGTGCCGGCCCGTCAGCGGGATGGCGTGGGCGTCGAGCAGGGCCATGATCCCGCCGGGGGTGGCTGACGTGAAGCCGCCCTCGTCGAAGGCCATCGTCGCGAACGACGTCCGCGTCACTCCGTCGACGTCCTTGGACGGCGCGATCGCCTCGAAGGCGGCTCGTTCGTCGATGTGGTCCGGTACCGGGTGCTGGAGCAGGATCCCGTCGACGGTGGGGTCGGCCGAGAGCTCATGGATCTGCTTGACCAGGGCCGAGGTGGTGATGTCCGCGTCCAGGTCGATGCGAAGAGAGTGGATGCCGACTTTCGCGCACCGATTCGCCTTCATGCCGACGTAGGTGTGCGAGGCAGGGTCGTCGCCGACGAGTACGGTTGCCAGAACCGGAACCCGACCGTGCTCGGCGACGAGGGCGGTGACATCCTCCCGCACCCGGTCGAGGATGCCTGCTGCGACGGCGCGGCCGTCCAGAATCTTCGCGGTCACTCGAACTCCCTAGAAGACGACGGTGGAGTTGCCGTCGCGGACGACACGGTCGTCGCAGTGCCAGGACACGGCCCGGGACAGCACGAGCCGCTCGACGTCGGCGCCCCTGCGCTGCAGTTCGCGCGCGGACTCCCGGTGCGAGACGCGGATGACGTCCTGCTCGATGATGGGGCCCTCGTCCAGGTCCTCGGTCACGTAATGCGCCGTCGCCCCCACCAACTTGACGCCGCGTTCCTTCGCCCGCTGATAGGGGCCCGCGCCCATGAACGCGGGCAGGAACGAATGGTGAATGTTGATCACCGGTACGCCGAGTTCGTCCAGGAAGCCACCCGAGATGATCTGCATGTAACGGGCGAGAACGAGCAGATCGACGTTGCCCTTGAGCAGATTGAGGTGCTCCTTCTCAGCAGCGGCCTTCCCGTCCTTCTCCACGGGGACGTGGAAGAACGGGATGCCGAACCGGCGGACGTCGTCGCCCAGGTCCGGGTGGTTGGAGATGACCATCGGGATGCTCATACGCAGCTCGCCGCGGCGCTGCCGCCACAGCAGGTCGAGCAGGCAGTGGTCGGCCTTGGACACGAGGATGGCGACCCGCTTGTGCCGTTTGGCCTCCACCAGACGGTAGGTCAGACCCAGGCCGTCGACCAGCTTCTCCTCGATCGCCTGGTCGAGCTCGTCCAGCCTGACCGACAGGCCGGGCAGATGGAAGACGGTGCGCTGGAAGAACCGGCCTCCCGTCGGGTCGCTCGTGGACTGGTCGAGGGACACGATGTTGGCGCCCTGCTCGACCAGCACGGTCGATACCCGGGACACGATGCCCGGCTGATCGGCGCCCTGCACGATGAGGCGGCCGTAGTCCTCGGCGAGGTCCCCGGTCATGACCTGTCCTCCCTTTCGGCCAATGAGGCCAGCAGTTCCCGACGCCAGAGCTCGGTTCTGCGGAGCTCGTTGAACGTGAAGATGTGCAGCCCGGAGATGTTGTTGTCAGTCCTGGGGGCCGCCGCGCCGAGTTGCCTGGCCAGCTTCGTCGGGTTGTAGACGCCGGGCAGCAGGAACCGCCAGAGCAGGCTCTGTTGCTTCTGCAGAAAGCGCGCCGACTGGCCGAGCCCGATGCCCGCGGAGATGCGGATGAGTTTCTGCCGACTGACCGGCCCCGGTATACCGACGAAGACCGGCAGGTCGATCTCGGCGGTGACGAGGTCGGCCGCCCACCGGCTGGTCGTGCTCGCGTCGAAGCAGATCTGCGTCAGGACACGGCTCGCCAGCGGCGCCTTCAGCCTCAGGGCCTGTTCGATCGCCTGCTGTGGGATGGCTCCGTGTCCTTCGGGGTAGCCGCCGATCCCCACGTCCTGAAACGGGTGGCCGAGCTCTTGCATCGCCTGCAGAAGGTCGAATGCGCCGGTGAACCGACCGGTCGGCGTGTGCGTGTCACCCCCCACGACGAAGACCGACTTCACTCCCGCGTTGCCGAGGCGGCCAACGACGTCCGCGACGTGCTTGTCGTCGACGAACAGCCGGGCCGGCAGGTGTGGGGCGACCTGGTACCCGTGCCCCAGCAAGCGCTCGGTGAGACCGAGCGTGGCGTCGATCCCCTTCGCCTCGGTGACGGTGACCGTGAGGGGGACCGTCGTGGGCACGTGATCGACGACATCCTGCTCGGTCTTCTTGAACGGCATCACCTCGTAGCTCATGTTGCGCACGAGGTCCGCCAGACTCGAGGGCCGGCTTCGGTGGCCGGCCGCCTCCGTGTTGCTCAGGTTCACCATGAATCCTCGATCTCGGGGCGAGTGTGGGTGACGCAGGACCTGCGGTAGGAGTCGCGGACATCCTGAACACCCGGTGCGGGAGCGTGGCTCGTGAGGCGACCGGGCGCTGCCGTTCGGGCGCTCGCCTCGGCGGAATCGGGCTCCTGCCCCCACAGCGCCGTCACCTCGGTGCCCGGCTGCTCGGCGGACCGAAGTGGACGGCGGCGAATCCGCCGTATTCAGTAGAGCCGAAGGCGCATCGCGTTTCGTCGGGCATCGAGACCTACTTGCCCGCGACAAATGACCAATGTGGGCGGGCCGCCCGCCCTACCGTCCCTGCGGGGAGGATGCGGTCAGCACCGCGGCCTTGGCCTGCAGCTCCGTGTACTCGGCGTCAGCCCTGGAGTCCCAGGTGATGCCACCGCCGGTGCCGTATGTCGCACGGCCCTGTCCACGATCGACGACCAGTGTGCGGATCGCTACGTTGAACCGTGCGCGAACGCGTGCGCCTGAAGGGGCGACCACGCCTACCGCGCCACAGTAGACACCACGTGGCGTCGGTTCGAGGCTCCGGATGATCTCCATGGTGCGCTGCTTGGGTGCGCCGGTGACCGACCCGCACGGGAACAGCGCACGGAACATGTCGACAAGCCCGACATCCGGCCGCAGCCGCGCGGTGACGTCGGAGGTGAGCTGGTGCACGGTCTCGTATCGCTCGGCCCGGCACAGCGCGGGGACGGACACTCCTCCGCTGACCGCGAGTTTCGACACGTCGTTCCGCACGAGGTCGACGATCATGATGTTCTCGGCGCGTTCCTTCTCACTCGACCTCAGGCGTGCCACGATCTCGCGGTCCTCGGCCTCCGAGCTTCCTCGTCGCGCGGTGCCCTTCATCGGCCTCATGAGCAGCCGCTCGCCGCGTGTTTCGAAGAACAGTTCAGGGCTCGCGCCGGCGATCACGAACCGGCCGGTGTCGAGGTAGGAGTTGTAGGCGCCGCCCTGTGCGTGTGCGAGATCCGCGTACAGCTGGAGAAGGTCGCCGTCTGCTTCCGCGGTCATCCGGGTCGTGAGGTTGCACTGGTACGTCTCGCCCGCCGCTATGAGAGCGCGAACGGTCTCGACCTTCCGGCGATGTTCGTCCGGCGTCCAGCCACATCGCCACTCGCCCACCTGGTAGGCGCGATGCGTGGGCCGGGCGATCACGGGCACCGTTTCCGGCTCCTGGGAAATTCCGAACCAGGCCGGAGGGAGACCGTCGGGGGGTTCGTGTACCGCCAGCGAGGCATCGAGCCCGGCGGCGGCCTCATAGGCGACGAACCCGAATGCCCACCATCCTTTGCTGGTGGCGTACTCGACCTCGGCCAGTACGTCCGGGACGTGCTCGGGCCGGGTGGCCTTGAGGTGACAGGCCGTACCCGGGAAACGGCGGCCGGTTCCGGCGCGCAGGTCGTCGAACCGGCCCCATGCGTTCGGTGACCGCATCAGGACGTCACTGTCCCTTCGCCGGCCGCCGCGGTCCCGGCTTCCCGCACGGCGATCCGGGGCGACGTCTCGCCGAGTACGGCGGTGCGATCGAGATCGACAGCGTTCAGGAGTGCGATGCGGCAGTTCCGCGCCACGGTCTCAGTGGCGTCGAGCAATCCCCCGAAGCTTGTTTCGGTAACCGCGCAGTCCAATTTCGCGCCTGGGAAGAACTGCAGTGCCACCGCGGTCACGAAGTCCGTTACAGGAGAGGGGAAATTCGCCACGGGACAGCGCTCCATGTCGCGGCGAATGGTCATCAAATCGGTTTCGCGGAATCTCATTCGGCTCACTTTATGGCGCCACAGGAGCGGTCAATAGCGGTCCGATGTCGGCTCTCGTGGCGTCAATCAGCCAGGCATGGTCGAGTCAAATGACGTAGCGCAGATCGGACTCCCGGACCTGATGCACAACGCCGCCGACTCCTAGTGTCCCCAGTGAGCGTCAACAACGATCGAGGAGATGCCGGAATGAGCTCCCTACTAGTGGTCAGCGCCCACGCGGGTGACTTCGTCTGGCGTGCCGCGGGGGCGATTGCCCTGGCGACCAGCAGAGGTCAGCGGGCGAAGGTCCTGTGCCTGAGCTTCGGAGAGCGGGGCGAATCGGCCAAGGCCTGGCGCGAGGGCAAAACGCTGGAAGAGATCAAGTCCATCCGGCGGGGCGAGGCCGAGAGCGCGGCGGCCGTGCTGGGGGCCGACATCGAGTTTCTCGATGCCGGTGACTATCCGTTGCGGGAGTCCGACGAACTGGTGGACCGCATCGTGCGGATCTACCGCGAGGTGAACCCGTCCGTCGTGCTCACCCACCCGTTGGCCGACCCCTACAACGGCGACCACCCCGCGGCGGCGCGGATGGCCCTGCAGGCACGCGTGCTGGCCCAGGCCATTGGCTACGACGCGCCCGGTGAGCCCCTCGGCGCTCCTCCGGTCTTCTTCTTCGAACCCCACCAGCCGGAACAGTGCGACTTCAAGCCCAACGTGCTGCTGGACATCACCGCGGTCTTCGAAACCAAGCGCAAGGCCATGGAATGCCTGCCTGCTCAGCAGCACATGTGGGACTACTACACGGATCTGGCCAAGCGCCGCGGGGTGCAGGTGAAGCGCAACGCCGGCCCCAACCTCGGCCTGCCGCACAACACCATGGGTGAGGCCTATGTACGGCTCTACCCGCAGGTCACCGGGGAGCTGGCATGAGGGCGGTCATCGTCACCGACCCGCCACGGGCGCCGATCGAGAAGGTCGACAAGCTCGCGCAGTACGGCGTCGCGACCGTGCACGAGGCTGTCGGGCGCACCGGTTTCCTCGGCCCTCGGATACGCCCGGTGCATTTCGGCTCCCGCATCGGCGGCACCGCGGTCACCGTTCTCTGCTGGCCCGGAGACAACCTGATGATCCACGCCGCCGTCGAGCAGTGCAGGCCTGGGGACGTTCTCGTCGTCACCACCACCTCGCCGAGCACAGACGGCATGTTCGGCGAGCTGTTCGCCACCGCCTTGCAGCTCCGCGGTGTTCGCGGCCTGATCACCGAGGCCGGTGTACGTGACGTAGCCGAACTCGACGCCATGGGCTTCCCGGTGTGGGCGGCTGCCGTCAGCGCGCAAGGCACGGTCAAGGCGACCGCCGGCTCAGTCAACGTCCCGATCGTTGTCGGCGGCCAGATCATCCGCGCAGGCGACACCATCCTGGCCGACGACGACGGTGCGATGGTCGTACCGCGCCAGCACGTCGATCAAGCAATCGACAAGGCACAGGCCCGCGTCGAGAAGGAAGACGCCGCGCGACAGGCCTTCCGAAACGGCGAACTCGGCCTCGACCGCTACGGCCTGCGCGCCAAGTTGGCCGACCTCGGCGTCGAATACATCAGCGCCGAGCAGTACGGACATTGAAGCCCCTACACGTCAAGCCCCAACCGTGCACCAAGAACGGAACCCGATGAGCGCGAAGAACCTGCAGGAAGTAATCGACCAGGCCGGAAACAGCGTGGAGCTGCTCCGCAATTCACAACTCGGCGCCTACATCTATCCGGTCGTCCCGATGGAATTCACCAACTTCCGGCGCGAAGTGACGGCCTGGCGGGACGCCGCGGTGCTGTTCGACCAGAGCCACCACATGGTCAACCTGTTCATCTCCGGACCGGACGCTCTCAAGCTGATCTCCGACACCGGAATCAACAGCGTCGCGAACTTTGGGATAAACACGGCCAAGCAGTTCGTCCCCGTCTCACCCGACGGCGGCGTCATCGGCGACGGCATCCTCTTCCGTGAAGCGGAGGAGGAGTTCGTATTCGTCGGACGCGCTCCCGTCGCGAACTGGCTGACGTACCAGGCCGGCAAGGGATACAACGTTGACCTCCGCCTCGACCAGCGATCGCCGTCCCGCCCGTACGGCAAGCAGGTGACCCGGGAGCTGTGGCGCTTTCAGATCCAGGGCCCCCGCGCATGGGAGGTCATCGAGAAAGTCAACGGTGCTCAGGTCGAGCAGGTCCGGTTCTTCCGCATGGGCCACATGAACATCGCCGGAGAACAGGTCCGCACGCTGCGGCACGGCATGGCCGGCGCGCCGGGCCTGGAGATCTGGGGGCCCTACGAGACCTACGACAAGGTACGCGACGCCATTCTCGAAGCCGGCCGCGAGTTCGGACTCGAACCGGCCGGTGCCCGTGCCTACTCCTGCAACACGCTCGAGTCCGGCTGGATCCCCTCCCCTCTGCCGGCCGTCTACACCGGTGACGAACTCCGCCCGTACCGCGAGTGGCTGGGCGCGGACAGCTACGAGGCCACCAACGCCCTGGCCGGCAGTTTCGTCTCGGACCGGATCGAGGACTACTACCTCAACCCCTGGGAGCTCGGCTACGGATCCTTCGTGAAGTTCGACCACGACTTCATCGGCCGGGACGCCCTGCAGGCCGTCGACCCCGGGGGGCAGCGGCGCAAGGTCACCCTGGCCTGGAACGCCGAGGACGTCGCGGGGCTCCTCGCCTCCCCTGTCGACCCGAAGGGCCCGGGCTACCAGTTCTTCGACCTGCCCAACGCGAACTACGGATCGTCCAGCTATGACTCCGTGGTCGACGCGGACGGCAACACCGTCGGGCTGTCAATGTTCACCGGCTACAGTGCCAATGAGCGCAAGGCCCTCTCCCTGGCGACCGTCAACCCGGATGTTCCGCTCGGCGCCGAAGTCCGCGTGATCTGGGGCGAACCCGGGGGCGGCAGCCGCAAGACCACGGTGCAACCGCACGAGCAGTTCGCCGTCCGTGCGATCGTCAGCCCCACCCCGTACTCGGCGATGGCCCGCGACTCCTACCAGCCCGGCTGGCGTACCTCAGTCCCGGTCTGATCGGATGAGACCGGGGCCTTCCACTGGGCGCGGGTTGCTTGAAGCTCCCTCCTGGTCATTGCGGCCCCCAGGGCCCGTGGGCTTGGGCTCCTCGCCCCGCCGTCATCGCGGAACACCGCGTTCGCATCAGCCGAGGCCACCAGTGAACTGCACCGGGCCTCAGGGAGATCGGCCCAGGCCTCCCCGGTCGAGAGCCGTGAGGACACCACCGGGCCGCCGTGCGCCGAACCGCTCGGCGTCGAGTGTGCCGGAGACAGCGGGGCGGGCAGTGCGAGGAGTTGCTGTCGGATGGCACTCCGGACGGCAGCGGCCTGGGACCCGGACCTGTTGAGGAGTGCGGACAGAGCCCAGCCCTGAATGTTCGGCCACCGGGTGCCTGAAGCGCCTGTGCCCCGGTCAGCAGGTCCTCGTCGCCGGCGTCCGCGCGTCCACCCAGACGCCGCCCATTGCGTCCGGGAAGCGGATCATCTTCGTCACCCTCGAAGACGGCTCCGGCCTGGTCGACCTGGCCTTCCTCGAAGGTTCAATTCGGCATAGGCGGCGTCGCCGGGAGTGATGGTGAAGTAGACCCGCCCGTGGCCCTCGGCGACCGACCAGGGCAGCAGGTCGTCGCGCAGGATCCACACGCCGTCCGCGGTCAACTCCGCCGCGCCACTCTTGGCCGCGGCGAGGAACAGCCGGCCGTCCACCAGTGCCATGTCGATCAGAGACAGTCCATATCGGCCCATGACGGCGAATCCCTGCTCCGCCGATCCACGCAGCAGCCGGCCGTCCCTCTTGCTGCTGATCAGCACGTCGCCGCCCGGGGGGAACGCGATACCGGTGAGTGTGTCTTTCGGTGGCTGCACCGTCCGGGTCCTTGAGCGTACGCGACCGCTCTCCGTCGAAATGCAGGATGGTGGTTGGAGGCCCGTCCGCGGATACAGCCGATGGGGCGCTTGAGACCGGGATCGTGCTGGGCCCAGACCTCGCCGTCCCAGTGGTAGAGCACTCCGCCGAAAGTGCCGACATGCACGTCCTGATCCGAAGTCCCCCAGATCACCCACGGACGGGGACGCAAGCTGTGGGATCTCTGCGCCGGCAGCTCCATATGACGCCAGGTGAGATCGCCCTCAGGCACATCGAACTCGAGATCGGCGATCCCCTCCTCGTCCGGCCGGGCCACCGGCGCTGTGGTCCAGATCAGGCCGGTGGTGCTCGTCAGCCAGGGATTCCCCTGAGGCGAACACGCGTGACCGGCTCACGGAACTTGTGCCGGACCCCGAATCTGAGCGTTGGAGCCACGCTGCACCCTGGTGACGCTCCCGCCGTCGCTGAACTTCGCCGGTGGGGCCTATCCCAAGGCCGTACGACTCTGCCCCCGCCCGAACCCCTATGGGCATTCCGCGCTCCTTTGGTGACGACGTAGATCTATCGGGCGCGCCATCATCGCCACGCCAAGAGGAAGGGGCGTTCGTGCGCAGGTATGAGCAGCAGTCAGAGGACGGGCCCGACGTACAGCGGTACGTTCGCGGTCGGCAGGCCCTACAGGAGACGGCCGGCCCACTGTCCCATCCGACGGGCCCGCTGACCGCACGGATGGTCCTGGCCCTCCAACGCACCATCGGCAATGCCGCCGTGGCCCGCCCGATGGAGCTGCAGCGGCATGCCTGCGGATCGTCATGCGGTCATCGGACCCAGCAGGGCGAGCAGCTGGCCCCTCCGGTGCAGCGTACGGTCACACCGTGGGGGTCGCCGGCGTCCGGCTCCTCGTCATCCGGCTCCTCCTCCAACGCTCCCGCCACCGCCAACGCCGGCTCCTCCTCCGCCAGTTCCGACCACGCCGATCGTTCCTCCGACTGGCCCAAGTGGCCACCGCCCGAGTGGCACGCCGCGATCGAGGAACTCGTCGAGGGCAACGGTCTGCTCGGCCCGAAGAACAAGGCGTTCAACAGGCTTGCCATGATCGCGGAGGCCGAGGTCAGGGTTTTCGTACAGTCACTGCTCGCTCCCGACCAGGACGCGGCGCAGGCGAAGCAGGCGCTGGTCGCGCTGTACCTCAAGTGCCAGACCCCCAAGCATCAGGAGATCGCGACGGCGAACAAGGTGTTGGGCCCCAGCCAACTGGCGTCGACGACATACAACGACCTCCACGAGATCATCAGCGCGAAGCGGATGTGGCAGGACCGCCACCAGCAGTTGCTGCCATGGCCGTTCAACGACTCAAGCAAGAAGCCGGACTACGCGGTCGGGGCAACCCCGTCCGCCGACGGAAAAGCTACCTCTGCCGACTACTACGGCAAGGCCAAGGAGGTCGCCGACCACGTCCGGAAGCAGTCCCCGAAAGACCACGGGAGCCTGTTGGCCGAATTCTGGAGCAGCATCACCGACAAGGTGGGCTCCTACCCGGAGAAGGTGGGCGAAACCGACGAACAGAAGTCGGTACGCGTGGTGGTGGACTTCACCGACGCCCCGTACTTCAAATCCTCCGGCGCTGTGGACGTCGGCACGCTGGAAAAGGACTTCACCCAGGTGTTGCACTACAACGGCGCCAAGTTCAAGGATCTCGAGCGGCTGGCCCGGGTGGACGTCCTCGTCCCAGGCTTCGTGATCTCCCTGCAACGGGGCCGCGAGTTCGGTGACCGGTGAGCGGTACGTGGAATCACGGCACTTGATACCTATAGAGCAGCTGACCAGGGCGTTCGAGATCCTGCTGGGCCGTCCGCCGTCCTCCTTCGAGGTGGTCGCCCAGCTCAATGATCTTGTCGCCGGGCCGCGCCCGTCCTGACAGGCCCGCATCCGCGTGCGACCTGCGCTGCCAGCAGGCAGTCGCCGTCCTTGTCCACCAAATAGAAATCGGCCACGTCGACAGCCGAGACGGACGCCCGGTCAGCAGGGCCCTCAATGCGGCATTCGTGTACCCGCGCGTGATCGGATGCAGTCAGCAAGGCTTCGAGGGTCAGCCAGCCTCAGGTCTGCCTGGGCGAGGGAACGCATTTGATGGTGCGGATGGAGGAGCGATGCCGAGTGGGCGTCGGTGCGGGGTCTGCTGCCGGTGCCGGGATGGCTGGCGGGCCGGGGCGGGCGTCCGGAGGGCTACCGGCTGCCACGAACGACAGCGGCCCGCGAGTACCGCCCGAGCCCAGGGCAGGGGTGTCCCACGGGTCGTCCCGGCACTCGGCTCCCGGCAACCGGGATGAGGTGCTCAGACAAACGCGAAGGGGCCTGGGGACAACGGGGTGGCCGCCCGGCAGTCGAATGTGATGCCGAGCATCACGAAACGCAGTGCGTTCACGCCGCCGACGGTGTCCAGGATGTCGCCCGGTTCGACCGTGCCCTTGAGCGCGCCGGAGTTGAGCGGGTTGCCCATAGGGAGGGGAGGGTTGGACAGAGTTCCGGTGAAGGTGGTCGGCTCCCCGGTGGTGGTGTCGTAGAGCACGAGGGTGGTGGTGATGGTGTAGGGCGGGATCGTGACGGGGGCGGTGATCGACGGCAGTTCGACTGTGATCGTCGCCTCGGTGCCGTTCTGGGCGGCCGTGAATTCGGCGGTGGTCGACCCCATGGTTCCGCAGTCGTACCGGGCCGTGGCCCGCATCGGCGTCACGGCAGCCGCTCCGGGGGCCAGTGCCGCGGTGCCGGCCAACAGTGCGGCGGAGGCAGCAGCGATCACTGCGGCGCGTAACTTCCGCTTCGTACGTCTCATGACTCACTCCTCTTGTGGAACCTTCGGCTCCTGGCGTTGTGTCGGATGTCGGTCACATTGACGCGCAGGGAGCATGAGAAGACAAGCGGCACGGATGCCTGCGCCGGGCCGTGTTCAACTTGATGCACTGCGGGCTGCGTCGACGACACCCTCGCTCTCGACTGGCTACGGTGACTCGATTCGGGACCATTGAGGCGTCTCGAATCGGCCCCGATCTGTGAAGATCGCCGCCCGCGAAGTCGGCTTGAAACGTGCCCACTTGGCGCGGCGTGACCAGTACGGCCCGCACCCCCGGCTCCCGCGCGGCAGCCGTCAGTGCCTGCGTCGGCACGCCGTGGGGTTGCTCGCACGCCACGGGTAACAGGTTGTGGCCGAGCCGCCGAAGGAGCTGGCTGGCACCCGCGTACGTCGGGTTCTCGATCACGATCCTTGCGGGCGTGGTGAACCGGTGGGCGAGCAGGCTCAGCGCCTGCTGGGCACCGTTGGTGGTCAGGAAGTGTTTGGGCCGGGACGGTGCGCCGCGGCGCGTGTACCACGTGGCCAGGCGCTCGCGCAGCTCCTGAAGTCCGGTGGGAAGGTAGCCGGTGGCGTGCCGCATCAGCCGGGCGGCCTCGGTGGGTGCGATAGACATCAGCTCCCACACCGGGGGGTCGCCCTCGGTGAAACCTGCCTGGTTGAGGTCGATTTTGCCGCCCTGCGAGCTGAGCAGATAGTTCAGTCCGGTGTTCGCACGCCTGGGAGCCGCCGGGGCTCCGGCTACGCAGGTGCCACTGCCCCGGCGGGACACCGCTCGGCCGTCCGTCATCAGGCTCTGGTACGCGCGGGCCACGACCGTCCGGCTGACCCGCAACTTAGCCGCCAGAACCCGCTCGGCAGGCAGTACCTCACCGCGATCGCTCTCCGGTGGATCAGCTTGGCCAGGGCCCGATGGAGGCGGGCGTGGGCATCGGGCCTTCCGGGGCGGACTGCCACCCGTCGAGCCACTCGGCGACCTTGGTGTCCTTCATGGCCCGGCACGGTATTCGAAGCCAATTCCGCGGGCAACCGGCACAAGTGGCTCCTGAGGGCGGTCGCGGGTGGCTTCATGGTGAGCCCATGCCCTCCATCAACGCCGTCATCGCCGCCGGACGCGACGTCCAGACCTGCCGGCGGCTGATCGCCGAACTCTCGCAGGTGGCCCTCGACGTACTGGACAGCGTCCCGCTGCTGTCCCGCGGACGTTCCCCCGAAGTGCTGCTGGCCCTGCTGACCCGTTTCACCGGCGTCACCCAGGACGTGCTCGGCGTGGAACGGCGTCATGTGCACGTCGTCCTCCGGGAGTTGCCGCGCGAGCACATCGGCGAGATGGGGGTTCCCATGGCCGCCCCGGGCGACCCACGGTGGTTCACCGGCGGGCTCTCCGTACCGCCGCGCACGTCGCTCCTGGACACCGGAGCCCCACACAGTGACGCGTCACCCATCCCCGGTCTCGCCTAGCCTGACCGCGTGCCTCTCACTCTGGCGGGTCTGCGCGCTCACCGGGACCTCGGCCTGAATCTGCGCATTGGAAGCGCCGACGTGGTCGTGCGGTGAGCGCATGCCAGACCGCGTTCGAGATCTGCGGCGTGGGACGATCGACCGGTGACGCGACTCGTGGACCGTGACCGCTCTCTGGAGGAGCTTGAGCGCGACCGTTGGTCGACCCCGTCGGCTGAGGCAAGTCGCCTTGTTGCGACGGTGCACGCCCTTCGGCGTCGGCCGATCGGCGAGCTGACCGTCGAGGACATGCGTCTGTTGATCGGGCAGGACGTGGGACTTGCTTATCTTCTGCCGCTCGCGCTGGAGGTGCTGCGGGACGACCCGATGGCCGAGGGCGACATGTACGAGGGCGATCTGCTGTCCGCCGTTCTGACGAGAAGTCCAGCAGTCTGGAAAGAGTGGTCCCAGCTCGGCCGGGAGCTGGGTGTGATCGTCTCGGAGCTGACCGATCTGCCGCCGTCCTTGACGCAGGAGACCGCGAGGTTCCTGGCTCGGTAAGCGTTTCGGCGCGGGCCGGTCATGCCGCACTCGCCGTCGTGGACCGGGATCGGCTCGCCCGTGGCGGTGCCGAGTTCGACGAGCCAGTCCGGGGGCCGGGGCCGGTGGCGGCGGCCGTGCTCCTCTTCCGCCTGCCGCTGCCAAGGGTGGGCGATCTTGTGGTCGATGCGCTCCAGCCACAGGGCGTGCCAGACCCGCAGGGTCTGCAGGCGGTCCAGGTCAGGCGGCAGTCGTCGAGCACATGTTTGATTGTGACCGTTCGCGGTTGTTGGCGATTGAGACTGGGCGGCTTCGCTGGTCGCGCGCCTTCGGCTCACGCAACTTGGCGGGCTTTGTTCGCGATAGCTGGCGAGAGAAGGGGCTTTGTTGGTCACCAAGAGTGCTTGACCGGACATCGGTGCCGGCGGTCTGGATGCCGTGGTCGGAGTGGGTGCCTTGACCTTGACGCTGGGTCAACCCTCCATCCTTCCGGCAGGAGCTTCCTCTGGCAGCATGATCAGCGGGCATGCTCGGGCCCGCGAGTTGCACCGGCTTTCCTGGGCAAGTCAGCGTGTCGAGCCAGGGAACCCGCTGGCGGCAGGGCCTCAGATCACCCTCGACTGCCCGGCGACGGGCCAGGAGAAGAGGAGGAGCAGACAAGTGTCGCCTGGTGACCATCAGGTGACCGATGTCTGTCAGGTGATCTGTGGGGTCACAGGAAATGATGGGAGAGCGTCACTGCAAGCAACCAGTAGCCGACACACCGTGCGAAGAACCCCGAC
Organism: Streptomyces vulcanius; assembly: GCF_042653945.1. Taxonomy (NCBI): domain Bacteria; kingdom Bacillati; phylum Actinomycetota; class Actinomycetes; order Kitasatosporales; family Streptomycetaceae; genus Streptomyces; species Streptomyces vulcanius. Next base: position 41,919 of record NZ_JBHSFK010000039.1, on the reverse strand, counting down.
CGCACCGGAAGGAATCTCACGCCATGACCGCGACCGCGCCCAAGGCCCCGACTGCACCAGGGGTGCGGTCCTGGTGGGGAATCCCGTTCGCCACCGCCGAGCGCTACCGCCGCCCCGTGGTCGCGGATTTCGATCCGGACCGCCCCTATGACCGCAAGGGCGTCGCCCCCGTCCAGCCCGACAGCGGCGACTGGCTCGAAGCGGACAGCGGGACGGGCGAGGACTGTCTGAACCTGAATGTGTGGGCCCCCGAGCAGCCGGCCGGGAAGACGCTGCCGGTGGCCGTGTACATCCACGGCGGCGGATTCGAGTTCGGCGCGAACACGCAGACCACCTCGAACGCCGCCGGTCTCGCCGCGTCGGGGCGCGTGGTGAGCGTGTCGGTCAACTACCGGCTCGGCGCACTGGGCGCGCTCTCGCTCTCGCAGTACGGCGGGCGGCTCGCCGAGGCCAGCAACCTGGGCCTGCAGGACGTCATCGCCGCCCTCACCTGGATCAAGCAGAACATCGCCCACTTCGGTGGCGACCCCGACGACGTCACCGTCTTCGGCCACAGCGCCGGCGCCTACTCCACCCTCGGGCTGCTCGGGGCCTCCTCCGCGGACGGTCTGTACCGGCGGCTGGCCGGGTTCTCCGGCGCGCCCTCGCGTCTCGTCCCGGCCTGGTGGGCCGAGGAGCTCGCCGAGCGGTTCGTCACCGAACTCGGTGGCGCGGGCAACCCCGACAAGCTGATCGATCTCGACGCGGCCTCCCTGGTGGCCGCCCTGCGCAAGGTCTGTCCGACGGATCTCGGAGTCCGTGGCGGGATGGACAACCAGAGCCTCGGCGTCGTCCTGGACGCCGAACAGCCCGGCGGGGTGCTGCACGCCCACCCCCTGGACGTCCTGGCCTCGGGCTCGCACCGGGACATCGACGTCCTCCTGAGCACGGCCAGTGACGAGATGGGCTGGTGGGTGGCGAACGACCTCGACCGGTTCGACCCGCACGCCGTCGACCGCGTCACCGACGAATTCGCGGGGTGGCGCATTCCCCGCTCCCGCGCCAGGAGGATCGTCGGTACCTACGACCAGGGCGGCCGCACCCCTGCCGAGGTCCGCGCCGCGTCCCTGACGGACTACATTTTCACGCTCCCCGCCGCTCGCGGTGCTCTGGCCCACGCCGCCGCGGGCGGCAACGCCCATCTCCTCATGATCGGGCCCGCCGAGGGTGCGCCCGCCGTGCACGGCACCGAGATGTACGCCCTGGTCGGCCGGGAACAGCCGGGCCGCAGCCCTGAACAGGCCGACCGTGACACGCGTATCCGCGACATCGTCCTCGACTTCGTCACCGGCGAGCAGACCCGCCTGTGGCCCGCCGTCACGGACCGGCCCGCCTCGGGAAGTGTCGGCAACCCTCCCTGCGAGCCCAGCGCCCGCTACCAGTCGGTCCTCGACCTGTTCGGGAACATCGCCCGCCCCTGACGGTCACCGGCGATCCGGGGCAGCGCACCAAGGGGCGAACAGAGCAAGGAACTCGACATGAGCCAACCGACAGCAGCCGTCGACGCCGCACCGGCGACGATGCGGGCCGTCGTCGTCACCCGGCCCGGCGGCCTCGACGCACTGGAGATCAAGGATGTGCCGGTGCCCGTACGCAAGCCCGGCTGGGTGCGGATCAGAGTGAAGGCGTTCGGCGTCAACGAGTCCGAGGTCACCACCCGCAAGGGCGAGTCGGACGCGGTGGTCACCTACCCGCGTGTGCCCGGCATCGAGGGCGTCGGCGTGGTCGATGAGGCCGACGAGGACAGCGAACTGCGGCCGGGACAGCAGGTGGCCACGATGATGGGCGGCATGGGCCGCTCGTACGACGGCGCGTACGCCCAGTACGTGACCGTCCCCGCGGCGCAGGTCATCCCGTTCGAGACCGGCCTGCCGTGGGAGGTCGTCGGTGCGCTGCCGGAGATGTTCCAGACCGCCTACGGATCGCTGACCACCGGCCTGGACCTCAAGGCCGGGCAGACGTTGCTGATCCGCGGCGGCACCTCCACGGTCGGGCTGAGCGCGGCCACGATCGCGAAGGACCTCGGAGCCACCGTGCTGTCCACCACCCGCAGCCCGGAGAGGGCCGGGGGACTGCGGACCGCGGGCGTCGACCATCCTCTCGTCGACAGCGGCACGATCGCCGAACAGGTGCGCGAGCTGATGCCGGAGGGTGTCGACGCCGTACTGGAGCTGGTGGGCTGCTCGGTCCTCGCCGACACCCTCCGCACCGTCCGCCGGCACGGCACGGTCTGCTTCACCGGAGCCCTGGCGGGCCAGTGGACGATCCCCGATTTCACCCCGTTCATGATCCCCAACGGGGTGCGGCTGACGTCCTACGGCGGTCAGGCCGCCGACCTCCCGGCCGACGTCCTCGCCCGCCAGCTCCAGGCCATCGCCGCGGGGAGCCTCGAAGTCCCGGTCGCGAAGGTCTACCACGGCCTGGAACAGGTCCGTGCCGCCCAGGCCGACGTCGAGTCCGGCACCACGCCGGGCAAGCACGTCGTCGTCCTGCCGACGATCACTCCAACAACACCCCAGAGGGCAGAACCCATATGAGAATCCGACTGACCGCCGGAGAAACCGTCCTCAACGCAACCCTCGACGACAACGCGACGGCACGCGACTTCGCCTCACTGCTTCCGCTGACGCTGCAGATGAACGATCTGCTCAAGCGCGAGAAGTACGGTCACCTGCCCCGGTCTCTCACCGCAGGAGGCGAGCCGCGGTCCAGCTACGAGATCGGCAACATCGCCTACTGGTCACCCGGTCCCGACATCGCCGTCTTCTATGACCACGACGGTCAGTCCATCCCCGACCCCGGCATCATCGTCCTCGGCGACATCGGCTCGGGGGCCGATGCCTTCAAGAAGTACGACGGCACGGTCGACGTCACCATCGAGGCCGTCGACTGAGACCGGCCGAAACCACCGGGATCGTCAACCAGGGAGGGGAGGGGGGACGGTCGTGGCCTCGCCGGCTGCGAAGGCGGCCGGGGTGAGACCGGTGCGGTCGCGGAAGAAGCGGCCGAAGTTCGCGGGGTCGGTGAAGCCGAGGTGGACGGCCACAGTCCGGGCATCCCACCGGGCGCCTCCCAGCAGGCGCCGGGCTTCCAGGAGGCGCCGCTCGTCGATGAGTTCACGTACCCCCTTGCCGGTGGCGTCCCGGGCGGCACGGCTCAGGGTGCGGACCGAACAGCCGAGCAACTCGGCGTAGTCCGCGGCTTGGTGCAGTTCGCGGAAATGCAGCTCCAAGGCGTCCAGGAAGCCTCCGTACCTGCCGGCACGGCCGGTGCCGGCCGTGGCCGTGCCGATGGGGGCGATGTCCGGGGAGTTGGCCAGGCGCAGCAGCAGCGATTCGAGCAGGCTGCGCCGCAGGGCGTGGTGGATGTCGAGGGGGCGGCGCCCCAGTGCGCGGTGTTCATCCAGGAGTTGGAGTGCCGTCTGCTGGAGCCAGGCGGTGTCGTCGGGGTGCGGGCTGAGCACGGCAGGGGCCTCGTGCGCGGTGAGCGGGGCCAGGAGACGGGCGAGGTCGGGCCGCAGCACGTCCGGTTCGAACAGGATGAACGGGCCGCGGGCCGCGCCGGGCGGATGCCAGCACTGCGCGTGCCCGGGACGCACCCACAGCCACTGGCCAGGGTCGACGGTCCGCGTGACGTGGTCGACGTCGTGCCGCAACTCACCCTCGGTGACCAGGATCAGGTAGTGGAAGGTGGCACGGCCCGGACGGGGCGGGTTCCACGGCCAGTCGTCGTGCTGGGCGAAGAAATCCTCGACGGTACTCACCTCAAGGCCGTACGGAGTACCGACCGGGGGCTGGAAACCGTACAGCGGAACCGCGGCTGGTCCGGCCTGCCCGCTCGGCCCGCTCGGCCCGGAGTGTCGCTTGTCGACCATCACGTGTCCGCAGCCTACCGCCCTTCCCGTCGGCTTCGACGGAAGGATGGGACGTGCCACCGCGCCCGCGCGGCGCGCCCTCCGCCTCCTTCGATGCCACAGTCCGTCACCACCTGAGAAGGCTCACCACCCATGAACGGATCGGCCCTGCACAAGACCGCCGCCGACTGCGCGGAGGAACTGCCCGGAGCCCAGCTGGAGCACCCTTTCGGCCCCGACTGGGAGGTCTACAAGGTACGCGGCAAGGTGTTCATGCTGATGACCGAAGTCCCGGGGCGTCCCGTCGTGATCCTCAAGGCGGACCCCGGCGAGGCCCACGCCCTGCGGGAGCAGTACAGCCACATCACCCCCGGCTACCACATGAACAAGAAGCACTGGATCACCCTGGAGAGCGGAGAAGGCGTCGACAAGGAGCTCGTCGGGGAGCTCGTCACCGACTCCTACCGGCTCGTCGTCGCCCATCTGCCCAGGGCCGAGCGGCCTGTCGACCCGCACACCTACGGCACCGGCACGACCTACGGCACCGGCACGCGGGCGGCCCGGTGAACACGGCCGGTGACCGTCTCCAGGACGCCGCCCGCCAGGCGGCCCTGGCCCTCCCCGACGTCAGCCACGGCTACCCCTTCACCCCGGGACTCGACGTGTACAAGGTCGCGGGCAAGGTGTTCCTGATCGTCACCGACATCGTCACCGACGACCCGGACGATCGGATCATCACGGTCAAGTGCGAACCCGAACACGCCCGCGCTCACGTACGCGGCTACGCCTCGATCACACCGGGCCGCTATCTCGACAAACGCCACTGGATCTCACTCGGGCCGGGACCCGGCATCACCGAGCGGCTGGTCACCGACGCGGTCGAGGACTCCTACGACCTGGTCGCCGAGCGGCTGCCGCGACGCGACCGCCCCGGTGCCCGATGAGCGCCGCGAGATGCCCCGCGAACGCCTGAGCCCTCGCTCGTCAGCGTCCCGCGAAAGGGCTCGCCCCGTCCGCACACGCCCGCCTGCGACCCGAGAGGCCGACGGACCGACCGCAGTGATCCTGCCGCTCTTCGACGAGGAGCCCTCCCGGCCGGTCGCCGACCGCCTGCGCCCCGCAAAGCGGGAAGACATCGTCGGGCAGGACCACCTCCTGGCCGCAGACGCCGCTACCGGGCCGGCACGGTCGCCCAGCAGCGCCTCAGCCCCACCATCCTGCGGGCCGCCCGGCGTCGGGAAGACCACCATCACCCGGCTCCTCGCGGACAGCAGCGACATGGCCTTCGAGCCGGTGTCGGCCACCTTCTCCGGCATGGCCGAACCGCTCCAGACCACCGATGGTAAGTGGATCGACTTGCCTCAAGGGTGGTGCGGGAGTTACCTTCACTTGGTAAGTCCATCGACTTACCTCACGCCTCGGCAAGGAACAATGAACATGAATCGTCTTGCGGGCAAGCGCGCCCTCATCACCGGCGGCACGAGTGGGATCGGTCTGGAGACCGCGCAGCGCTTTATCGCGGAGGGGGCCGACGTGCTGGTCACAGGCGTCACCCCGGCCAGCATCGACAAGGCGCGGCAGATCCTCGGGGACAAGGTGCCGGTGGTGCAGGCCGATGCGCGCGACCTCGATGCGCAGCGCGGCCTGGCGGAGCGGGTGCGTGAGCACTTCGGGGAGCTGGACGTGGCGTTCCTGAACGCCGGCGTCTCGGACTGGCGGCCGTTCGAGGACCACACGGAGGACAGCTTCGACCGGCTCTTCGACATCAACGTCAAGAGCGTCTTCTTTCTCACGCAGGCCCTGGCGCCCGTGCTGGCCAACCCGTCCTCGGTCATCCTCAACGCGTCCAACAGCGCGCACGGCGGCTACGGGCAGTCGAACGCCTACGCCGCGACGAAGGCGGCTGTCGGTTCCCTGATGCGGTCGTGGAACGCGGACCTGCTCAGGTCGCACGGCATCCGGTTCAACGCGGTCAGTCCCGGCCCGGTGGACACTCCGCTGTACTCGAAGCTCGGGATCGAGGATCCCGCGCAGCAGTCGGCGGTTCTGGAGGCGATCAGCTCCGGCATTCCTCTGGGGCGCATGGGTCTGCCCGAGGAGGTCGCGGAAGCCGTCGTGTACCTGGCCTCCGATGTCTCCGCCTTCGCTGTGGGCCAGGACCTTATCCTGGACGGTGGCCAGACCGTTCTCTGACAGCGAGGATGCGGCTGGGAGACGGGCGAGGGGCGTGGGTATGTCGGTGGCGGACCGTGACCGAGCGGAAACCGGTGGCGATACGTGCCAGGCCGGGTATCACGCGCAGATCAAAGCGGAGAACCGCGCGCGCATCATCCGCGCCGCCCGCGACCTCTTCCTCGCCCGGGGATACGACAAGACCTCCCTGGCCCAGATCGCCCGGGAGGCGCGCGTCTCCACCGGCACCCTCTTCAAGCGGTACCCGTCCAAGGCCGCGCTGTTCGCGGCCGTCACCTCCGAACAGTGGCAGCTGGATGTGCAGTACGCCGAACCGCCCCCGCCCGGTGATCCCCGGTACGGTCTGGACCACATCGGCCGCGACTACGCCTGCCTGGTCTCGCGCCCCGGCACGGCGGCGCTGTGCCGCCTCATCATCACCGAACTTCCCCAGATGCCGGAACTCGCCGACATCGTCGGCACCGGCTTCGCCATCGACCGCGGACCCTTCTTCGACCGGCTCCGCGACTACCTGGACGCCGAAGCGCAGGCCGGCACACTCGACTTCCGTTCGGCCGACGGACAGACACAGCCGGCATCCGCAGTGGCCGAACAGTTCCTCGGCATGATCTGCGGCCAGCTCCTGTGGCCTCAACTCGTACGCACCGACTTCGTCCCGCCCGACCCCACCGACACCACGATCGTGGACGAAGCCGTCGCCCTCATGCTCACCCGCTATCGCACCGGATCCTGAACCCCGGACCACCAGTTCACGCTGCCGGGACCCCGATACGTCGCCCTACCGGGACAGGTGCAGGTAGGGGTGACTTGACCGACAACGAATAGCGGCGAGCACGACCGGCCCTTCCAGTAACCGACAGCGGCCGACAGCTGAGCCCGGACCGTGGCCTCCCGGTACTGCTGACGTGCGCCCCCGGCGTTGCGCTCGGTGGCGCCTCTTGGCAGCAGGTGATCGTGCTTCACCCGTGGGTGCAAGCGTTCGACAACTTCGGCTCACCCGCCCACCCCGGCAGCAGCGCAGGGTCGGACACAGGGGCGGCGAGCATCGGTTCCGGCAGTGTCCACGTCACAGCCCATGCCTTCCATCCAGCCCGCCCGTCGGCAAACCGAGTGCGTGTACGCACCCGACTACCGGCTCGACCGCGGCAGGTCAGCGCACTGCAACACCTCGCCGGGGGCCGTGTGCTGAGCTCCTGGCGCACGTCCAGGCAGCGCAGCCGGACACCGGGCTGCCCGGATCCCGTGTCGTACGGTCTGATGTCCCGGCCGCCCACCGTCCGCAACGAATCTCACCGAAACCGGCGGTGCCGCCGATACGGCCGAAAGATCTGAACCAATACCGGGAATCAGGCCGCGACGAGCTCCTGCTCGCGGTCCGGCGTCTTGACCTTGGGCTTCTTGTTCGGCAGCGAGAGCCGGAAGACCTTGTGCCACGCGGAGAACACCTGCTTGGGCAGCGGCCCGGTGACGTACTCCAGCTCGTACTTCTCGAACAGCGCGCGCACCTTCACCGCGACCTCGGCGTACCGGTTGCTCGGCAGGTCCGGGAACAGGTGGTGCTCGATCTGGTGCGACAGGTTGCCGGTCATGAAGTGCATGGCCTTGCTGCCGCTGATGTTCGCCGAGCCCATCATCTGGCGCAGGTACCACTGGCCGCGCGTCTCGCCCTTGATCGACCGGCGCTCGAAGACCTGCACGCCCTCGGGGAAGTGCCCGCACATGATCACCGAGTGGGTCCAGAGGTTGCGGACCAGGTTCGCGGTGAACGTGGCGGCGAGCGTGGTGAGGAACGACGGGCCCGACAGCAGCGGGTGGATCACGTAGTCCTTGAGCACCTGCTTGCGGATCTTGCGGCCCACGGCCCTGACCCGCGCGCGGAACTCCGGGTTGTTGCGGCGGCGCTTGTGCAGGTTCTTGCCGAGCTCCAGGTCGTACGCCGCGATGCCGTACTCGAAGAAGCAGGCGTTGAGGAAGTTCCACAGCGGCTGGCCGAGGTGGAACGGGTGCCACCTCTGGTCCTCGTCGACGCGCATGATGCCGTAGCCGAGATCGTTGTCCTTGCCGATCACGTTGGTGTACGTGTGGTGCAGCTCGTTGTGCGAGTGCTTCCACTGCTCGGACGGCGAGACGTGATCCCACTCCCAGGTGGTGGAGTGGATCTTCGGGTCCCGCATCCAGTCCCACTGGCCGTGCAGGATGTTGTGGCCGATCTCCATGTTGTCCATGATCTTCGCCACGGACAGACCGGCGGTGCCGATCAGCCATGCGGGCGGGAAGATCGAGAACAGCAGCACGCCACGGCTGACCAGTTCGAGCTTGCGCTGCGCCGAGATGACCTTGCGGATGTAGGCGGCGTCTTTCTCGCCGCGGCCGGCGATCACCTCGTCGCGGATCGCGTCCAGCTCGCGGCCGAGCTCCTCGATCTGCTCCGCGGTCAGGTGGGCGGTGGGGTCGATGGCGGTCAAGGTGCTCCTACCGTTCGATGTCGCAGGGGCCCGCGGCGGCGGACACGCAGGTCTGGATGAGGACGCCCGGCTCGGCCTCGGTGATCTCGCCGGTGCGCAGGTCGCGGACGGCGCCGGCCTTGAGCGGCGTGATGCAGCCGAAGCAGATGCCCATGCGGCACCCGGAGGGCATGAGCACGCCGGCCTCCTCGCCGATGTCCAGCAACGGCGTGGCGCCGTCCGCGTCGACGGTCTTGCCGGTGGCGCTGAACGTGACCAAGCCACCGTCGCCGGCGACGACGATGCCGGGGCGGAAGCGTTCGGTGTGCAGACGCTCTTGTACGGCGTGCTCGGTCCAGTGCTCTTCGGCGGCGTCGAGCAGGCCCGCGGGCCCGCAGGCCCAGGTCTCGCGCTCGGCCCAGTCGGGTACGAGTTCGTCGAGACGGGCGATGTCGAGCATGCCGTCTGTGTCGGTGTGCACCTCGGTGAGCCGCAGCTTCTTGTCCGCGACCAGGTCGTGCAGTTCGTCGCGGAAGATCACGTCTTGCGGCTGTGGCGCGCAGTGGACCATGACGACGTCGTCGAACTCGATGTCGCGCAGCATGCCCATCACGGGCGTGATGCCGCTGCCGGCCGTCAGGTAGAGCACCTTGGCGGGCTTGGCCTGCGGCAGCACGAAGTCACCGGTCGCCTGGTCGAGCTGGATCAGCGTGCCCGGTTTCGCCCTGCGGACCAGGTGGTTGCTGACCTTGCCGTCCGGGATCGCCTTCACGGTGATCGTGACGCGGCCGTCCTGGCGGTTTGTCGGCGAGGTGATGGAGTAGGCACGCCACAGGCGCACCCCGTCGACGTCGACCCCGATCCGCACGTACTGACCGGCTGTGTGGCCGCGCCAGCCCCGTCCCGGCCTGATCACGATAGTCGCGGCGTCACCCGTCTCGGGGTGCACGGCCTCGATGCGCCCACGCAGGTCAGCGCCCGCGCGCAGCGGGCTGACCAGGTCGAGGTAGTCCGACGGCAGCAGCGGCGTCGTGACCATCTCCAGCAGTTTCCACGCCCTGCTGCGGAGGGCTGTACTCGTCATGACTCCAGCTTGCTGCGCCTCAGGGCGTAAAGTCCTGACCGTAGGACGTAAATCTGGTCGGCTGAATTGTTCGCAGGGAACAAAAACGTGAGCCATGCAATCCGGAGGGCCAGCGAACTGGCCCTGGACGAGACGACGGTCACCGCGCTTCGGGCCGCGCTGAAGAGCACCGCCGACGAGGTCGTCCAGGCGATCATCGACGAGGTCCCTCCCTACGCCAACGCCCTTTCGGGGCACATGGGCGGCACCATCCGCCGAGCCGTCCGCACCGCCCTGGGGCACTACCTGGACCTCGCGAGCGGGGACGCCACGGGCGGCGACGCCGGTGACGCAGCCTACGAGCTGGGCCGCGGCGAGGTGCGCGACGGCCGTTCGATGGACGCCCTGCTCAGCGCCTACCGCGTCGGCGCCCGCGTGGCCTGGCGATGCCTGGCAGCGGGTGCCGTACCCGCAGGTCTGCCCGCCGCCGAGGTCGCCAAGTTCGCCGAGCTGACCTTCGCCTACATCGACGAGCTCTCCGCCGCGAGCGCCGCGGGCCATGCCGACGAACTGGCCGCCCGGGGCAGGGACCACGAGCGCCACCTGGAACACCTGGCCCGCGACCTCCTCGCCGGCGCGAGCCCGGACGTGCTGCTGGCCTCTGCTCAACGGGCCGGGTGGCAGCCTCCGGTTTCACTGACCGCGGTCCTGCTGCCCGCCGCCCAGGCCCGGCCTGCCTACCGCGCACTCGACCCGAGCACCCTCGTCCTCGACGATCTGCCGGACGCCACCGGTGTGCTGCTCGTCCCCGATGCCGACCGATCACATCTCTTGCGGCAGCTGACCGACCGCACCGCCGTGGTCGGCCCGGCCCGGCCATGGACTCGTGCGTCCGCCTCTTACGCACGAGCCGTACGCGCGCGCTCCCTCTCCTCTGATATTCGCGACACCGAGGACCACCTGCCCGAGCTGGTGCTGAGCGCCGATGTGGACGCGTTCGCAGACCTGCGTGCCCGAGCCCTCGCACCGTTGCGGACCTTGCCTGTCGCGACCGCACGGCGGCTGGAGGAGACGTTGCGGGCGTGGCTGCTGCACCAGGGCAGGCGGGACGAGGTGGCGGCGGCGTTGTTCGTCCATCCCCAGACGGTCCGGTACCGGATGTCGCAGCTGCGGGAGCTGTTTCCGGATCTCGCATCGCCACACCGGGTCCTTGAACTGACGCTGGCGGTCGGTCTTCGGGTCAGCTGACGCGTACTTCGACCGTCCACGACCGCGTCCCGCGAGAGTTCCAGGAATCATGCCTCGTTCTCGGTGCCATCAGCTGGCTCATGCGGCCCGGGGAAGACCGGTATGAGCCAGCTGGAGACCGGGGGTTGATGTGAAGACGAGACAAGGCATCGGGAAGCCCGTCGGGGCGCTGTCTCTGAGAAGCGCGGTGGCGGATACGGCTCGACTGGATCCGGTGGACGATGCGCACCGGCCCGCTCGTCGAGCATCTGGTTGGTGATCTGGGACTGGGACGTCATGCCCTGGAAAACGGCGTTCATGTCGTCGTGGAGGGTGCTGTCCTGGCACGAGCTGACCCACGGGCGCGCGGCGGGCTGCAGCTGGGTGACCGGCGGGGCGGCCAGGCCGGGTCACCAGGGGCGGGGGGCCGGGCCGCTCGCGCCGGGGACCACCGTGGTTCTGCGACGGCCCCATGCCTCCCTTCCGACAGGTCAACCGGACGACCGACCGGGCCGGCCTGGCACACCGCGCGAGGGATGATGGGGATGGAATGACGGAACGTGAGGTCAGGAGCTTCCATGGCACAGCGGGTTCACCGACCCCGTGAGGACGCGGAGTTCAATTTCATCCTCGGGATGAGCACAGTTCCGGTCCTCGCATACTTCACCGGGACATGGCCCAAGGCGATCGAGCCCTGCCGGGTGATGGACCTCGTCGTGGGTGGCATCGCCGACGACTACACGGGCCGCCTGACGGCCGTCCGCGCCGACATCACGCGTTGTCCGGCCGCGACCGAGCGATACGGGATCACCGGAGCCCCGTCCTACGTCCTGCTGAAGGAGGGAGAGGCGGTGGCGCACGGCACGGGGCCTATGACCATCGCCGAGGTACGGAAGTTCCTGGACGGCCACCTCTGAGCGGCCGCTGCGGCACGTGGCCGCGACGCCCGTCACATCTCGTCCATGAGAGCTGCGCCGCCTGAGACACCTTGGGGCTGAGACACCCCCACAGGTCACATAACGCAGTCGATCGCGATCGCGTCCGGCAGCCGCCCGGCTGCGGCCACGATCTCGGGGAAGGCCGGCCCCATGGCGGTGCCCCGGCGTGAGCGCAGCACCACGGTGCCAGCCTCGACGGACAACGCCCCCTGGCAGTCCAACACTGCCCCATGCAGGCGCCTTGGCCGGGGCAGAGAGGCCGAGCTCGCGATGGACAACGGACAACACAAAACCCTGTCGATAACTTCGGCTCCGCAGCACTGCCAGGCCGCAGATCGGGCACGGGCACGGGGGTGGTCAGCATTGGTTCCGGCAGCGTCCATGTCACCCCCGATCCCTTCCACCCGCCATGTCCGCCACCCGAGTGGCTGCGCATCGCCCGGGGAGAGAGGTGCAACTCCGCCCGCAGACGACACGAGGGCCCCGGCCGCCGTCCCCGAGGGCGTGGGTATACTGCTGGCCATGACGATCCCGCTCCGTACCCGTTGTACGTGAGGACCATCGCGGTGCTGGTGTGCGTGGTGGGTAGCGGAGCCTGCTTCGGCTTCGTTGTGGCCGACTGGGCGGGTGCCCTGGTGGGTTCGGGTGCCGCCGGGGTGGGAGCGGGCTTCGGAATGGTCGCCCGCCTCCGGCCCGCGGTGACTTCCGTCCGGGCGGTCAGGGGTGACGGCTGTGCGGAGGGGATCGCCGACGTGGTCCTTGTGAGCATCGCGATGTACGAGGCTGCGGTTTCCCTCTCACCGCTGATGGGGTGAGCGATGAGGCGCAGGAGGCCCGTCGCACCGTCGCGTACCGGCTCTCCGCCTATGACGGTCTGCCCCGTTCCGTTCGGGTGTCGGCGGCCGCCGCGTTGGAGGCTCTTGATGACGGCTTGGACGCCGAACGTGCCCGGGCCGCGGCGAAGGAACACCTCCGACGCCTGTTCGGCTCGGCTGATCGGGTGGCGCCAAGGGCCGTCCTCGATGCGATGTTCATATCGGTGGCGTTGATCCGGTAGACATCGGGAGGAGCACAGCCATGACATCAGGCATCCCGCGGCGCCGTGAATAGGAGCGGTTCTCGTACCTCGACATCCGCGACGCGATGGTGGAGATCCTGGAGAAGGGGCACGGCATCACCACCAGTCGCTACCACGGTCGCCCGTTCCGTGAGGCCTGCCATCTGATCCACCAGGACAACGTGGAGCGTCGTAAGCCGCGCGGGAAGCTCCCGAAGTGCCACCCGAACTTCGGCAAGTCCGAGCGCGACTTCGACGGCCACCGGTGGGACGAATGCTCCCTCACCCCGGACGTGCCGTCGTTCGGCGGGAAGCTGAAGGTGGACCACGAGGACACGTGGTGGGTGGGCGACCGCATGGTGGCCTACGTCTGGTACCCCTACGACATCCCGCTGCGCGAGCTCGGTGAAGCAGACGCCCCGCGTCGCCCGCCATGGACTGGGGCTGACCCCGCACACGGGCTGGGGCGCCCACTACTACGGCAACACCCCGGCCGTCGCCCTCTCCCCGGACTGGTTCAAGGTCCCGTACCACCCACGCACGGAAGACCTCATCCGGGCCGCTCGCCAGCTGCCCCACCGCTGCGAGTGGTAGACCACCGCACACGGCACCTCATCACGCAAGGCGATGTGTACCGAACTGTGCCGATCGAGCGTGGAGCGGTAAGCGCCCGTCAGATGCCAAAGAGCCACTGGGCATCCCCTTCATCGATAGAGGAGAACAACGTACGGTGCCACTCCTGACTTTGTGTCACGGAAGAGGCACGGGCTGAGAGCAGCGGGTACCGTGCGCTGGGGGTGCCGTGAAAGATCACGTGGCGATGGCGGCTGGTGTGCTGCCGATCGGTTTCGTGGCTCACCAGACACGGCGGGCACCTCACACCAGAGAACGATCAGAGAGTCCTTCCAGTCGGTGATCAAGCAGGCGGCCGAGCACGGGCACACGGTGAAGATGTGGATCCTGTGCATCCCCTCCAGCATGGATGGGCCGACCACGAAGTGGTGGGACAAGTGGAAGAGGACCCAGGAACGTGACCACAACCTGGTCATCGACTTGTGGGACGAGAGTCCTGTGACCTGTTGACCGCAGCCCCGAGCTCTGCACCTCAGGCACCGCTCCAGCCCCGTCCTGTAGCTAGCCTGCGTGTAGTGGGAAGTTGGAGGGCCTGCCGCTCGGGCGGCAGGCCCTCCAACTGCTGCAGAGAGGATCGATCATGACCTGGGACCACGACACGCTGTGGCGTCGCTGCGCGTACCTGGGTCGCGTCCTGCTGCAATTGCTGGACCAGGAGCCATGGCGCCAGGATCGCCGCCGAGAGCGGCTGCACTCCTGGGGCATTGACGTGGCGGTGGGGGAACGACTCATTGAGGTCTTCGCGGCCTTAGCCGCCCACGCTGTCGCGGTGGACGCTTCCTTGTCCGCATCAGAGTTCGAGACCCTGCCCCTCAGCGCTGTGGCCGACGCGGCGACCGGCAAGCAAGACTTCGAACTACTCGCCGGGCTCCCAGACACCTTCGCCGACGACCGCGACGAAATCGCGGTCAAAGTCTTCCGCCTGCACGCCTATAAGGGCGGCCAGACCAGTCTCCAGCTCGTTCGGCTGAGCACGGAAGTGCGCCATACGCTGACCGTCCTTGCAGCCCGCGAGTCGGTGCCCTCCCCTACGTGCGGAGACATCTTCCGCAAGGCGGACGAGTCCAACCTGCCGTAGTAGGCACGACGACCCATCGGCGGGGCAGGACCTGAAAACCTTGGACGTCGTCGCTGCGGCGGACGATGTCGAGGACGACTCCGAGGTGCTGGGTGGTCCAGTCGGTGAGGGCGGCCGGTGTAACCGCCGTCGGCCCAGACGCGCGCCAGCCGCCGGAAGTGATTCTTCGCTGCAGGTAGGAGGACGCGGGCGGCATCCCGGTCGGTCGTTGAAGCCGGCGTGACCAACACGGCCAGCAGGAGCCCGAGAGTGTCGGTCAGCAAGTGCCGCTTGCGCCCGTTGATCCTCTTCCCTGCGTCGAACCCCCGCGAGTGGTGAGCAACAGTGGCGTCCGCCTTCACCGACTGCGAGTCCACGACCGCCGTACTCGGCTCCTGGTCACGTCCCTCAGCGTCACGGACGGCCCCGCGCAGTCGATCGTGCATCTCGGTCACCAGCCCCCGCGTCCCGCCAGCGGGCGAAGAAGGCATGCATCCGCGGCCAGGGCGGGAAGTCGCAGGGCTTCGCCCGCCATTTGATGCCGTTGTCGACGAGGTAGCGCACGGCATC
This sequence comes from Streptomyces vulcanius, assembly GCF_042653945.1. Taxonomy (NCBI): domain Bacteria; kingdom Bacillati; phylum Actinomycetota; class Actinomycetes; order Kitasatosporales; family Streptomycetaceae; genus Streptomyces; species Streptomyces vulcanius. The sequence goes on along the minus strand of NZ_JBHSFK010000039.1, from coordinate 26,845 downwards.
GATCATCTGACGGTGGCAGTAGCCCTCCGGACAGCCGCCCCGGCCCGCCAGCCATCCCGGCACCGGCAGCAGATCCCGCACCAGGGCCCACTCCATATCGCTTATGTCCGAGCCGTACCGGGGCCGGTGCTCCGGCCGGTCGGCCGCGTTCCCGAACCTGTGGGCGAGACAGTCACACCCAGGAGTGGAGGGACTGGACCCGGCAACCACGACCACGCGAAACTTCGACAACAGGGCCTCTTGCTTCTCGCTGGACTCGACAACCGCGAGCTACCAAGAGGCCCTTCGTTCATGCCCCGATGTCGCCCAACTCACCCGATCCAGCGGGCTGTTCGAAGCGGACCGAGCACACGAACGGATAGAGAACGGCCAGTTAGAACGCCGACCCTCGATGATCCGATCCGGCCCGTTGCCTGTTCGGGCAACGGGCCGCTGATTGCCTCTCCGAAAGCCAGCCAGTCTGTGCTGGCTGCCCAGCCCGTGCACGGGTGGTTTGGCCTCGTCAAGGTGTGTCAGCTGCCGGATGCGCGTCGGCCGACGGACGGGTGGAAGTCGGGCATGCCGAGGCTTGTGGTGGTGTGCTTGGCGGCCATCTCGCGCATGGAGGCGAGCTTGTCTTCGGCGGCGGCCATGCTCGCCTCGATAGCGGCGACCTCGCCGAGCCATCCCTGGCCCCTTGCCTCCTTCAGGCGGTCGAGGAGGTTGTCGTGGATCTCCTCAAGCCGGGGCATCTGGACGGGATCGGGCCGGAGTTGTGGGCATCTGACACACGCTTATCCGACCTTGTCCAGCGGAGTCTTGTGGGTGGAGTCGTCGGCACCTTCTTCACTGTGAGTAGTGGTTGCGAAGGATTGCAGCGGGGCGCGTGGGGCATCTTGTGCGCCCCTGATGAGATGTCAGGGCGTGTCCGCAGGACCATGAGACCGGTCTATGGTCTGGTCGGACGGTGCCAGTTGGTGGGATGATGACCGGTATGACGATCATCAGAAAGGCCGATGCCGCGTAGACGGCCTGGCCGTGTCCGTGCCGAGCTTCCGCGCCGGCCCCGGATGCAGGACGACATCACGATCATCCATGGTTTGTCCTCGGCAGCTCTCGCTGAAGTTCGACGGATAGAACGTCAAAAGAAGTACCTGTGGCCGGGCTCGATCGGGTCGGCCATGGTGCGCTGGAGAAGCTTCGTCCACCAGCCGAACCGACGCCTGTGGGACGACGAGAGCGGCGGCTGCACGGAGTGGGCATGTTGCGGAGACCCGTGGCGGGCCCGCGGGTACCTCGAAGCGGTGATTCTGGCGATGTCCCGACGGCGGGCACGTGAACTCCGCTGCCTCGTCGAAGCTCTCGACGGACGCTACTGATGGCTGGCGGGACAGCCCATGTTCGTGTCGCGGGCGGCCTGGTGCTCGGGCATTTTCAAGCAGCGCTATGCGGGTGGGGCGTCCCGTGGATCTGGTGCAACCACTCGTTGAGAGCGACGTAGTCCGGGTCGATGAGGCCGCGGCGGGGGTCGACACGATGGAGGAGGGCTTGTCCTTGGTGGTGCGCGGAAACCCAGGCGCGATCGGTGTCCGTGATCTCATCGTCGACCCAGGCGAATGGGCGCCCGGCTGCCCAGCCGATGAGAGCGTGGGTTTTCCAGTGCAGCCCGGCCCGCTCGGCCCGCTCGTCTTCGTCGGAGGGCTCCGGCCAGACCACCACTGCCAGCTGCGGCAGGCCGATCCGTGGCGCGATGCACGCGTTCGCGTCGGCCATCCATGTCGTGGCCCAGACCAGATCGCACGGTAGCGCCGTCAATCGGGGCCCGTGCTCGGGATTGATCCTGGCCAGAAGCGGATTCGAGTCGGTTCCCAGTGGTTCGGGACCTGTCTCATAGGTCGGATGCCCGTCCGGATGCTCCTGCGGTGCTGTCCCGAATGGAATGAGCGGCCCGTCGACATCAAGGAAGAGCACTGGACGCTGTGCAGCAGATCCGGTCACGGCTGCACGATAGTGGCTCTTCGGGAGGCCGAGGTATTGGCCAGGACGAGAGGTCACACTCCGAGATGCTCCGGCCTCGTTAGTCGTCGCCCAGGGCGAGGAGGATCACGAAGTGCTCTGCGGTGGTTCCGGCAACGACGACATCGATGCCGTGCCGGGTGACGGGCGTCCACGCGCGGCCGTTGGGGATGTCCTTGTGTGATCTCTACAGGTCGTTCCACGTCCATCTAGGGGAGGCAGACCCGTCGGGTTCCCGTCCGAATCGAAACCGCTTCCGGTGATCACTGATTTCGGTGAGCTGTGCGAAGAACCCTGCGGCAGGAAGCCGTTCGTCCAAAGTACTGACTTGCTGATCAGCCCCAACCTCTCGAAGCCTGACCGATAGCCAGGTCAAGGTGTCCGGGTCGTCGAGGTGGGCGTGGGTTGCGGGGTCGCGGGCGAGCAGGGTGGCGATCTGCTGGTCCGCCCCAGCTTTGCGCAGCCCACCCAGCAACCTGGCTACGGCACCCGGGTCAGTGAGAGCGACGCGGGTGGCGGCACGTTCGGCCAGAATGGCGGCCTGGCGATCCGCCCCAATGACCCGCAGATGTTCCAGCAGCCGGGCCACGGCCGCCGGATGATCGAGACGGGCGTGGGTTGCGGGGTCGCGGGCGAGCAGAGCGGCGATCTGCTGATCCGCCCCGGCCTTGCCTAGTTCCTCCAGCAGCCGGGTCAGGGCGCCTGGATGATCGAGGCGGGCATGGGTGGCGGCACGCTCGGCCAGGACGGTGGTCTGGTGGTCCGCTCCGGCCTTGCGTAGTTCCTCCAGCAGCCAGGCCACTTCGTGCGCGTTGTCGAGGGCGGCCTGGGGTGCGGCCCGTTCGGCCAGGATGGCGATCTGCTGGTCTGCTCCGGCTTCGCGTAGTGCTGCCAGCAGCCGGGCCACGGCCCCCAGTTGACCGAGGTGGGCGTGGGTTGCGGGGTCGCGGGCGAGCAGGGTGGCGATCTGCTGGTCCGCCCCCGCTTTGCGCAGCCCGCCCAGTAGTTGGGCCACAGCGTCCGGGTCGTCGAGAGTGGCATGAGCGACGGCCCGTTCGGCCAGGACGGCGGCCAGCTGATCCGCCCCAGCGCCTCGCAGTTCTTCCATGAGCCGACGCACAGCGCCCGGGTCGTCGAGGTGGGCGTGGGTTGCGGGGTCGCGGGCGAGCAGGGTGGCGATCTGCTGGTCCGCCCCCGCTTTGCGCAGCCCGCCCAGTAGTTGGGCCACGGCGTTCGGGTCGTCGAGAGTGGCATGAGCGACGGCCCGTTCGGCCAGGACGGCGGCCTGCCGGTCAGCTCCGCCCTTGTGAAGAGCTGCCAGCAGCTGGCTCATGGCCCCCGGACGATCGAGGCGAGCATGAGCGACGGCCCGTTCGGCCAGGATGGCGAACTGCTGGTCTGCTCCGGCTTCGCGTAGGGCTGCCAGCAACCGGGCCACAGCGTCCGGGCTGTCGAGGTGGGCGTGGGTTGCGGGGTCGCGGGCGAGCAGGGTGGCGATCTGCTGGTCCGCCCCCGCTTTGCTCAACCTACCCAGCAACCGGGCCACAGCGTCCGGGCTGTCGAGGTGGGCGTGGGTTGCGGGGTCGCGGGCGAGCAGGGTGGCGATCTGCTGGTCCGCCCCCGCTTCGAGCAGCCCACCCAGCAGCGAGGACACTACCTCCGGGTCGTCGAGGGTGGCATGGGCGACGGCCCACTGGGAGGGGCGCTGGTCGGTGGGATGCAGGGTGTGGAAGAGGTGGACCAGGGCGCGTGCGGCGTAAGGGCTGCCGTGGGCGGTGGCGCGTTTGTGGAGTTGGGCGGCGTCACGGTACAGACCGCGATTCTTGGCTGAGTTGCCGAGATCGGTCAGGTCGGCGGGGTGGGCGTGGGAGGCGGCTGCGGTCCAGAAGTCGATGGGGGGTATCTGGTCGGCTCGGTGGAGGCGGCCGTACTGATCGAGATAGTCGGCCAACTGGTATTGCGTTGCCTGGACGGTCTGGGTGGGTTGCCAGGCGGTCGAACCGGCGGTAGCCGGGCGGTGGTTGCGGGGGGTGCTGGTCTTGACGGGGGAGAGGATGCCGGGGATGCCGTTGCAGGGAGTGGTGACGTAGGCGAGGGCCTGTGGCAGCCAGTTGTCGGGGGTCTGATTCCACTCGGTGTCGGTGAGGTAGCCGGGGGCGGCGTCGGCCAGCCAAGCCAGGGGAATGTGGGGGCCAGCGCCGAGGCGGCGAGCGTCCATCGCGGCGTGGATGAGTGCCTGGGTGGCGCCGCGGGCTCCGTGGTAGCGGTCGAGGAGGACCGGCACTCCAGCCAGGTATTGGGTGATCTGGGCATCATGGGCGCGTGTGGCTGCCTCCCCGAGGCGGGGGTCGGCGTCGGCGGTGTCCGCGAGGCTAGCGAGTTCTGTGCTTGTGAACGCGTCCGGAACATCGATCTTGTGCTTGTTCAGCAGCTCCTGGGTATGAGAGCGTCGACTTGAGTCCGTGTAAATGGTCAAGGTCTCCCAGTGCTCCGGCCACAGGGTGGCCAGTATCAGAACCGGGGCGCGTCCGGGATCGCGCAGCAGGCTGCGTAGGCCTGCGGCGACCTGTTCTCCCAGCGGGTCCAACCCCAGGTAGTCCTGGGCCTCGTTGAGCCACACCACGGTGTGCGGGGCGATATCGGTCAGTTCGGCCAGGGCCGCATCTGGGCGGGTCGGATCAATGGGATGCCACAGCCGCCATCTGTCCGGCAGTTGTCTGACTGCTTCCCACATCGCCCGAGTCTTGCCTGTGGAGGAGCCGCCGACCAGGAGCGCGATGCTGCTCTGCCCCGCGGCTGCGTCAGCGATCACCGCATTCAGCCGGGCGTCGAATTCCCGCGCGACGTAGGCGGGCAGGGCGCTGAGCCGATCGTCGTCAGCACCGGCGTCGAGGGCTGGGTGAACTTCCAGGTCGACCAGGACGAGCCGGTCATCGAACTCACTTATTGGCCGGCCTGCGCCGGTGGCCATCCGGGCTGTGATCCACAGGCTGCGGACCCGAGCGGCCAGATCCTGCGTGTTCCAGGCAGCCGAGCGGGCCAGGACAACGGCGACGGAGACCGTATCGGCCTGGCTGGGCGGCAGGACCGGTTCGCTGATGCAGCGGCGGACGGTATCCCGGCCAGGAGATCCCGGCAGACCATCATCGGCGCTGATGGCCTCGGCGATCTCATCCAGGCTCGGAGCACCCGCCGCCAGGTACACCTCGTACAGCAGGTCCTTGAGCTCCCGCAGCGGGCGGGGCCATCCCACCTGAGCCCGCTTCAGCATCCGCGGTCGGCTGGCCGGGCTGTCCCCCATGTCGCGACTCATCGCACCATCATTCCCCGCTCTGTCGCGGAAGAGGCTTGAACAGCACTGATGCCACGGTCATGTGATGACTTATCGCAGAGTGGAGGTGATCTTCGCACGGGGGCGAGCGTGGACAGCGAGCCGGCCGGCTGCCTACCCGCTGACGACGACCCGTGGAGGTCCTCATGTCCCGCACGCGCCTGACACGCCGCGAGCGTTTGGTCCTGGCCCGTACAGTCCTCGGCGGCCTGGCCTCCGGCATCGCCCGCGCCGTCACCACCTGGATCCTGGACCAGCTCCTTTGACGACGACCGAATTCGAAGGTGAGAGCCGGGGATATTGGTCCGCTGCAGACGACCGCTGCCGGGCGGAACAGGCATCGGGGCAGCTCTCAGAGACTCGGAAAAAGTTGGGGTGGCTGGGCGATGGGGTGCCGTGCCGAGCGTCGCGGACTTTGGCCTGCATCTGCCCTGCCGGACACGGTTGGCCTCGTGACGGGAGATCCCGCCGCACGCGCTCAGGCCGCTGTCAACCCGCTCCGGCCTTGCCGATGAACGCGGACACGTTGGCGTTGTCCCTTTTCCACGGCTGCGGCACTCCAATGCGGCACTCGATCCGCATCGGTGCGGACGATGAACTTCATCGGATGCGTACCGGCGATGCGGTTCGCTCTCCCCGCCGCACTCGATGCGCACCTGCGCGATGCGCCGTATCGTCCTGCGCACCGGATGGACACCGCCCGGAATCCGGGTGTGCAGGGCACCCGGCCGACCCCTTGTCGGCGGGGGCCAGCGGCGCGTCTTCTCTTGACCGGGTTCGCTATCCAGCACGTTTCCCCTGAACCAACGCCGCTGCGGATGCTGAACAGGCGACGGACAAGGGGGTGCGTGATACAGGCGTCTGGCCGGGTTCCGGTGCGCATCAGGTGCGGTGCGCGGTGCGGGTGGTGCGCATCGTGCGGGCAGTGCTTCATACACCCGGCATCGGTCGGCTCCCGTGCCCAGCCGTATGCCTCCTCGGACGGCTTCCTGTGGGGCCGCGTACCGGGAACCCGGGCCAGGACGGGGTGCCCGTCGGTCGCCTCGCACGGCGCCGGGTACGCAGCCGGGTGCATGCCTGATGCCCTGGGCGGGTTCTGCCGGCGAGTGAACTGCCCGCAGTCGGCATCCGCGTCGTCGGCGCCACGCACGATGCGCGGACTGCGCTGCTCGCGCCCGGGCGCGAGCTCGGTCCTCAGCGAGTGTCAGATCCATCATGCCTGTTCGGAGGCGGTTTTCGGTAGGACGGAGCGCACGTCCGTTCGGACTTGTCGCAGGTGGTGGTCCGCCCGCAGACTCGTCGTCATCCACTCTCCGACGTCCGTGTCGGCATCCGTTCCCGGCTGCCGACGCGTTCGCTGTGCTGTCTCGTCGCGTGACGGGGCGGGCCGGGGGTGAGGGAACGAAGGGGGATCGATGGATCAGGACATGGTTCTGCGGGCGAGGGTCAAGCTGCTCGGTGCCAACCGGCGGGTGGTGCGCGGCGTCGAAGGGCTGTGGATCTACCGCCTGCTGACGCAGGTCGAGCCGGAGGTGTACGGGTCGAAGCTGGCGTACGTCCTGGTGGAGGCCAGCGCCTCGCCGCTGGTGCGGGAGCTGCCCGGGCAACGGCTGGCCCTCTTGGACGAGGCGGTGGCGGTGGCGACGGCCCTCAGCGCCGCGAATCCCTACCGGGCCAAGGTGCTGGCGAGGGCTCTCGCCGCCCGGCGGGAACTTGACGGTCGGCAGGCGACCTAGCAGGAAACGCCGGATCCGGTGCGCATCAGGTGCGGTGCGCGGCGCGGGTGGTGCGCGGCATCGTGCGGACCTGGTGCGCACCACCGGCCCGCGGTGCGCGCAACGCATGCGCACCACCCGCACCGCACCGACCGGCCCGGTGCGTACTACATGGCGGTGGTGCGCGCACGCGGTGCGGGGTGCGCACTGCGGGCCTGGTCCAAGGCGGTAGCCCTCAGCTGCTTCAGGGTGTCCGTGACGTCCTCGGGGTCCTCGGTGAGGATCTCTTCGGTGAAGCTGATGATGGCCGCAGCGATGCCCGGTGCCGACGACGGGCACACGTCGTCCTCGGTGTGCAGGACGCCGAGGAAGATGCGTCCGAGCGCTTCCAGGGCGAAGGAGTCCGAACCCGGGTCGCCTTCGCCCTGGCTGGGCAGCGCGGTGATCGGGGTGATGATGCGGTCGGCGACATCCAGGAGCGCCGTGCGTAGCTGCGCGTACTCTTCGAACGCGGGGACCGCGTTGGCGGCCCCGGTCTGAAGCGCCCGGACGTAGCGGCGGGACCAGCACCCAGCCTGTTCGTCGGTCTTCCAGGCTAGAAGCCGACGATCCAGCGCTGCGCGAGGGTCCCGTTGCAGCCCCAGATCTGCATGGCCAGTCCTCGGGTGTTCTGGCTTTCCGGCACGTCGATGCAGAAGCCGGTGTCACGGAATCCGACCCTGGACTCCAGTGTCACGACGTCAGGCAGTGCTGTGTCGGTGTTGAATTCCTCGTTGCTGATCCATGTGCAGGTGCCCTGCAGGAGGCGTCCTCCGTCGAAGGCACCGTCGAAGGCGTCGAAGCAGTAGCCGCTGAGCTGGTTCAGGAAGCGGTAGTGGTTGGTGCCGACCTCCGTGTAGCTCCAGCCTTGTGCGAGACTTCCGGACACACAAGTCTCTTGTACGATCGCCGCAAACTCTTGCGTGGAACCGCCCGCGGGCTGGAGACACAGGCCGTTGCCGACATTCTTGATGGGAGTGAACGCGGACGCAGCCGGCACCGGCTGAGCGTTCGCGCTTGGTGCGGTGGCGGCCAGACCGGCGACGGCCAGTAGTGCCGCGGCGGCTAAACCGCCGAGTTTCTTACGCAGAGTAGAACGCATGATCTCAGGATTCTCCTTCGACGAGTGTTTCTGCTCGGCTGTGTTCCGGTGGAAGCGGGTCGGTATTTCTCCGCCGGTCCGGGACGGAAACCGTGCGGACGCCGCCGGCTTGGCGGCCGACGGGGATGGTTCCTCCGGAGCACTTGCTGCCTCGAACCAAGGTGGCAGGCCGGTCAGGGACAAACGTTGGACAAACGTTGTATCGGCCATCCGGACCCGGTAAGAACGGGTGTGCGGTATCCGGCCTCTGGGGGAGTGCGGTCAGGATGACGGTGGAATTCGGTGTGCTGGGCAGCGTCGAGGGCAGCATCGACGGCCGGCCTGTGGCGTTGGGTCATGCCCGCCAGCGGGGTGTACTGGCGGTTCTGCTGGTGGACGTCGACCATCCGGTGACGGTCGATCAGCTGATCGGCCGGGTCTGGGGGGAGCGTCCTCCGCGGCAGGCTCGCTCTACCTTGCGCGGTTACCTCTCCCGACTGAGACAGGCCCTGGCCGCCACCGGCGAGGCGGTCATCGCCCGGCAGCCGGGCGGCTACGTCCTGACCACCGCCGGCACCGTGACCGTGGACATGCACTCCTTCCGCCGCCTGACCGGACAGGCCCGCGCCGCCGCCGACGACACCCGCGCCGCGGCCCTGTTCGAGCAGGGCCTGCGGCTGTGGCGCGCGGAGCCCTTCGCCGCCCTGGACACTCCCTGGCTGAACGCGCTGCGCGACGCCCTGGTCCAGGAACGGCTGGCGGCCCAACTGGACCTGGGCGACCTGCGATTACGTCTGGGTCAGCACACCGCGCTGCTGCCGGAGCTGTCGGCCCGCGCCGCGGCGCACCCGCTGGACGAACGTCTGGCCGGCCAGCTGATGCTCGCGCTGCACCGCAGCGGTCGTTCCGCCGAAGCCCTGGACCACTACCACCGCACCCGCGGCCGGCTGGCCCGGGAGCTGGGGATCGATCCCGGGCCGGCGCTGCGGGAGATCCAGAGCGCCGTCCTGCGCCAGGACACCGTCCCGCAGCCGGGAGCACCGGCGCAGCCGAGCCCGCCCCCCGCACAACTGCCGCTGTCCGTCGCGGCCTTCACCGGCCGCGACGGCGAACTCGCCCGGCTCGACCACCTCCTGCCCGCCGCGGCCGGGGCCGGTCCGGTGCGGCCTGCCGCGGTGGTCATCTCAGCGGTGTCGGGCACCGCCGGGGTCGGCAAGACCGCACTGGCCGTGCACTGGGCTCACCGGGTACGGGAAGCCTTCCCCGACGGGCAGCTGTATGTGAACCTGCGCGGGTTCGTCCCCGGCGGTTCGATCACGGACCCGGCCGAGGCGGTCCGGGGGTTCCTGGACGCCTTGGGGGTTCCCCCGGCCCGCATCCCGAACAGCCTGGAAGCACAGGCGGGCCTGTACCGGAGCCTGCTGGCCGGCCGACGGGTGCTGGTGGTACTGGACAACGCCCGCGACGCCGAACAGGTCCGCCCCCTGCTGCCCGGCACCCCCGGCTGTCTGGCCCTGATAACCAGCCGCAACCGCCTCACCGGCCTGGCCGCGACCGAGGGCGCCCACCTGCTGTCCGTCGACCTGCTCACCCCCGGCCAGGCCCGGGACCTGCTGACCGGCCGCCTCGGCCCTCACCGCACGGCCGCCGAACCCGCCGCTGTCAACGAGATCGTCACCCAGTGCGCCGGACTGCCGCTGGCGCTGGCGATCGTGGCAGCCCGCGCCGCCGCCCAGCCCCGCATCCCGCTCACCACCCACGCCCACGAGCTACGCGAAGCCGACAGCCGCCTGGACGCCCTGGACGGCGGGGACCCGGCCACCCAGGTACGGGCGGTGTTCTCCTGGTCATACCAGGCTCTGAGCGCCGATGCCGCCCCGCTCTTCCGCCTCCTCGGACTCCACCCCGGACCGGACACCGCCCTGCCCGCGGTCGCCGCCCTGGCCGGCCTGCCACCCACCCGGACCCGCGCCCTGCTGACCGAACTGACCCGCGGCAACCTCCTCACCGAACACACCCCGGGCCGGTACGCCCTCCACGACCTGCTCCGCATCTACGCCACCGAACTGGTCACCACGCAGGACAGCGCTGCCACCCGGCGCGCGGCGACGCACCGGCTGCTCGACCACTACATGCACACCGCCCACGCCGCCGACGCGCTGCTGACCCCCCGCAGACGGGTTCCGGTCAGTCCGGCCCCCGCTCAACCGGGAGCCGCTGCTGAGGAACTCCTGGATCGTCGGGAGGCGCTGGCCTGGTTCACCGCCGAGAACCCCGTCGTCCTCGCCGCCATCGAGCAGGCCCCCGCCGGCTTCGAGACCCACACCTGGCAGCTGGCCACGGCCGTCGAAACCTTCCTCAGCCGGCAAGGACGCTGGCCTGCGCTGGCCGCCGCCCACACGACCGCCCTGAACGCCGCGCTGCGCACCAACGACAAGACCGGACAGGCCAATGCCCATCGCGGCCTCGCACTTGCCCAGACCCACCTGAACCGCCCAGACGATGCCGGCGCCCACTACGCGATCGCGCTGGACCTGTTCAAGGACCTCGGCGACCACGCCGGCCAGGCTCGCATCCACAAACACCTCGGCAGGATGTCCTCGGACCGGGGCGACTACCGGCAGGCACTCGGTCACGCCCACCAGGCCCTCACCCACTACAGGGCCGCGCACAACATGCTCGGACAAGCCGACGCCCTCACCCACATCGGCCGGTACAGCGTCAGACTCGGCGACCACCGCCAGGCGGCCCTCTCCTGCAGCAGGCAAGCCCTCGCTCTGGTCGAGGAGATCGGGGACATCGACGGCCAGGCCTACACCTGGCGCAGCCTCGGCTACATCCACCATCACCTCGGCCAGTACCCGCAAGCCATCGACTGCCATCGGCAAGCCATTGACCTGTACCGCAAGACCGACAACCGCTACCACGAAGCCATCTGCCTCACCGAGTTCGGCGACACCCACCACGCCGCAGCCGACCCCACTGCCGCCCACCACGCCTGGACCCAGGCCCTGACCATCACCGACGAGATCAGCCTCCTGGGCACAGCCCCGCTGCGCGCCAAGCTCCTCCACAACCTCGACCGGTACCCGGCCGACGCTCCCCCCTCACCAGCGAACACCCCCGGCCCGTGACCGTAAACCCCGCCGTGACGGCTGTGGTGGGGGTCATGACCCCTACCACAGCAAGTCAGCGTGCTGGCGTACCGCGCCGACCGGCCGCACGCTATGAAGGCCGCGTTGTTCCTGGGTGCGCCAGGACCAGCATCCGCCCAGGCTCACCTGCTCCCGTTCGCGGCTACTGGCCCTGGGCTGTGAGGTCGGCCGCAGGCACAACCGCCTGGGCCTGCTTGGGCTCGGCGGCCATGGCCCTCAGCGTCTCGAAGGCGGCTGCCGTCGGGCTGGCTGGTTCAGCCTGATAGACCACGAGCTGCTGGTGCGGGGCCCCGTTGACCGTGAAGGCCGCGAACTTGATGTGCAGGTCTCCGACCTGGGGGTGCTTGAGATGCTTGCCTTCCTGGGACTTGCTCTTGACCTCGTGCATCTTCCAGATTCCGGCGAATTCGTCGCTCTGGGCGGACAGTTCCGCCACGACGTCGGCGATGCGGGCCGATTCCGGATCGTGGCTGTAGGCGGCCCTGAGTTCGGCGACGCAGGAGTGCGCGGCTCGTTCCCATTCCTGGTAGAACTCGCGTCCTGCCGGGTCGGCGAACACCATGCGGGCGAGGTTGTCGAACTGGTCGAACCCGCTGTGGAGGGCCGTGGCGAGGGAGTTGGCCGCCATGATGTCGAGGGCCGGGCCGACGACGAAGGCCGGCGTGTGCTCCCATCCGTTCATCAGCTGCAACAGCTGTTGGCTGATGTCCGTCTGGCCCCAGTCGCGCGGGCGCTGTGAGGAGGTGAGGCAGAGGCGGTTGAGATGGTCGGCGGCTTCCGCATCGAGTTTCAGTGCTTGGGCCACGGCTTCGAGAACCTGTGGGGAGGGGCTGTTCTCGCGCCCCTGTTCCAGCCTGATGTAGTAGTCGGAGCTGACTCCGGCGAGCATCGCGACTTCTTCCCTGCGTAGTCCCGGCACCCGGCGTCGCCCGTATTCGGGCAGACCGACGTCCTGCGGCTTGAGGGCTTCCCGGCGGGCTCTGAGGAAATCACCCAAAGGTGTCCCATTGCTCATGCGGCAAGACTAGTTGGTTTCCAGCCGACGGGACCTGCCGGTCGCGCACTGTGACACTGGGCTGCGGATCTTGAACGCGTAGTACCTTCATGTCCTGATTGGCGGGATTTTCCGGGCCTCGTGTGGTTCCTGCAGAGGCCGGGCTGCCGGGAAGCCCTTCGCCGTCCGTCCCATCCGGTGTCACCCGTGGGCTCACATTCCTGGGTGTAACGCACCCACCATCGAAAGACCATTCACGGTCCTTTTCCGCCTAGCCTCGGAAGCATGGACAACGTCACGCGCCCTGACTCGCTGGAAGGGCTGGGTCAGTTCCTCCGCGCCCGCCGGGAACGCCTCAGCCCTGCGGACGCGGGACTGCCCAGCGCCGGCCGCCGAAGGGTGCCCGGGTTGCGGCGGGACGAGGTCGCGGCGCTGACGGGTGTGAGCCTGAGCTACTACAGTCGGCTTGAGCAGGGCCGTGAACTCAGCCCCTCGATCCGGGTGCTGGAGGCCATGGCCCGCGTGCTGCGACTCGCGGAGGAGGACAAGCGGGAACTCTTCCGGCTGGCCCGGCCGGCAGCTCGCCGCCGCACGAAGTCCCCCGCCCGGGTCGAGCGTGTCCGCCCGCATCTGCGGCAGCTGATCGAGAGCTGGACCAGGACGCCGGCGTTCATCATCGGCCACGCCCAGGATCTGCTGGCCACCAACGCACTGACCAACGCCCTCTACCGTGACTTCGCCCAGCACGACAACGTGCTGCGCATGCTCTTCCTGGACCCCGCAGCGAAGACCTTCTACCGGAACGCCGAGCGGGCCAAGCATCGCGCGGTCGCCGACCTTCAGCAGACCGCCGCGAGCACCCCGGAGGATGCCCGTATCCTGGAACTCGTCGGCGAACTGTCGGTGCGCAGCGGCGAGTTCCGCTCCCTGTGGGCGCGCGAGTACGCCCGGGTCCCGCCCTACGAGGTCAAGCAGATGTACCACTCCGTCGTGGGCGACCTGGAGTTGCGGCACGAAGCCCTCCACATCCGCAGCGCCCCGGGACAGCAGCTCGTCATCCTGCAGGCAGAGCCGGGCTCTCCTTCCGCAGATGGTCTGGCCCTGCTGGGCTCCCTCAGCGCACCCGAAGTCCCTCGTCAGCAGAATCCTGCGGACAACGCCTGAGTCAGGAGACATCACCCGGGCGCGGCTGTCGCGCATTACTCTCGGCGGTGCCCGGAATCCGGTCGAATAGGTCACCGAAATCGTGTCGCCGGATGTCAGCGGACCGAAAGTCGGCTGCCGCGCGTTTTCACGGCCGTGTCACCGGCTGACCCTGCTTCCGGGCTCCCGGCCCGCAGCGCGCGGAGTCGGCAGGCTCCGGCATTGGCGCGCCAAGGTGCGCGGTTCGCCGCCGTAAGGCCCGCATCCCGCTGCGTCTGCCGACCTCGGCCCACCGGACCTCACCGCTTACCCTGCGGTACTTCGCCGGACGTACGTCTAGCCCTCCTAGGTGTGGGACTCCCAGGAAAAGCGCAGCCTTCATAGCACCGTAGCCGACGGGCAGACTCGAATTCGTCAACAGGAAGTCCCCGAAAAGGGGATACGACGAAAGAGGTTTTTCTTATGGCTACGTGGTTTGTCACCGGCGCTTCCCGTGGAATCGGTGCGGAAATCGCCCGCGCCGCACTGGCAGGCGGAAACGACGTCGTGGTCGCCGTACGGAACCCGGAGCGTGTGCCGGACGATCTGAAGAACTCCGACCGAGTCTTCGCGGTCGCTCTGGACGTCACCGACAACGACACCATCCCGCAGGCCGTCGACGCCGCCGTGGAGCGGTTCGGCGGCATCGACGTCCTCGTCAACAACGCTGGCCGCGGCCTGCTCGGCGCGCTGGAGGAGATCACGGATGCGGAGGCCCGGTCGCTGTTCGACCTCAACGTCTTCGGCCTGATCAACGTCACCCGCGCCGTGCTGCCCGTCATGCGCAAGCAGGGCTCGGGCAAACTCGTGCACATCGGCTCCCGCTCGGGCTTCGAGGGCGAGCCCGGCGTCAGCCTGTACTGCGCGTCGAAGTTCGCTGTCGCCGGAATCAGCGAGGCACTCTCCGTCGAGATGGCCCCGTTCGGGATCCAGTCGACGGTCGTCGAACCGGGCGTCTTCCGCACCGACTTCCTCGACGCCAGCTCTCTCTCGGTGGCCGCGAACCGCATCACCGACTACGACGACACCCCCGCCCACGTGACGCTGGACTGGATCGGCAAGGCCAACCACGCCCAGCTCGGCGACCCCGTCAAGGGCGCCGCCCTTATCGTCGAGGTCGCATCCGCCGAGAAGCTCCCCACGCATCTCTACCTCGGGCGCGACACCCTGGAGCGGCTCAACGTCAAGTACCAGCAGGTGCAGGACGACCTCGCCCCCTGGCGGGAGAAGTCCGCAGCCACCGCGCACGACGACGCCGTCTGACGCACCGCGCGGGCGCCATCGCACTCGGGCGGCCGCAGCCCTCAAGCAACCCGGCCGGGCACCGCACCACCGCTCCACTCTCCCCCCGATCAAAGATTGAGGTCTCGTGATGTCTGCTGCTCTGCTCACCGGCACTCCCCTCTCTGGCCGTGTCGCTGTCGTCTCCGGCGCCTCCAGCGGCATGGGTGCCGTCACCGCCGAGCGCCTCGCCGAACTCGGCGCCACCGTGGTCGTGCTGGCCCGGCGCAAGGAGCGCCTCGACAGCCTGGTCAAGAACATCGAGGCCGCCGGCGGCACCGCGCTCGCCCTGGCCGTCGACGTCACCGACCGCGCCGCCGTCCAGAGTGCCGCCGACCAGGTCGCCGAACGCTTCGGCAAGGCCGACCTGGTGTTCAACAACGCCGGTGTCCAGCTCATCTCCGGCATCGAGGAGTTGAAGGTCGATGACTGGCAGCGCCAGATCGACCTCAACATCAGCGGTCTGATGAACGTCATCGCCGCGTTCCTGCCCCACCTGACGGACTCCGCCGCCCAGGGCAGGCCCGCGGACCTGATCAACACCTCGTCGATCGCGGCCACCCGCATCCTGGCGAAGTTCTCCATCTACTCGGGCACCAAGGCGTACATCAGCCACCTCACCCGGCTGCTGCGCGTCGAACTCGGCCCCAAGATGGTCCGTGTGGCCACCCTCGAACCCGGCATGGTCGACACCGAACTCCCTGACCACGTCACCGACCCCGACGCCTCCAAGCTGATGGCCGACCTCATCCACGACATCGACTGTCTGCAGTCCGCCGACATCGCGGAAACCGTCGCCTTCATGGCCGCCGTCCCGCGCCACGTCAACCTCACCGAGATCACCATTATGCCGACCGCCCAGGCCATCTGAAGTCCGTCCCATCATGGCGGGGGAGGAACAGCCGAACGCTGTTCCTCCCCCGCCATGACACGTTGACGGACGAGTAGACGGTGGATGTCGTCATCGCGTCGGCGATCACGTCGGGCAGCCATCGCCGCCAGGGCGTCTTCCGCACGCCGACCGGCCAGACGCCGTCAGAATGGCGGCCGCGTCGATGTCGGTCGGCAACTCTCCCGACAGCGTCACGACCTCGCGTCGCCGAGAGCCACGTCGATACGGCCGGCCGCACGCAGGTCTGTGAACTGGTCCCGACCTTGCGCCTCAAGAGCCCCGAACCGCTGCGCTGCCTCTGGCAGGGCACTCACCACGGCACTGCTCGTAGGGCCGCGTTCCGCGGCGTCGGCCCGAGGAACGCAAGAGGAACGACGACGCCGCCGTGATGAACACGGCGGCGTCGCCTTGCTGAGGGGCGGTGGTACGGCGTCCCTCAGTTGAGGGCGCCGTACGAGTACTCCCGAGAGAGACCCCCTTACTGACCGAGGTCGCCGGGCAGCAGTCCTCGATCGGTGAAGACCCTCTTGGCGACGAAGGTGGCGTTGAGGGCCTTGGGCATGCCGCAGTAGACGGCGGCGTGCAGCAGCGCCTCGACGATCTCATCGGGCGTCAGGCCGACGTTGAGGGCCGCGTTGATGTGGACGTCGAGCTGCGGCTCGCAGCCGCCGAGGGCGGTCAGCATGCCCAGGGTGACCAGTTGGCGGTCTCTCGGGGCCAGTTGCGGGCGGCTGTACATCTCGCCGAACGCCCAGGCAACGACCTGGTGTCCCAGCTCGGGGGAGATGTCGGCCAGCGAGTCGATGACTTTCTCTCCGCTCTCGCCGTCGATGCTCGACAGTACGGCCATGCCGTGGTCGAAGCGCTCCTGCCGGTCCTTCGCGCTGTTGTTGATGCTCATCGCTCTGCTCCTCCTGCCGTCGGGCGGTGTGTGTAGGGATGTGTGGGTCGCGTACCTCGGTTAACCCGTGTGCCGGTTGCGGAGCGCGGGCAGGGCCAGCAGGACGCCCAGCGCGAGCGTGGCGGCGACGACGCGCAGGATGCCGGCGAAGCCCAGGCCGGTCAGCGCACCGGTGAGCTGCGGGCCCAGGCTGGCGCCGATGAACATGCTGCAGCCATAGAGGGCGACGGCCGCGCCGCGTGCGTGCGCGGCGCCCGCGTTGATGGTCTCCACGACGGCGGGCGCCGCTGCCGCGAGGGCGGCCACGAACAGCAGCAGGGCGATGGCCAGTGCCACGGTGTGGCCGCCGAGGAAGGAGCCGGCCGCGACGGCGAGGGCGGCCAGTGCGAAGGCGAGGACCGAGCGCAGGGGCGCGGCCAGGCGCTGGAGCACGGGGGCGAGCACGGGGACGGCGACCAGGGCCGGCAGCGCGCTGGCCCGCAGGGCGAGGATCGCGGAAGAGTTCCCGGCGATGCCGGGCGGTCCGGCGATGGCGACCGCTGTGTAGACGGCGACGAAGGAGGCCATCAGGGCCACGGTCGACAGGTAGAGGGCGACCAGGCGTGGCTGGCCGAGCAACTGCGGCATCGCCGCGAACGCCTGGCGCAGCCCGCCGCCGGAGCCGCGGCGGAGGGTGGGTTGCAGGACGCGGCGCACCGGTATCAGGCTCAGGGCCATGAGGGCGGCGCCAATCCAGAAGACCGCGCGCCAGCCGAGGCCGGCCGCGACGGCCTGGGCGCCGATCTGCATGATGACGGCGGCGGCGAGCATGCCGCTGGTGATGCAGGTCAGCGCGGTGCCGCGGCGCTGGGGTGCGAGGTGGCGGACGACGTAGGAGAGCGCGGAGGGCGCGAAGGTCCCGGCGGTCAGTCCCTGCACGATCCGCAGGGCGACGGCCCAGGTGAGGTCGGGCGCGGCGCCGACCGCCAGGGTGGCTGCGGTGGCGGCCACGAGCCCGGCGGTGATCACGGCGCGCGATCCGTAGCGGTCGGAGAGGGGACCGGCGAGGAGGAATCCGGCGGCGTAGGCGAAGCCGAACGCCGTCGCCGTCCAGGTGGCCTGTCCTGAGGTGGTGCCGAGCGCGGTGGCCATGGGGTGCAGCAGGGCCAGGACGGTGTACATCTGGCCGACCATCAGGACGCCCAGCGCGGTCAGCAGTGCGATGGTCGACACAGCGGGCGCCCAGGAGGGCGGCTGGTCCGGGGTGCTGGGCGCGGCTGCCGTGTGCCGGGGGGAGGTGGTGGGAGTGGGGTGGGACATGGGAACTCCAGAAGGGGCGGCCGGTCGCCGCCCCGCGTGTCCACGCGCGGCACGACCGGCCGATGACACCACCGGGATTCGGTGGGTGAGTGCCCCCGGCCGCAGGTGAGGGGGAGAAGCGGCCGGGGACGATGAAGGGGACTGTCCCGGGCGGCGGGGTCGCCCAGGCAGCCGGGCTGTTCAGCCAGCCGGAGTGTTCAGCACGTACTCGCGCGAGGTGTGCACCTCGTCGCGCAGGGCGGCCAGGTCGACGTCGAGGACCTGCCCGTTCCATTTGCGGGGCTCGCCGTTGATGAGGACGGCGCTGATGTTGCGGGCGTCGGAGCCCAGCACGAGGGTGCCGATCGGGTCGTTGAGCGGCATGTTGTTGAGGTCCTCGGCCTGGACGACCAGCAGGTCGGCCTTCTTGCCCGGGGTGAGCGAGCCGGTGACCCCGGACAGGCCGTTGGTACGGGCGCCCTGGAGGGTGGCGAAGTCGAGGACGTCGTTGGTGGTGATGCGGGAGGGCTGCCGGTCGGTTCCGTACGCGGCGTTGACCGCGCGCATCCGCTGAATGGCGTGCAGAGCCCGCATCTGCGTGAACATGTCGCTGGCCAGGGCGACTTCGACGTCGATGCTCAGTCCGGGGCGGATGCCCACAGCGAGGGCTTCGTCGACGGCGGGGATGGCGGTCTCCAGGCCGATCTGCGCGTCGGAGGTCGGGGCGAGGGCGACCGTGGTGCCGGTCTCTCCCATGGCCTTCCATGCCTCGGAGGTCAGGCCTGTGGAGTGGATGAGGGTGACATCGGGGCTGAGGATGCCGTCCTTGGCCCAGCGCAGGACCGCCTCGGAGCCGGACGTGCCGAAGACGGCGTCCACGCTCACCCCGATGCCCAGCTCCTTCGCGGCGCGGGCGAGTTCGGGGCCGTAGGCGAGCGCCGGTCCGGCGATCTCGTCGGTGGCCAGGGTCGCCAGGCGCAGGGTGAGCAGCTGGTCGTCGCTGCTGAAGTACTGGTCCTTGAGGCGGGTCAGGTCGCCGGGCCACTGCCGGTCCCAGTCGCCGAAGTGCGGGCCCATGGAGGCGTGCACGCCGCGGATGCCGGTGTCGCGGAGGGCTTCGATGGCGGCGTCGGAGTGTTCGCGAGTGCGGGAGTTGTGGGAGAAGTCGAGCATGGTCGTGATGCCGCTGTCGATCGCGGTCAGCGCGGCCAGCCGGGTACCGATGTACATGTCCTGGGGCCGGTAGACCGTGGCGTAGCCCGCCAGGGTGGCCATGACGTAGCCGCCGAGGTCGTCGACGTCCGGCATGATCCGGCGCAGCTGGGCCTCCCAGGCGTGCCGGTGGGTGTCGACGTAGCCGGGGGAGAGGATCGTGCCGGTGGCGTCCACGACCACCGCGTCATCGGCGTCGAGGTCGCGGCCGACGGCGGTGATCGTGTCGCCCTCGACGAGGAGGTCACCGCGGTCGATGACGCCGAGGGCAGGGTCCATGGTGACGACGGTCGCGCCGGTGAACAGGATGCGCCGACGGTCGGCGGGCCGACGCCGGAGCTCTTCGAGGACGGCGGCGCTGGTGGTGTCGTTGGCGTTCATGAGAGGTCTTCTTTCCGTACGGGGGACAGGGCCCGGAGGAACGGGCCGTTCGCTGGAGAGGGCTGAGAGTGGGGCGCCGGGGGCGGCCGGGCTGCTCGAACACCAGCCTCGGCCGCGCCCGTCACGGCAACCAGGCCGCGAATTCCCCAGGTGTCGCGCACCCAGGGTCGAGAGTGTGCGTGCGCCGGTCGGCGGGAAGGTCAGCCGAGCTTCATGACATAGCCCGCGTGGTGCAGCTCGTCGCCCTGGAACTCTCCATAGGCCCAGAAGCCGAGGTCGTCCAGGTAGTCGATCCGGTTGCCGTCGACCCAGTACCGGCCCTGGTAGGCGTGCGGGCGCCCGCCCCGGGTCTCGTCGTAGCGGCCGTCGACGGTGAGCTCCTGGTGCAGGAAGTCGTTCCTGTCGATCCAGACGCCGACGCGCGGGCTGCCGGTCAGGTCCTCGGCGGCCGGGATGCCCGCTTCGGGCGCAGTGGCCCGGCCGGAGACGTCGGTGCCGGCCCACAGGACGGGCCGGCCGGCCGCGACGAGTGCGCGGACCTGCTCCGGCCGGGTCAGGAGGGTGGCCACGGCGCTCGGCACGTCGGCGGCGAGTTCGTCGGGCACCACCAGGAAGTCGGGGGCGTTGCCCGGGGTCAGCGTCGCGACGTACTCCGAGCGGCGGCCACGGCCGCCGGCCAGCGCCACGGTGTCCACGACGGCAGGGGCGATGGTCATGCCGGTGCAGTCGACGACGATGGCGTTGTCGTCCTGAGCGGCAGTGACGATGGCGGGGCCGACCCCCACGGTCAACGAGCCGACGAACAGGAGGTCGGCGCCGGTCATGGTCCCGATCAGCGGGTCCATGGTCAGGATCCGGGCGTTGGTGAACAGGACGGGACGCCCCTCGTCGTTCGAGAGGATCTCGCAGATGGCCGTGGGGTTCCAGCTCATGATGTCGGTGTCAGTGGCGGTGTCGGTGGTGCTCATTGCACGCTCCTCAGTGGAGTCGCCTCATCGGTGACCCACTGCGCGAAATCAGCGCCGATGCAGGTCCGAGGCGAGTGTTCGGCAGCTACGGCGGCTGCCTGGCCACCAGATTCGTCGTGCGGTGGGCCCGGAACCAGGCCGCGGTGTCCCTAGGTGTCGGGCACCCACGATCCGTCCCGCGCGTACAACGGAGGTCCATGGGGAACGTCCCGAACGGCCCGCTTCGCTGCTGCACGACATGAAGGGCCCCATCGCTCGCGATGCTGGGCGCGCGGCACCCAGGAAGCTCTCACCTGGGGAGACGGCGGCCTGGTTGGCACCGGCCGCCGGGGCGATCGTAGAGCCATGACCAGCAACGACACGCCCCGCGACCCGCACCCGTACGTCGGAATGTGGGTGACCGCCGACGGCTTCATCCGCCAGGAACTGCTGCCCAACGGCCGCTACGACGAGGCCCGCGGCAACCGCCGCAGCGCCTACACCGGCAGCTACACCGTCACCGGCGACCACATCGACTACGCCGACGACACCGGCTTCACCGCCACCGGTGACGTCCGCGACGGTGTTCTCTTCCACGAGCATCTGGTCCTCTACCGCGAGGGCGACGAACACACCCGGTAGAGGACCCCGACTGTGACCAAGCTCCGCATGCGGGTAAGAGGTTCCTCCACCTCGGACGGGCCCGCGTCAACGGTTTCTGCGCCGTGCACACTCGGCACCCGTCGACCACGGCCAGTCCCCGTCCTGACCGAGACGAAGACCGCGTCGGGGTGCAACTGCCAGAACCGACGCCGCCATAAGAGGTCGCGCAGACAGGCGGCTGTCAGGGACCAGCAGGTAGATAGGACAGGCACAGGTTCCGTGATCACGGAGTTGCGACGCTCTGTGATCATCGGGGAGACCTGTGCCCGCACTGCCATCATGGCCGGACGCCGTCGACGACGCCGCACCTTCACCGACAGCCCAGCTGTCTTTCAGGCTCTGCCGCCTTACCACCTACCGCGATGGCAGCAGCGCAGGGTGCTGTGGTGGGGAGACGCTATTGCTGCTGTGCGAGCCACTCGTCGAAGGTGGTCGGCGCGATGCGGGCGCCCGCACGGGGTAGCAGTACGTTACCGGCCATCGCCGGGCCAAACAGCGATGACCACGTCGGCACGAGCTTGACCGCGCGGCCGCGCGCGTCGTTGGTGCGCCGGGCCATGTCCACCAGGTCCTGCGGCTCGGGACCGGCGACCTCGCGGTAACGCCCCTGCGGTGCGCCCATGGCGATCTCGGCGAGGATGTCGGCCACGTCCGCGGGTGCGATCGGTTGGACGAGCAGTGGCGCGATGGTGGCGGCGCCGTCCTGCTCAGTCCAGCTCGTCACCATCGCGGCGAAGTCGTGGAACTGGGCGGCCGGAACGATCGTCCACTGCGCCGGACCTTCAGTCACAAGGCGCTCCTGCTCGCGCTTGCCGGCGTAGTGCGCGTTACCTTCGACGCGGTCGACGCCGACGATAGAGAGCAGCACGTGGTGGCGGACACCGGCCCGTTTCTCGGCGGTGAGCAGGTTCCGGGTGATGGTGCCGAAGTACGCCACCGCTTCGTCCCGGTCGGTCGCCGTGCAGTTCGTGGCGTCCACGACGGCCTCGACGCCGGTCAGGGCGTCGTCGAGGCCGTCGCCGGTGGTCAGGTCCACGCCGAGTGAGCGGCTGATGCGCACGACGTGGTGTCCGGCCTGTTCCAGGGCGGCGACGGTGAGGGCCCCGATGTTCCCGGTCGCTCCGGCAACGGCGATTCGCATGGTCCGCATGGTGTCTCTCCTCTGTCTCTCGTGCTGCCACCGGACGCTATCTCGGACTAAATAGATCCGCAATATCTTGGATAAGATCAGGGTTATGAAGCTGCCTGTGAGTACGGAATGGCTGTTGCACTGCGCCACGTCGCTGGCGCAGCTCGAGGCAGGGACCACCGCGTCGGCGGCACAGCTCGCCCAGCACTTCGACCTGCCGGCGGCCTATCTCGCCAAGCAGCTGCAGGCGCTGGTCAAGGCTGGCGTGCTGGCCGCAACGACGGGCCCGCGCGGCGGGTTCCGGCTGGCCCGGCCTGCGTCCGAGATCACGCTCCTGCAGATCGTCGAGGCAGTCGACGGTGCGTCCTCGCCGTACGAGTGCCGCGAAATCCGCCAGCAGGGACGAGGAGCTCTGCCCGCCGAGGAGTGCCAGAACCCCTGCATCCTCGCCGAGAAGATGGCCGAAGCCCACGAGGCCTGGCGGCGCAGCCTCGCCGCGACCTCCCTCGCCGAGGTCATCGCCGCGCTGCCCCCGTCGGCGCCGTCCCGCACCCGCCTGCGCCTGACCGTGACGCCTTAGTGGGCGGTTTGTGAGTCTTTGAGTGGCTCTGCTGTCGCCTGATGGTGTGGCGGCGGGGCGGAATCTGCCGGTCCGCGCTTGATGGTCTGGTGATGTGTTCGGGTGAGTGAACGCAAGCCGTATCCGAGTGACTTATCGGACGAGCAGTGGTCGTTGATCGAGCCGGTGATCACCGCGTGGAAGGACCGGCACCGCTCGGTCAGCGGCCACCAGGGCGCCTACGACATGCGGGAGATCGTGAACGCGATCCTCTATCAGGGGCGGACCGGCTGCCAGTGGGCCTATCTCCCGCACGACCTGCCGCAGAAGAGCGCGACCTACTACTACTTCGCCGCCTGGCGGGACGACGGAACCGACCAGGTCATCCATGAACTCCTGCGCTGCCAGGTCCGTGAACGCGCCCGCCGATTACTGACCTTGCTGGCGTGATGTCGCGGGGGCTGACAAGCGTTGGTTGTCGCAGTAGGCCGGTCATATGAGGTATCCGCAAGGGGGCGGGCTGACCGCGGAGCGACGGGTGTTTCGCGAGGACATCCGGATGCAGGCGGCCGAGTTATTCGCCCTGGGACACGACAATGCCGCCGTCGCCAGGCAGTTACGTGTCAGCGTGCGATCGGTACAGCGATGGCACCAGGCATGGGAGCACGGCGGAACGTCAGCCCTGGAGTCGAAGGGGCCGGCGTCCAGGCCCAAGCTGAGTGAGACGCTGTTTGCGGTGCTCGAGCAGGAGCCGGCCAAGGGGCCGGTCGCGCACGGCCGGCCGGACCAGACCTGGACGCTGGCGCGGATCAGGACGCTGATCGGGCGCCGGTTCCACAAGAGTATGACGCTGTCGGCTATTGCCCAGATGCTGCACCGGCACGGCTTCAGCCACCAGGTCCCGGCCCGCCGCGCGACCGAGCGCGACGAGGAAGCCGTCACCGGCTGGGTGAAGGAGACCTGGCCCCAGGTGGAAACGCCGTGGCGGCGCTCGGGGCCTGGCTCTGCTTCGAAGACGAAGCCGGCTTCTCGATGACGCCGCCCACCGCCCGCACCTGGGCCAGACGCGGCCACACACCCATCATCCCGGTGCGGGGACGCTCCCAGCGCCGCTTGTCCATCGCCGCTCTGGCCTGCTGCAAGCAGGGCGAACGCTCACGCCTGATCTACCGGCCCAAGCGGCACGTCGACCACAAACGGGGTGGCAGACGCAGCTTCACCTGGACCGATTACCGCGAGCTGCTGACCGCCGCCCACCAGCAGCTCGGCGGACCGATTGTGCTCATCTGGGACAACTTGAACGTGCACAAAGACCGTCGGCTGCGGGAGTTCATCGACACCCATGGCTGGATCACCTGCTACTTCCTGCCGGCCTACGCACCTGACCTCAACCCCGTCGAGGGCATCTGGTCACTGCTGCGTCGCAGCAGCCAGGCCAACACCGCTTTCACGGACCCCGACCATTTGATGCGCGCCCTTCGGCAGGGCCTCCGCGAGATCCAGTACCACAGCAACCTCGTCGATGGATGTCTCGCTGGAACCGGCCTCACCTTGACGACATCACGCCAGCAAGGTCAGTAGTGCTTGAGTCACGATCCGCGCATCTGGGCTTGCACCGACAGGGGCGGGCCCTGCCCTGATTGCTGCTGACTCGAACCGAAGAGTGAACAGGGACCACCCGGCCTTGCGTTGCACCGCGAGACCGCCGAGAGCCGGTACCGCGCGGCGGTACCGGCTCCTTTGGTGTTTCTGACGGCCTCGCCCCGAAGTGGAACATCAGCTCACGCCAGCACGGGCCCGGGCATCGCCATGACGACCCGGGCCCCTCCGTGCGCTGCTCCTGGTCGTCGTGGTGGCGCTGCTCGCGGCCGGCGCCGCCTACGTCGTGCACCACCATCCGTCCTGGGGCAAGCAACTCGCCGCCGCGTTCGGCTCTGACGAGCCGCTCACGTGAAGGGCTGATCGTTTCTGCGGTGAAAGCTGCCGCCCACCCGGGTGAGGGTCCGGTCGGTCCTCCTGCGAGTTGCTGTCCGGTCCCGTTACACCCGGGGGGTGATCAAGAGCCTGCTGCGCGCTCTGCCCGCGCTCGCCCGGTCCGTTGTCCCACTGGCCGGTCCCGCGACCGCGGTCCCCGTCGGTGCGCGACCAGCTGGCGGGCCTGCCGCGGCCGGTCCAACTGCCGCAACCCCGAAGGAAGCCGCCCCGCTCGCGGGGACGGATGTGCCGCTCTTCCAGACGCTGGCCTGGATTGAGGAGGCCCCGGAAGGGCCGCGGGCCGGTTACAGCCGGGAGCAGTTCAAGCACTGGAACAAGGGCCTCAACGCCACGGACGGTTGTGACACCCGCAGGGAGGTGATCCTCGCTGAGGCGCTGGAGGCGCCGGAGATCGGGTTGAGGTGCGCGCTGACGGGCGGGCGGTGGTGGTCGGAGTACGACCAGGTATGGATCACCTCGGCGTCGTCGCTCGACGTCGACCACATGTTATCTGCACCCACGACGTACCAACGTAGATCGAAGTGCTGTTCAACAGGTCACCGGCATACCGCTGACACATTCGGTGCGGATCCGGATTCTGATGTGCGAGGCGAGTGAGACTGGAGCCGGAGTTACGCGCCCGCCGCGACGCACGACTACGAACGCCTCCCGCAGCACTCCGAAGCCCAACCGAACTGGGCACTCATCACCATGATGACCCGACGTCTGACCCGCAGGAGTCCCAACACCAGCCAGCGGACAAGGACAACTCCTATGTAATCAGGGGTGATTGGCAGCGACTATGAGGCAGGACGGAGACTTGTCTTCGTGTATCAGCTCCCCGGAGTCGAGTGCATGCGGGAGCATGCAGCATGCGCTCGGATGCCTGGCACCTCACCAACGACATCGACGACTTTCTCGCGCGGGCCGGAGACTTCCTCCGCTCGCGCCCCGCCCTGCACAACACGCCACTCACAGTGATCGAGAAGTGGCGGACCCGCCCGGGCGCGTTCACCCCTGGAACCGTCCTCTTCGGCCGGCTGGAGTCGGAGGGCGAGACCCAGGCGATCTTCTACCGCCCTCCGACCCGCCGTCTGACCCTCACCCCCCTTTCCCCCGAGCGGGCCGACGCCCTTGCCGCCCAATTGACTGGCCTCGGCCACATCCTCACCGGCGTCACCGCGGACCACGACACCGCCACCGCCTTTGCCGAAGCCTGGCAGAAGCACACCGACGCGACGGCCATGCTCCGCGTCCGGATGCACCTGTACCGTCTCGGCACACTCACCTCGGCCGAGCCGCCCCCGGAGGGCCGCGGCCGGATCGTGGGCAGGCAGGACCATGAGCACCTCATGCGTTGGTGCCGTGAACTCGCCGCGGACCTTGGGGAGAGCGTCACCATCGACGCTGCCTCCTGGGCCGACACCCGCTTCGCCGAGAAGAGCTACATCTTCTGGGAGACCCCGGACGGCACGCCCGTCTCCATGGCGGGCGTGAACCCGATGGTTGCCGGAATGGTTCGGGTAGACCCCGTCTATACCCCGGCCCACCTGCGCGGCCGCGGCTACGCGGCCGCGGTGACCGCCGAGGTGAGCCGGGCCGCGCTGGCCTCGGGCGCCAAGGAGGTCGTGCTGTTCACGGACGCGGGCAACCCCACCAGCAACGCCCTCTACCAGCGCCTCGGGTACCGCCGCGTAGCCGACTGGGCCCCGTACGACTTCGCGTGCACCGAGCCAGAAGCCGGTTAGCTTGCTCTTTAACCCCCGGCGTTCTGCGATGGCCCCGCAGTTGGACCGCCAAGATGTTGCCCGGGGTGTTCATGCCTCTATGCGCAGCCATGTGTTGCCTGCGCGAAGCCAGAGGGAACCGTCGCGGCCTTGGCCGCACTGCATGACGACTCGACCGGGCAGCCTTAGACGTCGTCTCATTTGGCGAGTCGGCGGTAGCAAATGAGGGTGCAGGCGATAGCGGTGAAGGCCAGGAAGTGTTCAGCCTTGCGCTCGTAGCGACGGTGGAGCCGACGGCAGCCGGCGAGCCAGGCCATGGTGCGCTCGATCGTCCAGCGGTGGCGGCCCGGTCGCGTGGAAGATTCGATGCCCTTGCGTGCGATGCGGTGGGTGATGCCGCGCTTGCGCA